>JBHELF010000118.1:0-22397 GCA_046263155.1 Actinomycetota bacterium
CGGTCGTCCAGCCCACGAGAACGATGAAGGGAAGCATGTCGACAAGCCACCCTGCGATGCCCATGAAAAGCGGCGCGACGAATGCAGCGCTCAGAGGTAGGACGAGACAGACGGCAACGGTGGCAGCCGCAAAGCACCACAGCGCCACCAGCCCTCCGTTGAAAGTGCCCGTCAGCCACCCGACGACTCCGGCGGCCAGCAACAGGAGGCCGCCTCCCCACCAGGCGCGCGCGGTCCGACCTGGGCTCGCGGCAGGAAGCCGGTCGAGCCAGGAAAGAGCTGGTCCGGTCATGCCGGTTCCCGCCGAAGGCCAACGCGACCAACGACGAACCCGAGACCGAGAGCGACCAACCACGTCACCCAGGCGAGTGCGGGAGTAAACGGGCCCCGGATCAACGCGACCAGGACGAAGCCGGCTATCACCAGCAGGCCCGCAGACAAGACGGGAATGAGTCCGAGGGCTTGGGCCAACCTAGCGTCGGGAAGCACGCCGCGCAGTGCGAACCATCCCGGAACGGCCAACAACAGCAACCCCGCCAAAGCGCGCAACCACGACCACCGCGGCGGAGACGAGGCCGAGTACATGAAGGTATGCCGATCGCTTCCCCCACGCGCTGAGATTGGCGTGACCATGCCGTCCGTGACCGCCAAGATAGCGACGTTTGCTGGGACCTCCCACATCGGCTCGGTATTGAACACGTTGTCGTAGACGTACAAGGGAGCCTGGGCCCCCATCCTCGGCTTCATGTAATCCAGAGTGGCCTGCGAGAGCTCGCGCTCGAAGGATCCCTGTTCGCCGATCGGTTCTCCATGAACGCACGACTCAACCGTCCCTAGACATGCATAGGTCGAGTCCAATAGCTCCCCGGGCACTCCGTAACGCGCAACATTGCCCGCGCGCTTGACCGCCCCCCAAATCCTTTCCGACGCCGTCGCGTCGGTAGTGACCGTAAAGACGATGGGCCTCTTTTCGTTGTCCAGAGAGAAGCGGAGCGCATCGAGATCCCGCTGCTCGGCCGGAGTCATCCACGCCATCTCCGGATCATTCCAACCGATGAGTTTGAAACCTGCGCTGAAGTTGGTCAGGACGATCAGGCTCACCGCGAGTAGTCCGGCGGCTCCTGCGGCCCGGGTCGCGCCCGCCCGCCGGGAGAGATCGACGAAGAATCTCATGGCGAGCCAGGCCCCCACCGCAATGAGGAGCACCCAGGCGAGGGTCGTGTTGAAGAAGCGGTAATACGGGAACGCGAATCCGGCGAGGAATCCGAATGCCCCCACTAGTGGAAGTAGCCACACGACCGCGAGCCTCGCGAGGTCGTCCTGGATCCATCGCCGGCCCACGGCGACCAGCGAGAGAAGTCCGAGCAGGAAGAGGGGGCCGTTCAGCAGAGGCCGAAGGGCTCGCACCCACCCTCCGAGTCGCTTGAAGAAAAAGCTGGCAGGCGCGGGGGGAGGTAATGCGGCATCGCCGAGCGAGGCCGGCTGTCCCCAGGCGCCCAACTTCCACACGGCATAGCCCAAGACCACGGCGCTCGCTGCGGTGGCCAAAGGGGCGGCGTACTCCCGCAAGGTCTGGCGGAGGTCGAAACGGGACAAGAGCAGGCGTATACCGGCCATCGCCGCCAGCACGCCGCAGAAGATGACGAGAGTTGTCGGGTGAGTGAGGGCCGACAGAAACAACAGCAAGCCAAACGCCATTCGCGCCCGCCACGAGTTCGCGGATGGTCCGATCAGAAACGCCGCCCCTCCCAGGAGCGCCAGCGTCACTAGGTTGTCGAGGTACCCACCCAGAGGCGGAGTCAGGAGCAGACTGGCACTCGTCAGCGCGACCACGTGAAACGCGAGTGGGTCGCGGCGGTGACGGGCCACAAATCCGGCCAAGAGCAAAGGGATCACGACGCGCAAGCCGACCATCAACCAGATGGTCTGGGTTAACGGCGCGATTCCCGCGACTCCTCGGAAGATGGAACCGAGAACGGGGGTCGTGACGCGGTAACCGCTCGAGTACATCTCCCGCGGCCCGCGGGCATCTAACAGGGCCGCGGGACCCTCGGCTATGAGCAGCTCAGTGCGCCACGAGTAGTAAGCCGGGTCGTCTGCCGGCGCGGGTCGCCCGGGATCCAAGATGAAGGTGGCTCCGAAAATGGTCAGAAGCAACAACGTGGTCAAGACGAGTGCGATCGGATGGCCGGGCCAGGCCGGCCCCGGGCGATCCTCTCGACCGTCGATGTGATCTTGGACGCGCGCGGTCAAGTCGAAGTCCCCATCGGTGACGCCATCCTATCGAGGCCTAACGCTCGCAAGTGATCGCCGGCAGTTGCGCGGCTGGAATCGCGAGATCAAACAGGCGGTCGCCCGGCGAGAACCGGCCCGCCCCGAACAACAGCAGATCGGGGCGGGCCGTATTGTGCCGCAGACGGTAGCCGCCGATGAAGCGCGCTACCTCCTCGACGCGAACTCCGAGCGTCTCCATCTTTTCCGCGTCAAGGAACACCTGGGTCGGCCAGATCGACCGAATCACAGGTCCAAACCTTTCCTCGATATCCCGGCGGAGCTCTTTGCCGTCGATGCCGTAGCCGTCTATCGCGTCGGCGTCGGGCTGTTGCCCATGATCGGCTGTGACGACCATCACCCAGCGTCCCTTCCCTACTGATCCGTCGAGCGCGTCGACCAGCACGCCCAGCTGACGATCGCTCTCGACTACCGCGTCGCGCACCTCCGGTGACGCCATGTTGAAGTAGTGGCCCAGGCGGTCGATCTGCTTGAAATTCGTGAAGAGCAGGTCGGTCGTTGCGTCCGAGCCGTATCCCTCTTTCTCGATCAGATCCGTGAGCAGCCTCCCGTGGTAGGCGATGAAGGCCGGGGTCTCCTCGATCCGGGACGGATCGTCGAGGATGCGGTGCCCCCTCCAGGTCTGGTCCGGGGAGCCATCCTCGATGTCGAGACGGGCCAACTCCTCCTCGGGCCCTTGAGCCTCCGAAAAGCTGGGCGGCAGACGGTAGAAATCAGGGTTGGTCTTCCACTCGTTCGTCTCTACGTCGACCCACGCCGCATCGTCGCGATCCCCTCCCTCGCGCTCGGCTCCCTGGCCGATCATGCCGAGGTGCCAAGGCTCATAGCCGACCATCCCCACCTTGGCCTTGTTGCGCGTTTGCACGTCCCAGCGCTCCGCAAGCGTGGGAACTTTGACAAACCGCGACGATTCACCGTTCAGAAATGAGTCGACGGTTCGCTCGCCGTCTCGCACCAGGATGTCCGTGACACCGTGCGCGTACGGAAAGCGGCCCGTCCCCAGGGTGGTGTGTACCGGAGGTGTGACGGAGGGAGAGGACCCCACCGTGGCGTTGGTGAAGGAGATGCCCTCTGCGCCGAGACGCGCGAGGGTCGGCCACGCGTCGGGCCACTGGCGAAGGACGTTCCATCCTCCTCCGTCCCACACGACGACGACGACGAGACGAGGGCGTTTGGAGCGCAGCAATTCCGCATCCAGCTCCGCCACCTCGTCGAGAGCAGCACCATCCTCGCTTCGCAGCACTCCTTTGAGTAAGCGCCCGATCGTCGGCACCACGTCTGCGAGCGTTACGGGGCGCTCGACATCCCCGCGTGTCGGAATGATTCCCGGGCCGTACCAGACGAGCGGGACATTCTGCAGGTATGGCCACGGGCCCGAATGGGTCCAGCCCCCCTCGCCGGAAGCGAGGTACGCGGGCGTGTGGGGCAGGATCGCGATCTCTCCGGATCGCTCCGGTGAATAGCCGTCGCGGATCCGCTCGAGCCACTCTGGCGGCAGACCGCACGCTTGTTCGCGGAACGTCGGCAACGGCTGGCCGAATTGGTAGTAGAAGGCGACCGCGCCCCCGATGATCAGTACGACGATCGCGATGGCCAGTCGGCGAGAGGTCAGCCAGTTCACGCGTGTGTAGGTGCCGGCGACTCGAGGGCAGCGAGCAACCGCACGCGGCGGAACCAGAGACCGATAAGAACGATGCCAACCAGGAAGACTCCGCCGCTGGAGGCCAGAACGGCCTGTTGCGCAGCCGGGGTCCACCACAACTTCATCGCCGCCGCGGCTCCGACCCAGGCGAGGCCGTACGCGATGTCGTATAGCGAGAAGGCCCGACCTCGGAAATCGTCTCCTAAGGCGCGTTGGACGAGCGTGTCCAGCGAGATCTTGCCGAGGAAAAAGCCGAATCCGAGCAGGAATGTCAGGACCGCGATCGCGAAGCGGGCCTCGATGCCACCTAACGTCGCCACCGCGCCTCCGGCGAGGGCCGAAGCGGCCAGGACCAGGGCGGCCGGCGTGCGAAAGCGATCCGCCAGCGCGCGCGCCCCGACGAAGCCCAGGGCGGCCCCCAGCGCGCCGGCGCCGCCGGTGACGAGCAACTGCTGCAGGTCATCGCCGGCCAATAGGTCACGAGCTATGAAGCCGATCGCGACGAGGGCAAAGCTCCACAGAAGACGCAACCAGAAGTACGTGGCGATCGCCGCACCGGCAGCCGGTGTCGCCCATACCTCCCGCAGCCCTTCGGCAATCCGTCTAATCACACCCGCCAGCAACTGCAGCAGGCCGGTGGTAGCGCGGATCTCGCCTACACGGCGCAGTAATGCGGCCGATCCCGCGCCTGCGGCGTACACGACCGCTCCGCCGAGGACGACGATCTCGGCGTTGACGATCCCGGTGAGAACAAGAGCAGTTCCCACTCCCGCGAGCTGAAACAAGGCACCTCCGAGCTGTGACATGGCGTTGGCTGAAACCAACTCGGTGTGATCCACCGTTACCGGCAATGCCGCCGCCTTGATTGCAAGAACGAGCCTGGTGCAGGCGAGGGTCAAGAGAAACGACCCGAACAGGGCCGCGTCGCCCACGGCAGCTACGCCGATGACTCCCACCGACGCGATTACCACGGCGCGCAGCCCGTTTGCCCCCATCAACAATCGGCGGCGATCCCAACGATCGATCAGGACACCGAGAAATGGGCTCACTATGGTGTATGGAATCAGAAGGTAAAGCGCGATACGCAACAACTCCTCAGGAGAGCGCGCGCCTTCGAGATCAAAGCCCCGCTGGCCACCGAACACGATGAGTTTGGCCAGTGCGACCTGTACTATCCCGTCGCCCATCTGCGACGCGTACTGCGTCGTCATTAGCAACGCGAAATCGCGCAGGCGCAGCAGAGAAACGCTCGATCTGATCAGTTGCATTCGTCTACCGTATCGGCTGTAGCCTGAAATCCGACGCACCCGAGAGGTCCCTTCGGGGCCGCAGCTTTCTCGATAGTCCGAACAGAAACGTGAGGAGACACGTGATTCGACCAGGCATCATTGCCAAGATCGCACTGGTGGCGCTCACTATGACTGTGATTGCCTCTGCCGCAAGCGTCGCGCTCGCGATCCGAACAGAATCCGTCGAGCCCATCGTGGCTCCACCTACCTCGCGCACGCAATCCGAGATGGCAACGCGGATCGGGCGGTGTGTCATGGGACGCATTCGTGCGGGATACGTCCCGCAACGTTCGGGAGACATCCTGTTGGTGCCCCAGCCATACAACTTCCTTATGGGCGAGTGGGATCTGCGACGCCTAGACAGCGACGACCCCGATCCGAGATCGACGCATCCCAATCCGTGGAAGTACTTAGCGCATGTACCCATCCATCTCTACGGTCCGGGATTCATCCATGCGGGCAAGACCTCCCACCGAGCGGTGACGGTGGCCGGAATCGCGCCGACCTACGAGAGGTTGCTTGACGTGGACCTGAAGAACCGCTGGGCGAGTAATCCATTGGATGAAGCGCTCATGCCTCGGGCGGAGCGCTCGACACCGCGACTGATCGTCACGATCGTTTATGACGGCGGTGGTTGGAACGTGCTTCGGCGCTGGCCGGACGCCTGGCCGTTCCAGAAACATCTCCAAAAGGCGGGAACCCTTTACGACCGTGCGACGATCGGCTCCGCGCCTTCGATCACCGGCGCCATCCACGCAAACGTCGGCACCGGGCTCTTTCCCGGCGATCACGCGATTCCCGGCAACCAGCTCCGTTTGCCCGACGGAGCCATCGTCGACGCCTTCTTACAGAACTCAGATCCTCGCTATCTCAAAGCTCCGACTGTGGGCGAGCTATTCGACGAACACGAGGGTAACGAGCCGGTGGTGGGCATGGTCGCCTACGAGGGTTGGCACCTCGGCATGATCGGCCGCGGGGCGCAGCGAGCCACTGGTGACCGGGACTTCGCGGCTATCTGGGAGGCGGGCGAACGTCGCTGGTGGATCAACGAGAAGTTCTACAAGCTTCCCGGGGTCTTGCGTTTGGAGGATCCCGACAAGCTGGATCGTTACCTGCGGGCTATGGATCCCCAAGATGGCGACGCGGACGGGCTTTGGTTTGATCAGCCGATCCATCTGGAAGAGGTGGATCATCTCGACGGGGCCAAGGATGGCCTGTGGCATGGCGAACCGGTCAAGGATCTGACCGATCCCACCGTCGAGCCGGGAACGCCCGCGTTCGTTCGCTACACGGGCGACGCCATCGTCAAGAGCATCCGGTCGGAGGGGCTGGGCCTCGACGAGACTCCCGATCTCCTTTACGTGAATCTGAAACCGCTCGATTTCGGAGGCCACGTCTGGAACATGGAGCGGCCACAACAAGCGCAGATACTGCGTGAGCACGATCGTCAGGTTGAACGAATCGTCGGTTTGCTGGATCGAAGGGTCGGCCCGCGGAACTACGTTCTCTTGATCACCGCCGATCATGGACAGCAACCGCTTCCCGAGGTATCAGGAGGTTGGAGGATCAACAGTCGCGAGCTCTTGCGTGATCTGGAGGCCCATTTCGACCAACTCGATAACGAAAGACCACTGGTCGCGAAGATCACAACCACCGACATCTACCTGAACGAGGCAGAGGCGGCGGCGAATCTGGTGGATCCCGAAGTGGTCGCGCGTTGGCTCTCGCTCTACAGGCTCGAAGACAGCATCCCGCCGAACGCCCCGGGGGCCGAGAAAGTGTCCGATGACAGACTCGACGATCTCCTCTTTGCCGGGGTCTTTACGGGATCCTTCGTTCACGGGCTGAACGCTGCCGACGTTCAGAGCTTCGGTCCCAGCCGCTACCGACAGGGCCGCTTATGTCCCGCGACGCCTCCGGCGGTGGGCGTAAAGCGGTAGACCCTTACGAAGTCAGCTTGTAAACCGAGATATGTCTCTCGCTGGCTTCTGTAAAAGGGTCGCGACTCCAACCCGACCAGCGAGCGTTCAGTTCCATCCCTGCCTCCGCTGCCATTAGGTCCAGCTCCGCAGGCCAGGCATAGCGGAGCCTGACCGGATACATGTGGATACCCGTGTCGTCGAGAACGATGTGTTGGGCATCTATACGTTGCTGGGTCGGATAGTGACGGCTGACGCCCATCACCACGCGATCCACCTCGATGTCGTTCACCTCGACGCGCTGGCCGCGGTCGAAGCGTGACAGATCCGGCACGAAAGCCTCCACGACGAACACGCCGTCGCGCGTCAGGTGCTGGGCCACGTTGCGCAAGCAACGAACCTGATCCCCTTGGCGGGTAAGCGCAAAGAGGGTGTTGAACACGATAAAGACGAGGGAGAACTTTCCCTCGACGAGCACGTCGGCGAAATCGCCCATCGTCACCTTGATCCCGCCCCCGCCGGGCTTGGACCGAAGGTTCTCGATCATCTTGGGAGAGATATCGATTCCGTGCACTTCGATGCCGCGCTCGCTGAGTGGAATAGCGATTCGTCCCGTCCCCACCGCCAGCTCGAGCGCGGGGCCTTTCCCCGCAAGCTCGGCGAGCACGTCGACGGTTACATCGACATCGAATAGAGCTCGATGAAGCACTTCGTAGGCCTCTGCAATGCGTTCGCCGTACGTCTCCGCTTCCCAATTTTCCATCGCCGAAGTCTAGGTCGGCTATCGTTCCGCCGACCTCGAAAGGGTGTTAATGCAAGTTCAAGAAATAGAACCGGTTATCGACGTCGACGATCTACGACAACCACCGCCCTTCTGCGTGGTGGTGATTCCCGCGCACAATGAAGAGCAATCTTTGCCTTCCGTTCTCGGGGCCATTCCGCGGTCGGCTTCCGGGATTCCCTTAGCCCCACTGGTGGTGGCCGATGGATGCGAGGACCGAACCGAGGAAGTCGCTCGGGAGCGCGGAGTTGCCGTACTCACGCAACAACCCAGGTTGGGATCGGGGGCGGCCGTAAGACTCGGTTTCCGAGCCGCGCTCGAAGCCGGCGCCACGATCGTTGTGACACTCGATGGGGACGGCCAGCACGATCCGGCCGAGATCGAGCGGCTCCTCGCGCCGCTTCTGGAGGGACGCGCCGACATCGTGCAAGGGTCGCGCGCGCTCGGAGGCTTCGAAGTCGGAGCACCCCTCCGTCGCTTCGGCATTCGTTTCTTTGCGCGCGTCATGAGCCGATTGGTTGGCGTGCCTGTGACCGATCCGTCAACAGGTTTTCGCGCCGCGACGGCCGCCGCGTTGACACAAATCGACATCCGGCAGAATCAGTTCTATGTACCGGAGTTCATCGTCGAGACGACGCGCCGCGGGCTGAGACTGCTAGAGGTGCCGGCCACGGGCAGAGCGCGCCTGGCCGGCAAAAGTAAGAAGCCCCACTCGCTGCGCTACGCCTGGGGTTTCACCAAGACGCTGGTTCACAGCCACTGGCGCTAGCGACCGTCCAGGACTGCTTCGTTCGGAACGCCCGTCGCGCGGGTAACTAACCGGAGGAAGCTTCGGTCTCCGGTAACAAGGGAGCACTCATGAGCACATTGTCAACACTTCGACGATTGCCTCTCATCGCGGCCTTGTTTTTGGCCTTAGGGCTCTTCCCCGCCTGCGACCAAGAAGATGTTCGTGATGTGGAGGAAACGGTGCGCGAAGTCGAAGACGAAGCCGAGCAATTCGGCGAAGAGGTCGAGGAGCAGATCGACGAGATGGATACGGACGGCAAGGACGATTAGTTCTTGGCCTACGAGACCGGGCCCATCCAAACAGCTCGTCTCGTCCTGCGTCCTTGGAGTGAAGCCGATAATCACCTGTTTTCCTGGCTGGCGACCAACCCCAAGGTGATGCGGTTCATCGGTGATGGTTCCTTATGGGATGCGGCTCGTGTGGATGAGATTTTCCAACGCCAAAGCGAGCACTGGGATAAGTACGGCTTCGGCTGGCGCTCGTTGTCTGAAAAAGCGACCTCGCGCAGAATCGGGTTCGTTGGCCTGAATCATGTGAGCCCCGAAGCAACCGACGTAGCGGACGACGAGATTGAGATCGGTTGGTGGCTTGATCCCGACTTCTGGCGTCAAGGACTGGCCACCGAGGGAGCCACTGCCCTCCGTGATGAAGGCTTCGAACGTATCGGGCTGGAAAGGATCATCGGCCGCTATCAACCGGAGAACATCGCTTCCGGACGGATCATGGATGCCCTCGGGATGTCGTTCGAGCGGGACGCTCTTGGTTCGCACGGCGGCCCCGTCCGCATCTACGCTCTCGATCGAACCGACTGGTTGCGGCTACAGCGTCATTAAAGCGATTGTGAGCTTTCCTAGCGACTGGCCCCCGTCGACAAGAAGTAGTCCTCCGCCTGGTCGTCCCACCGAAGATCGATCGTGCCTTTGGCGGACGCGGCCTTGACGAATTGGAGGAAGCCTCCGTAGCCGAAGTCCTTCTCGCTAAAGCCGGGATGGCGTTTTCGTAGTTCATTCTTCAATCCCGAGAGTTGAGGGGGCCCGTTCTTCGACTCCAGCTCGGCGACGATGTCGCGCAGAAGCCCAAACGCCTCTTCTTCACTGCGACCGTCGGTTGGGAACTCAACGGTGGGGTCGCCCGCCGCCGTCCCCGGTTTCAGCTCGATGATGCCGCGGGACTGCAGATGGCGCATCATCTCTCCCCACGCCCGAAAGCCATAGTCCGCCTCGGAGAAGGTCGGGTCTTTCCTCAGAATGGCCCGTTTGATGCTCGACGAGAGAACTGGGCCATCGGTCGAGCGCTGCAGACCGGCCAGCGTTTGTGTAACTCGGCGGGCAAGATCGGCCAGCTCCGAGGAGCCGCTCTCATCTCCGGAGTCGCCCTTGACACTCCGGCGCGCTTCAGAGGACTTGCCGCTGCTGCCGGTCAACCGCTCATAGAACAAGAACTCGTCGCAGGCCCCCGGCAGTAATTCAGAAGTCGAGCCCTCGACCCCGACTCCGATAACGCGACGGTTTAGCTCTCGCAACTTCAGCACCAAGGGAGTGAAATCGGAGTCACCCGAGGCGATGACGAACGTCGTGATGAAAGCGCGCTCGAAGGCCAGCTCGAGCGCATCCACCGCCAGCTTTATATCGGCCGCGTTCTTTCTGACCATCCCGGACCGCTGGGGCACCTCGATCATCTCGATGCGCTGCGCCACCAAACCCGCCCGATGCTCGGAGAACAAGTTCCAGTCGGCGTAGGCGCGGCGAATAACAACCCGACCGCGCTCGGAGAGCGCGTCCATGATCACGGCCATGTCGAGAGTGTCCCCTCGATCTCGAGCCCCTAGGGCGAGGTTCTCGAAGTCGAGGAAGAGGGCGATGCGCTCCTCGTCGTTGGCCATTGGGCTCTATAAAAGCACGTTTGTCGAGTCGGGCTAGTCGAGAGGGACTTCCTTCACGAAGGGTGGCTCGGCGGTGGCGCGCAGAGCGATTCGGCCCTCGGCCAACTCGATCACCGCATTCCCGACTAGCTCCCGGCGCCACCCTCGAAAGATGCGGTGGCGAGCCATATCCGCATCCTTCGAGAGAGCATCCACAAGGAAGGCCTCGAGTTCGTCACGTGTAACCAGCAACTCCCTGGCGACCCCCGCGGCGTCCGCTCTGGCGCGGATAACCGGCTCGGCCAGAGCGGCCACCGCTCTCGCTCTTGCCGCCAGCGCTCGATCGGGGGCGCGTGGTCGGGCCAGCGGAGGAGCCGTGAGCCCTTTCTGTATCGCCGCGAGCAGGAACTGACCCGATCTCTCGATCAGCTTGTCGTTGAGGCCCCTGATCGCTTGAAGAGCGCGTCGATCCGTCGGCGCCCGGCGAGCGAGCTCGACGAGGCTCACGTCCTTGATGATCCACCCGCGCGGCAAGTCGCGCTTCGACGCCTCCTCTTCTCGCCAGCGCGACACCTCCTTCAGGACGGCAACCTGACGCGGCGAGAGAGTCCCCTGCCCGGGGACACGTTTGTAAGCGTCGTCCGGTGAGCTCGTATAGAGACGAACGTTCTCCAGCTCGCGCATCTCATCGGCAACCCAATCCGCGCGCCCCTGTTCAGCAAGTTGCTTCGCCAGAGCATCGGCCAGAGGGATGAGGTAACGCACATCGTCGGCCGCGTACTTTGTTTGAGCGTCGGACAGCGGCCGGCGGCACCAGTCCGTGTACGCCTCGCCTTTCGCGAGTTTGGTACCCAGAACCGCCTCGACGAGCCTGCCGTAGGGCAGCGAAGCCCCGAGACCGGCAAAGCCGGCGGCTATCTGGACGTCGAAGACGCGCTTCGGTGTAACTCCAAAGGCATCGTGAAAGATCTCGAAGTCCTGCCGGCCGGCATGGACGACCACCTCTACCTCCGGGTCGGCGATGAGGTCGGCGAGCGGCCCGAGCTGCGGATCGCTCAACGGGTCTATCAGCACAACCTCATCGCCCGAGGTCACCTGGACCAAACACAGACGTGCCCGGTAGGTGCGTTCCCGGAGAAACTCGGTGTCGAAGCCCACGCGCCCGGCGCGGCGCGCGGCCGTACAAGCTTCAACGATGTCCGCGTCCGAAATGACGAGTTTTTGGGGTGGAACGGCTATGCCTCCGGGAGACCCAACTCCCGGGCGATAAGGATTCTCATCACCTCGGATGTGCCCTCGCCGATCTCGAGGATCTTCGAGTCGCGGAAGTGTCGGCAGACGGCGAACTCCTCCATGTAGCCGTAGCCACCGTGGATCTGCACCGCGTCCCGAGCGACGTCGACGGCAATCTCGGAGGCATACAGCTTTGCCATCGCGGCTTCCTTCTTGTACGGGCGCCCTCGCTCTTTCAGCCAGGCCGCTCGGTAATAAGCGTTCCGCGCGAGGTCGGTCTTCACCGCCATATCGGCCAATTTGAACTGAAGCGCCTGGAAGGATCCGATCGGACGCCCAAAAGCGGTTCTGTCCCGGGCGTAGGCCAGACTCTCGTCCACACAGCCCTGTGCCAGACCGACCGCTAGAGCGGCGATCGCAATCCGTCCGTCGTCGAGGATCTTCAGAAAGTTCCTGAAGCCGTCGCCCCGGCCGCCGAGCAGGTTTTCCTCAGGCACGCGGCAGTCGCTGAAGCTCAGCTCGCGAGTATCCGAATGCCACCAACCCATCTTTCGGTACTCACGAGCGACCGAGAACCCCTCCGTTCCTGCGGGGACGATGATGGCCGAGATCTCCTTACGCCGGTCGCCCTCCGTCCCTGTGACCGCCGTCACCGTCACGAATGAAGTGATCTCGGTTCCCGCGTTGGTGATGAAAGCTTTCGATCCGTTGATCACCCAATGGCCGCCCTCGATGCGGGCCGCGGTCTTCGTGGCGCCCGCGTCCGAGCCACCTCCGGGCTCGGTCAGTCCGAAACCCGCGAGAGCCTCGCCGCGCGCCAGCGAGGGAAGCCATCGCTGCTTCTGATCCTCGGTTCCGAACCGGAAGACCGGCATCGCTCCCAGTCCGACCGCCGCCTCGAGCGTGATCGCGAGTGAGGAATCGACGCGCGCGATCTCCTCGATCGCAAGACACAGAGTCAGAAAGTCCGCACCCGAACCGCCGTACTCCTCGGGAAAGGGCAGGCCGAACAGACCGAGGTCGGCCATCTGAGCGATCGCGTCCAGCGGGAGCTTGTGCTCCTCGTCCCAGCGCTCGACGTGGGGTCGGATCGCGTCGTCGACGAAAGCGCGCACGGTCTTCTGAAACGCCTGCTGTTCCTCCGAGAGGTCGAAGTCCATGCGTATGGACTAGTAAGGGAACAGCTTCGGGAGTTTGGTCTTATGGCTGAGTTGCCCGTGGACCTTCAGCTTCCGTTTCAACAGGGCCCAGCGCGGATCGGTACGTCCGATTGCGATCTTGGCGAAATCGGCCGCGGCGCATTCGAGACGAAGGGCCGGGTTACCCGCGCGACCGAGCTTTGCCTCTGCATGCCCATTCACGACCACCAGATGCCAAGGCTCGGCATCTGAGAAATCCCATTCGATCGGTCCGCCGAGATCCCGGGCCGTGTTGATGTCCATGATCCGCGCCATCCCGGCAAAGAGAATCTCGAAGGCCTCCAGGGTCACCTCGGGTTCACGTCGGTCGTCGCCGACGACCCCGGCGTTGATCAAGACCCACATCTGGCGGGCACGGTCCTCGTAGGAGGATTCCCGGTCATCGTAGGCAAGCAAACGAAGTTCTTGCGGATCGATACCGAGGCGTCGCAGCTTCGTCTCGAAACCGCGGAGACCGAACGCGTAGATCTCCTCCAATGTGAAATCGAAGCACTCCGCGTAAGACGGATCTCGGTTCGGCGGCACGAAGACCCCGATCGAATAGGGAAGGACGCGATCGAAAAGCTCAATTGCCGCCGCGCGACACTCATGGGACGATCTGATCAAATCGCCGAGAAACTTGATGCCGAAGGCCACGTGTCGCGACTCGTCCCGGGAGACGTTGTTGATCCCCTCGGTGAACCCGGGCAGGATCTCCAGCTTCTCCGTGTAACGCTGGATGAAGTGTTGCCCCGGAATCGCGAGCAGGCCTTCAACGATCAAGTGGTATAGCGCCACCGACTGAGTGAGCAGGAGGCGATCCTTGGGCTTCTTCCGTAAGGCCTCTGTGGTGCGATCGAGCTCCGCAAAGATGTTCTCGAAACCCCACGTCAAAAAGGGCCGCATTTCCTGCAGGGTTGATTCCCGGTCGCGCCCGAAGCCCGCGACCTCGCGCATGAAGCGATCGAAGAACACGTGGTGGCGCGCTTCGTCGACGATCTGAGTGGTGAGGAAGATGCTCTGCTCGTGGGTGGGGGCTGCGTCGAGAACCGGGGTCAGCGTTCGAGCGACGGCTTCCTCCCCGACGAGAAACATCGCGTAGGTCCAGAGCGCCGACTCGCGCTGGCGCTCGGTGAGCTTGGAGTACCAGTGGTCCTTGTCGACCGAGAAATCGATCTGCGTGGCCGACCAGTTGGTCTGCTCCCAGAGCCGGTACAGCCGCTCATAGGAGATGGTTTCCTCTTTGGCTCCGGTATCAAGACCCTCGGGCTCTTCCATAACCTTCCTCCTGAGCGGTTGCTCGGATATCTTTTCAGGGTAAAACTTGACTGCCGAGTCAAGTTATCTCAACCGGAGGCACTGTGGACTTTGCCCTGACCGAAGAGCACATCGAGATCA
Organism: Actinomycetota bacterium; assembly: GCA_046263155.1. Classification (GTDB taxonomy): domain Bacteria; phylum Actinomycetota; class CADDZG01; order CADDZG01; family WHSQ01; genus DATADF01. The sequence goes on from JBHELF010000118.1 coordinate 14,384, forward strand.
AGAAGTGGGCCCACGAATTCGCGGAAAAAGAGATCCGTCCGGTGGCCGCCGAGTACGACGAGAGCGAGGAATTTCCCTGGCCAGTCATCAAGAAGGCGGCGGAGACCGGCCTCTACGGGCCCGACATCTACATCCAGGCCCAACAGGATCCGAGCGGCCTGACCCTGATGTTGATCCAGGAGGAACTCTTTTGGGGGTGCGCCGGCATCGGGCTCGCGATCTTGGGATCCGGCCTGCCGCTATCGGCGCTGGCCAGCGTCGGGACGCCCGAGCAGCTGCTGGAATGGGCCCCGCGGTTCTTCGGGACGGTCGAGGAGCCGAAAGTCGCCGCCTTCGGAGTTACGGAGCCACAAGCCGGGTCCGACGTTAGGAACCTACGCACGAAGGCGGTGCGCGAGGGAGACGAGTGGGTCCTGAACGGGCGCAAGGTCTTCATCACCAACGGGGGCGTAGCCGACTACTACGTGATTGTGGCCACGGTCGACGCGGCCCTGGGACACCGCGGACAGGCGTCGTTCGTCATTACGAGTGACGACCCGGGGATCAGTCCCGGGAAAAAGGAGAAGAAGCTCGGCATCCGTGCGTCGGATACAAGCGAGGTGATCCTCGAGGACTGCCGCATCCCGGTCGACCGCGTTCTCGGTGGGATGGACCGACTCGAGTCGAAGCTGGACAAGGCGCGCAAGGGCGAGACCAGCGGTCGATCCTCTGCCGCTCTGCGCACGTTCGAGGTGACCCGTCCGTACGTCGCGATACAGGCCGTAGGCATAGCGCGTGCGGCCCTGGAGTTCGCCATCGACTACGCCAAGGACAGAGAAGCCTTCGGGGTGCCGATCGGCCAGCATCAGTCGATCCAAAATCACCTGGCGGACATGGCCGTCGAGGTAGAGGCCGCCCGTCTTCTCTCCTACCGCGCCGCGTGGCTGGCGGCCAGCGGGCAGCCGTTTGAGAAGGCCGAGGGCTCGATGAGCAAGCTCAAGGCGGGAGAGACCGCGGTCGCGGTCACCGAGAAAGCGGTCCAGATTCTCGGCGGGTACGGATACATCAAGGATTTCCCTGTAGAGAAGTGGTACCGCGACGCAAAGATCTACACGATCTTCGAGGGGACGTCCGAGATACAGCGCTTAGTGATCGCGCGCCAACTTCTCTCGGCCTAGGCGTGGGGCGGTCGACCGCTAACCCGAGAGTTCGGAAGGAATGACGTCGACCGTCAGGATCTCGCCGTCGCGATGGATTTTCACCGGGAGCTGTTGACCCACAGCCGTCCCATCCATCAAGCGCTGTAGGTCGTCCATCCCGGCGACAATCTCGCCGGCGATCTCAAGAAGGATGTCCTCGGAGCGGATCCCGGCGCGCGCCGCGGGACTTCCGGCCACGACTTCGACGACCTCGATTCCCGTATCCCGTCCGGTCGTGCGAGCTAGACGCGGGGGAAGAGGCCGCTGCCCTCCCGCGATCCCTAGGTAGGCACGGGTCACGCGCCCGTGCTGCATCAACGTCGCGATGATTCGGCGCGTCGCCGCATTTATTGGGATCGCGAGACCTAGACCCTGCCCGACGCCGATCCCTCCGACCACGGCGGTGTTGATCCCAACCACCGCCCCCGAACTGTCGGCCAGCGCTCCTCCCGAGTTGCCCGGATGCAGCGCGGCATCCGTCTGGATGACGTTTTCCACGAGCCGGGTCATCGAGCCGGACCGCGTCGCTATCGACCGTCCGACGGCGCTGATCACTCCGGCCGAGACCGACCCGGCGAAGCCAAGCGGGTTGCCCAGGGCGACAACCAGCTGGCCAACTCGGAGCCGGGCGGCGTCTCCGAGGGCCGCCGGTGTAAATCCTGAGCCGGAGGCGCGGACGACAGCGAGGTCGGACAGCGGATCCATCCCGACGATCTCGATGTCGGCCTCGCTTCCGTTAATGAAGGAGGCCTCACCCCGGTCCGTGCCGACGACGACGTGGGCGGACGTGAGTATGAATCCGTCGGGCGTTATGACGACCCCACTGCCCCCTCCGGCGATGCGACGCGTCCCTCCAATTCGGCGATAAACCTGGAGATTGGCGACGGAGGGCGACAGTAGATCGACGATTCCCGTAACGATCTGCGAGTAGGCGTCGAGAGCCTCGTTCTCCGCGGCCGAGTCGCGAGGCGGCTGAGCTTCGAGCAGTCCGTCTACGAAATAGAGGTCCGCCATACGGTCCCTACAACGCGGCCGGCAGCATCAGGATTCCCTCGCCGCGGTCGCCACCAAGACCCAAGAGCTCCCTCCGTACGCCCCCTCCGCCACGACGGTCCCCGAAACGGGGGCGAGCGCGGCGGGTATCACCTCGAAATCCGGCGGGTACCCGGGGCCCGCGGTTCGCTCCTCCCAGGCGTGCGCCGGCTTCCGAAAACGAATCCTGAGGTCGTTCGTCTCCAGCCGGGGATCGTCGTACGTGCTCAGGCGGACCCCCGAGAGCTGGAACAGCAAGAAACCGAGAGCATCCGGACCGTCAACCCTCACCACATCGTTTGGGTCCAGATGCTCCGCCGCGGCTCGCACCAAGGAATCCTCGCCGAGGTTGGCAGAGTCGTAGAAGAAGCCTTCCCGGTTGGTGACCAGTAAAGCGTGCATGTCGATGGACGCGCGTAGGACCGAGGGCGCGGCGAGCGCCAGGATCAACCCTGCGATCACCGTCCGAAACGCCGGCGTCCGGGCCATCATCCGCGCGCCGGCGATGCCCGCGAAGGTGCCGCCGAGCAGGTGCGCCTGAGGCCATACCCGTCCCTGATGCAGCACTGTCTCGTGCTCCCACAGGGACCATCCGAATTCCGCGCGCGCGATCGAGAGGACCAACAACAGAGAGCAGGCCGCGGCGAAGCCCAGCAAAACCGGGGCGGCTGCCTCCCTGCTTCGTGACACGAGCACTATTCCGACCAGAGCAGCGGGCAGGAGAAGACCCCACGATGCGACCGCCTCGACCGGCCCCCATTCGCGCCCGAGCCTCGGGGTGATGTCGACCAGACCCCCGTAACGAACGGTCGCGGCCGCGACCGGACCCGCCCAGAGAGCGAAGACGGCGGCCGCCGTCCCCAGCATCTGGATCACGATCGCCGGCGCCCGCGACCCGATCAGCCATCCGCTGAGCAACCATGCAACGGTGCCGACAAACATAGGAACGCTGAATAAACCCACGACTCCCGCCAACGCTCCCGCACCGAAGGCGCTCCTCCGTTCGCGCCTCTGAAGCGCGAGCGAGATCACAACGGCCGTCGCTCCCAGGAGCACGAGCCCGACCTCGCGCGGCAGAGCGGGCGGAAGCATTTCGTACACCGCGTTGGGAGACGTCACCACCAGATCCGCCGTGGGGGCCTCGTACGGCGTCGTCTCTAGATAGGGCTCGGAGAGCAGAAGCCACCCGAAACCACCGATCAAAGCGGAGGCAGCCGCGGCAAGGAGTCCGGCTCGGGGCGCGACCAGCCTGGCAAGACATGCGGCCGCAAGCGGAATGCCTGCAACGATCATCAGCTGAACAGCCTCCAAGGCGATTAAAGGTTCGGATCCGGGGACAAGGCGAACGAGAGTTGCGAGCAGGGCGTGGAACCCCCATGGGTAAGCGTTCGCATCGAGGCCGGGCGCCGGGCCGACCGGAACAGGCTGGCCCGCGAGGAGTTGCTCGGTCCACCCGAGATGCCACGACGGATCTCCGACGCGTGCCCCGGGGCCTCCAACTAGAACGGGCAGGACGTAGAGGAGCGCGAGGACGAGGCCCAACCAGAGCGCGGCGGGAGCGATCCGTGGACGTTGGAATCGCTTACGGCCGAGCCAGATGATCAGCAGAGCGATGACAGGAACCGCCGCTCGGCTTCCAAACACTGCTCCGCCGGTGACGATGTGGGCAAGCATCAACCCGATCGCGACCAGGCAGAAGCCGACGATCGCGGCCAGGGCCCGTTCCGGAGCCCCCAGGCGAACCGCGGGATGCGGCCCTTTGTTCAAGCGTCCGAGCAGGTAGTCGCCCGTCACCCAGCCCACCCCGGCCGCCGCGGCCGTTTGAAGAATCAGGGTCAGCGCAAACTGAGGACTCACTCCACGACGGCCAGGATCTGTCCGGCGGCGGCGGTCTCTCCGGGGCGCGCGTGTAGCTCTACGACGGTCCCCGCGCGCGGCGAGGCCACGCTGGTCTCCATCTTCATGGCCTCCAAAATCAGAACCGGCGCGCCCGCCTCGACCGAGTCGCCTTCCCGCACCAGTACCTTGAGGATGGTTCCCTGCATCGGAGCAACGATGTCGCCGACGGCCGCCCTCGCCTGATGAACTGCGGCGCTTGCCGAGCGCGCCATCGCCGGGTTCCAGAGCGCGACCGGTCGCCCGGCCACCATCAGCACGTCCGACGGTCCTGCAGCCGCTCTCTGCTCGAGCGACTGAAGTAACTCCTCTTCGTCGATCGTGCGCGTGGTGTGAATCCCGCGTTTGAACTCTTCGCTGTCGAGCAGCAGAAGGTGAGCCTCCACCGTGGTTGGAACGCCCTCTATGGCCAGGTCATGAAGTGCCGCCAGCATGCGCTGTCGCGCTTGCTCTCTGTCTTCACCCCAGGTGATGAGCTTCGCGATCAGAGAGTCGTAGTCGGACGGGATCGTGTCTCCCGTCGCGTAACCCGAGTCGATACGAACCCCCGGGCCGCGCGGCGGTTCAAAACGTTCGAGTCTGCCGGGTGCCGGCGCAAAGCCGCGCCGAGGATCTTCGGCATTGATGCGGCATTCAATGGCGTGGCCGCGCGGCACGAGGTCCTCTTGCTGGATGTCGAGGTCGTCTCCAGCCGCGATCCTCAGCTGGCACGCGACAAGATCGATGTCGTAGACCTCTTCCGTCACGGTGTGTTCTACCTGTAAGCGTGCGTTCACTTCGAGGAAATAGAAATCGCCGGCCTCGTCAACGAGAAACTCGACCGTGCCCGCATTGACGTAACCGGCCGCCTGGCCGACGGCAACGGCCGCATCCCCGATAGCGGAGCCGCGCTCGCTATAGAGGGGCGGAGGAGTCTCCTCAACCAGTTTTTGGTGACGGCGTTGGAAGGAGCAGTCGCGGAGTCCCAGCCACAATGCTTGAGCGTTGGGCGGGGCCAGGATCTGAACCTCGAGATGCTTAGGCGCGTCCAGGTACCGCTCGACGTAGACGCGTTCGTCCCCGAAGTATGCGCTCGCCTCGCGTCGTGCTGCCTCGAAAGCTGCATTGAGGTCGGCCTCCGAGCGCGCCACCTTCAGGCCCCGGCCCCCACCACCGCCCGCAGCCTTTATCGCCAACGGCCATCCGTGCTCCTGTGCAAAGGCAAGCGCCTCCCGCGGATCCTCAATCGCGTCGAGCAGTCCGGGAACGACCGGCACACCGGCTCGCTCGGCCATTCGGCGCGCTGAGATCTTGTCGCCCACACCTTCCAAGACCTCGGAAGGAGGCCCGATCCAGGTCAGACCGGCACCGATTACGGCTTCAGCGAAAGCGGCGCTCTCCGCCAAGAATCCATAACCCGGATGAACGGCCTCGGCTCCGGTTTCGGAGGCCGCGCTCAAAAGAGCATTGATCCGTAGATACGTCTCGGTCGGCGCCCGGCCGGGCAAGTGGATCGCCTCATCGGCCGCGACCACGTGGCGAGCGTTGCGATCCGGGTCCGAAAACACGGCGACCGACCCAATGCCGAGCTCCCGACAAGTGCGTGCGATACGCACGGCGATCTCGCCCCGGTTTGCGATCAAGACCTTTGAGAACACACAGCCTCCGAAAAAAGATATTTCCGAGTGAGGGATCGTACTTTTGTTACACGGACCACAATCCGAGTCATGAGATCGTGAACAGATGTCGACGGTGACAACGCCGGGGCGCGTTCCTCTCTATTCGCTCTTCGGCGCCAACGCGATATCCATGACTGGAAATTCGATGGCCCAGGTGGCGATTCCCTGGTTCGTCCTATTGACGACGGGAAGCGCCGCAAAGACAGGTCTCACTGCCGCGATGAATTTCCTGCCGGTCGTGCTCGCCAATTTCTTCGGAGGAGCCTTCGTGGACCGCCTCGGTCCACGGCGGGCGAGCATTGTGGCCGACGTGGCAAGCGCGCTTCCGGTCGCCGCGATTCCTCTGCTGCACACAATAGGAGGGATTGAATTCTGGCAACTGCTGATCCTCGTGTTCTTAGGAGCCTTGCTCGACGCCCCTGGACGGACAGCAAGAGCAGCACTTCTTCCGGACGCTGTTCACGAAGCCGCCTGGCGAATGGAGCGCGCGACCGGCGCTTTTGCAGTCGTGGACCGGAGCTCCCGCCTGATCGGCGCGCCTCTTGCCGGTCTAGGGATCGCGATCATTGGCGCCGCGAACGTCCTCTGGGTGGATGCCGCCAGCTTTCTGTTGTCCGCAACACTCATCGCGATTGGACGCCATCCTTCTCGTGCGGAGGGGGAACCGCGAGAACGTGTTGGTTACCTACATGAAATCCGGCAGGGGTTTCGCTTCGTACGTAAGGACCGCGTCATAGCCACGATGATCTTCACGGCGACAATTACAAATCTGTTCGACGCCGCAGATGGAGTACTGATCCCGGTGTTCGCGAAGCGCGTCTACGGCAATGCCTTGAGTCTCGGTTGGATCCTCGGAGCGGTATCGGCAGGAGCCGCACTGGGAGCCTTGACCTATTCCATCGTCGGACATCGGTATTCGCGCCGCGTCGTCTTCGGCTTGGGCTTCATCCTCTTCTCGCTCTGGCACCTGTTTTTTGCCACGTTTCCTCCCCTCTGGTTGGCGGTCGTCATCGTGGGGCTTAGCGGTTTTGGAGCCGGACCAATCAATCCCGTGATCGACACGATCGCTTATGAGCGGATACCGCGCGAGATGCGCGGGCGCGTGCTCGGCGTGATGATGGCCACGGCTTGGCTGGCGATGCCACTCGGTTCCCTAGTCGGAGGACTCGCGGTTGCGGCGCTCGGTCTTCGGACGACTCTCTTGATCATCGGAATTTGCTATCTGACCACCACTGTGCTGGTGACGTTCGCACCGGGCATGCGCGAGATGGAACCTGGACCTCGAGGTCGCATAGAAGATTCCATCTAGTGGCCGGGAATCGCTCCCTCGATCTGCCACCGGGGGCCTGCCCGAAGAACTTTGCTGGGCAGGTCCCGCTGAAGAGTCTCGCTTGCCAGGCGTCCGGCCGCCAGCAGGGCATCGAAGTCGATGCCGGTGACGATCCCCATATCGCTCAACATGTGGACGAGGTCCTCCGTCGCGATATTTCCCGTGGCCCCTTCGGCAAACGGGCTACCCCCCATTCCGCCGATCGAGGAGTCAAAGTAATCAACTCCCAGTTCCAATGCGATCATCACGTTCGCCAAACCCGTTCCGCGTGTGTCATGAAAATGCATGTTGAGCCGCAATTCCGGCAGGGCGCTCCGAAGCGCATCGATCAGATCTCGGACGCGCCGAGGCGTTCCCATCCCGGTGGTGTCCCCGAAGGAGATCGTCGCAATGCCCAAGTCCATGAGCTGCCTCGAGAGCTCCGCGACCTTGTCGGGTGCGACGTCACCCTCATAGGGGCAACCAAAGGCGGTCGAGATAGTGCCCTCAACCGGCACTGCCGCCTCGTTCCCGGCTGAGGCGACCGCGTTCACGTCCTCCATTGATTCCGCGACCGTCTTACGGACGTTCTTCAAGTTGTAAGAGTCCGTCGCCGCGATAAAGACTTGCAATCCGTCCACTCCTGCATCGATCGCCGTCTGAGCCCCGCGCAGGTTAGGCACCAGAGCGGAATAGAAGACCTTGGGATTGCGCTCTATTCCTCCCCAAACCTCGAGGGCGTCCGCCATCTGGGGAACCGCCTTGGGCGAGACGAACGAGACGGCTTCGATGTACGGGATCCCGGAGTCGGCCAACGCGTCGATGAGCCGGATCTTTTCGGCCGTCGACACATCCGCCTTCTCGCTCTGGATTCCATCGCGTGGGCCGACTTCGCGGACGCTCACGATCTCGGGCCAGCTCACCGGTTCGCCCAATTCGGC
>JBHELF010000119.1:0-7680 GCA_046263155.1 Actinomycetota bacterium
TGCGACCCACGCTCTGCTACTGGGGTTTCAAGGCAGCGGGCGGATCGCACGGAAACGAGATCCTGCGAGCCGCGGCCAGTCTGGAGCTGTTGCACACCTTCGCGGTAGTCCACGACGACATCATGGACGCGGCCCTCGAGCGTCGCGGTGAGCCCACCTCCGTTGCGATCCACGGCGTCGAGGTCGCCATTCTGGTCGGCGATCTCGCGCTCGTGTTGGCCGACGAGCTGTTCTTCAACTCAGGCTTTGGCCCGCAGAAACTCGCACGTGCTTTCTCGGCTTACTCGCGTATGCGCCAAGAGGTGATCGCAGGACAGATGCTGGATCTCGATCACGAGCGCTCGAAGCACGAGATCACGCCGGACGAGGCTCTCTATGTCGCACGCCTCAAGTCCGGTCGTTACTCCGTGGAGGAGCCGCTGGCGATCGGGGCGCTGCTCGGGGGCGGAGGCGAACCGCTTCTCGAAGATCTGGCAAGAGTGGGCCGTCCCTTTGGCATCGCCTTCCAGATCAACGACGACCTCATGGGGTCTTTCGGCTCGCACGAGGTGACAGGCAAACCGGTAGACGCCGACATCCGCCAGGGAAAGCGCCACCTTCTTTACGCGCTCGCGCTCGAGGCGCTCTCCGAGCCCGCGCGCTCTCAGTTCGTGGCGCGGTGGGGTGCCGGAAACCTCGATGACGAGGGTGTGGCGGAGTTGCGTTCGATCCTGGAGAGCTCCGGCGCCCGCGCGCGCGCGGAGAGAGCGCGGGCCGATTTTCGGGCCGAGTCCCTTCAAGGTCTCGACGATTCGGCCCTGGACCGACAGACGCGCGCCGCCGTGGCGGAATTGATCGACCTTGTGACGATGGGCTGACTCAGCCAGGGTCCGCCGTATAGATTTGATCGACTCCAGCCGAGGAGACGAGTTTCGTGGCCGATCCAGAACAGGTCTATCAAGAGGTTCTCGCCGAAGAACAGCAAAAGGGCAGCGCGGCTCCGATCGCGGAGGGCCGGGCGAAGGCCGCGCGGGTGCGCGCCGAGCATGGCTCCCCACATCCGAAAGAACCCAAGTGGTGGCCCGGGGCACAACCGCACCTCGAGGGCGGCGAGGCACCCGCCGAGGCCGCCGTCGCAGAGCCCGAGCCGGAAGCCGTCGCCGCAGAGCCCGAGCCGCTAGCCGCGGAGGCTGCGCCGGCACCGGAGCCCGCCGCTGCCGAATCGCTGGGTGCTGCTCATCCTGGTCAGCCACCCGCCCGCCCAGAAACCGTTCCTGGGGAGAGCGCACCGCAACCCGCCACCGAGCCGGCCGAACAAGCTGTTCCGACGCGCGGCGACGAGCTCGCCGCCGCGGCAGCCGCCACACAGCCCGAGGCCGCCGCGGTTCCACCGGCTCCCGAACCCACCAGCGCCCAAACCCCCGCACCAGCGGTTGCTGCTCAAGCTGGCCAGCCGCCCGCCCGCCCTGAAACCCCCGCTGCGATGCATCCTGATGCCCGCCCCGCAGGGGTGAGCCACGGCACCACGACGGGCACACGTCTGCGACCCGAAGACGAGGTCACCACGGACGCCCAGTTCGAGGGCCAGAAAGCCATGTATGAGAGGCGCAAGATGATCGACGAACTCGTTTCGGCGGGCGTCCCCGCGGTCAGTGCGGCGGGCACTGGGCGTTCGGGCTCACCGCTCCTGGCGATCCTGTATGTGTTGATCCCATTGATCGCCATCGGCTTCATCGCCGGTCGTCCGTCGTCGACCGCCTCCGAGGAGCCGGGCGACGGACCGGGCCCCGGCCCGGGCGCCGTGACCTTGGTTGCGCAGGGGGTCGCCTTCGACCAGACCGAGATCGCGCTGCCCCCCGAGGGGGCCACCGTCACGCTCGACAACCGAGACACCACGCCGCACAACTTCGCGATCTACGCGAACGCCGAGGACGGCAACGCCTTCGCGAATGCTCTCTTCGACGGGCCCGACCTCTCCGGTGGGGATTCGATCGAGTACGAGGTTGGGGCAATCGACCCCGGCGAGTACTACTTCCAGTGCGACCTGCATCCCGGCACCATGAACGGGACCGTCACCATCGAGTAGAGCCCCCAAACGTCGTCTCGAGTAGCCATCGCGTCTAGCGGGCCAACGCGCCCTGCTCTCGTGCGCAGCTAGAGGAGTAGACTCGCGAGCGGACCTTGTGAAACTTTTCACAAGAGCGCAGGCTCGTGCCAACCGGTCGAGAGCGAGGAGTCGCGATGACCGAAGCCGACGTCGCCATCGTGGGTGGGGGCCCGGCCGGAGCGGCTGCTGCCTACTACCTCGCCCGCCGCGGGCACTCGGTCATCGTCGTGGAGAAGAAGGCGTTTCCGCGCGAGAAGGTCTGTGGCGACGGCCTCACCCCGCGGGCGATCGAGGTCCTGGAGGACATGGGCCTCGGCGACGAGCTCGCGACCTGGGAGCGCGTTGCCGGACTTCGGGTGCGCGCCGCGGGGCGCACGATGAATCTTCCGTTCCCACAGCTTTCGCGCTGGGGCGATTATGGGTTGGTCAAACCACGCAAGAACCTCGACCGGATCGTCTTGGACAATGCCGAAGCAGTCGGGGCCAAGGTCCTCTACGAAACCGAAGCCTATGAGCCCATTTTTGACAACGGGGTCGCGACGGGGCTGCGCGCAAAGCGCGCGGGAGAGATAGAAGAGATCCGGGCTCCCTTCATTGTGTGCACCGAGGGAGCCGCCAGCAAGTTCTCGGCAAAGCTCGGACGTCGCCGGAACAAGACGTACCCGATGGGCTTCGCGATCCGGCAGTACTACACATCGCCCATGGAACACTCCGGATGGTTCGAGGCCTATCTCGACGTGCGCTCGGGTCCCGATGCTCTTCCCGGCTACGGCTGGGTCTTCCCGGTAGGGGACGGAACGGCCAACGTCGGCGTCGGCCTTCTATCCACGTTCGGGGATTGGCGCTCCGTAAACCTGCGCACCTTGCAGGAGACTTTCCTTCGATCGCTTCCTCCGGAGTGGGAGATCAACGCGCAGACCGCCGTCGGCAAACCGCGCGCCGGGCGACTCTTCATGGGCGCCAGCGTGTGGCCGCCCAGCGGGCCCGGCTTTCTGCTCGCGGGCGACGCGGCAGGAATGGTCAATCCCTGCAACGGCGAAGGGATTGCGTACGCGTATGAAACGGGACGGATCGCGGCTCGACACCTGGATGAAGCGCTGCGCGAGGGCTCGACTCCCACGGTTCCGGGTTACGAGGACGAGCTCAAACAAACCTACGGCCCCTACTACAGACTCGGGCGCAGGTTTGTGCGCGTCATCGGCCGGCCCTTCGTCATGGAGAAGCTTGTCGCCGCGGGGATGAGGTCGGAGGCGATCATGAAATTTGCGGTGATCGTTCTGGCCAATCTCGAGGACTCCAACCGGAGCAGCAAGGGACAGAAAGCCTTCAAAGCGCTGCTGAAGGTGGCGGAGTTGAAGCCGTGACTCTTCCCGCCTACCTCCCGATCCTGTTTCTCATCGCGCTGTCTTCGCTCTTCGCCGTGGCATCGATAGTGGTCGCCGCACGTTTGTCGCCGCGTCGTTGGACGCCGGCGAAGCTGGAGGCTTACGAGTGCGGCATCGTTCCCGAGACCGATGCAGGCAGGGAGCGTTTTCCCATCAAGTTCTACCTCGTCGCGATGCTGTTCATCATCTTCGACATCGAGACCGTCTTCTTGTACCCGTGGGCCGTCGTGTACGACGAGTTGGCCGTCTTCGGATTAGTCGAGATGGGTGTCTTCGTGGGCATCTTAGTGGCCGCGTACGTGTACGTATGGAAGCGCGGAGGGCTCGAATGGGCGGAGTAAGCGACACGCTCGGCGCGAACTTCGTCACGGCTCGTCTGGACAATCTCGTCAATTGGGCGCGGAAATCCTCTCTGTGGCCGGCGGCGTTTGGGCTCGCTTGTTGCGCCATCGAGATGATGTCGATGATCACGTCGCGTCACGACATCGCGCGTTTCGGTATGGAGGCTTACCGCGCCTCCCCGCGACAGGCGGACCTGATGATCGTGGCGGGCCGGGTCTCGCAAAAGATGGCGCCGGTGCTGCGTCAGATCTACGACCAGATGACCGAGCCGAAGTGGGTCATATCCATGGGCGCCTGCGCCTCGACCGGAGGAGTCTTCAATAACTACGCGCTGCTTCAAGGGGTCGACCAGATCGTGCCGGTCGACATCTACGTCCCGGGTTGTCCACCGCGGCCGGAGATGTTGATCGACGGGATCATGTTGCTGCACGAGCGCATCAACCGCGGCGAATACACGGCGGGACGAGTCGGAGATGAGCCCGGCATCTCGGAGCGGTTGAAGCGGCTGCTTCCCGGACGTACGGGGGCCTCGGTCGGCTGATGGAAATGCATCGCCTCGGTTCCGGGGAGTGGCCCGACTTCGCGGCATTCCTGCTCGAGGAAAACTGGCTACTGGCGGATCTTTGCGGTCTCGACGGTCTGGGATTGGGGCTAGAGCCGCGCTTCGAACTCGTCGCTCAGTTCGTTAACCACGACCGCGCCGAGCGGGTCACCATTCACGTCCCCGCGGAGGGAGATCCACCCACCGTTTCGTCGGTTACCTCGTTGTGGCCTACGGCCAGTTTTCTAGAGCGTGAGGCTTTCGACATGTTCGGAATCCACTTCGAGGGACACCCAAACCTCACGCGCATCCTGATGCCCGATGAATGGGAGGGACATCCACTTCGCAAGGACTACGGGGTCGGGAAGGTCCAGGTGGAATTCGTCCCCCAACCATTCATGCAGATCGATACGCCGGGTCAGGCGACAGGCGTAGTCGAAGCGAAGAGCACGGTCGATAACTACGGGCAGATCGCCAAGGTGCCCTCACGCGAGGACCGACAATGAGCGCGCGTTCCTTGCTCGAGGAAGTCGAGCGAGACACCGGCGGCGCCTTCGTCGAATCTCACGATGAGAGGGCGGGCCGCATGGTCATCAACATGGGGCCGGTCCATCCCGCGACGCACGGAGTGCTTCGTCTGGTTTTGGAACTAGACGGTGAGACGGTCACCGACTGCCGGCCTGTGATCGGCTATCTCCACACCGGCATGGAGAAGGAATGCGAGGACCAGAACTGGCGCGGCGCGGTGACGATCGTGACGCGCATGGATTACCTCGCGCCGCTCTTCAACGAGCAGGCTTACTCGCTCGCGGTAGAGCAGTTACTCGGCATCGAGGTGCCACCTCGCGGGCGCTATATCCGCACCCTGATGGCCGAGATGAATCGACTGTCCTCGCACCTCGTGTGGTTTGGCACGCAGGGTCTCGACATGGGCGCGATGTCGGCGATGTTCTACGGCTTCCGTGAACGCGAGCTGATCCTCGACTTCTACGAGATGGTGACCGGCCTGCGGATGAATCACGGCTACATCATCCCGGGCGGTGTGTGGCAGGACCTGCCGGAGGGATGGCAAGACGTCTGCGGTCGGATAGTGGATCTGCTTCCCGAACGCATCAAGGAATACGAGGACCTCCTCACCGAGAACCCAATATTTCTGGAGCGGACGGCGCGAGTCGGAGTACTCAGTGCGGAACAAGCGAACGGACTCGGTGCTACGGGCCCCATCGCCCGAGCCTCGGGAGTCGATTGGGACCTGCGGCGAGACATGCCCTACGACGCCTACGCCGATGTCGATTTCGCGGTGCCGGTCTCCACCACCGGGGATGTTTACGCGCGCTATCGCGTGCGCGTAGCGGAGATGTACGAGTCGGTATCGATCGTCCGTCAGCTCATGGAACGGATGCCCGCGGGGGACTTCAAGAACATGGACCCGAAGCTGTCGCCGCCTCCCCGCCGCGAGCTGAACCGCTCGATGGAGGCGGTGATCCACCACTTCAAGTTGATGACCCAGGGCTACTCGGTGCCGGCCGGCGAGATGTACGCCGCGGTCGAGTCGCCTCGGGGGGAGCTGGGCGTCTACGCGGTCTCGGATGGAGGCACGTCGCCCTACCGACTGCATGTCCGAGACCCGTCGTTCGTCAACCTGCAGTCGCTCGCTCCCATGGTCGTGGGAGGCCTCGTCGCCGACCTGATCGCCTCCATCGCCTCAATTGACCCGGTTATGGGGGGCGTCGATAGATGAACGGTTTTGGGGCGGGCGGGTGGCCTGCCAGATCGAGCAGTGGTCCACGGACCTTTTCCGACGGGCGGTTGCCGGCCGCGGAGGAGGAAGTCCCACGGGTGCTCAATGGGGATCAGCGCAGGCTCGCTAATCGCATCGTCTCGAAGTACCCCAACCCCCGTTCCGCGACGTTGCCGTTGCTTTTTCTCGTTCAGTCCGTCGAGGGGTACGTGAGCGAAGCGGGCATGCGGGAGGTGGCCGAGATCCTCGAGCTCACACCCGCCGAGGTTCTGGCGACCAGCAGCTTCTACACCATGCTGAAGAAGCAACCGCAGGGCGACTATCTGCTCTCCGTTTGTCGCAACATCTCATGCACACACCGCGGCGCGCGCGCGGTGATCGCTGCCCTGGAGGCTCATCTCGATATCGCTCCGGGAGAGACCACCGCGGACGGCAAATTCACTTTGGAGGCGGCGGAATGTCTCGCTACGTGCGATGGCGCGCCGTCGATGCAGATCAACTACGAGGACTTCTACTCGCTGACGCCGGAGTCGGTCGTCGACCTGGTAGATCGGTTGAGACGCGGCGATGAGACCCGAAGCTTTCGCGATCAGCCGGTGAAGACCTCGAAAGAGATCTCCTTTGAAACAGCCACCACGGGGCTGCGTCAGGGCGGACCGTCCGAGGACCCGACATTCACCCCGGTGGTTGGAGGAGAGGCTCCGCCCCCCGACATGGCCCCCGGCTTTCGTCCGGCGCTCGATTACGACAGTGAAGACCGCCCCGATATAGAGCGTGCGGGTGGCATGTCAGATCAAGCGACGGACGAACGAGACGAGGGCTGATGGCCGAAGAAACCCTTCTCGTGATGCGCCGCTTGCGCGCGTTCCCCGAAGACTCCTGGACACTTCACCGCGCGCTCGAGGACGGCGCGTACGACGCGGCGCGTAAAGCCGTGACGTCGCAGAGCCCGGAGGAGACGATGGAGGTCGTCAAGGCATCCGGCTTGCGGGGGCGAGGTGGCGCCGGTTTTCCCACCGGCAACAAGTGGTCGTTCTGCCCCCGCGACGTGTTCCCCAAGTACGTAGTCATCAACCACGACGAGGGAGAGCCGGGCACCTTCAAGGACCGGGAGCTGGCGGAGGCCGACCCGCACGGGATCATCGAGGGGATCACCATCGCGGCCTGGGCGGTTCAGGCCAACAAAGCCTTCATCTACTGCCGGGGGGAGTTCGCGCTAGGTGCTCGTCGTCTCGGGGCGGCCATCGCCGAGGCCTACGCGAGCGGGTTCCTGGGACAGGGAATCTTCGGTTCGGGCTTCGATCTCGACATCGTTCTGCACCGCGGTGCCGGCGCGTATATCTGCGGTGAGGAGTCCGCGCTCCTCGATTCGCTCGAGGGATTCCGCGGTCAGCCTCGTCTGCGACCGCCCTTTCCCGCGGTGAAGGGGCTCTACGGACAGCCAACCGTGATCAACAACACCGAGACCGTGGCCACCCTCCCCGCCATCGTCACCAATGGGGCGGAGTGGTATCGGCAATGGGGAACCGAGCAGTCCCCGGGCACCAAGATGTTCTCGGTCTCCGGCCATGTGAACCGGCCCGGC
>JBHELF010000120.1:0-16801 GCA_046263155.1 Actinomycetota bacterium
TCCCCCACCCGCTCCGGGGCGACCCTTGCCGGCCACGCGCACTCGAGCGTTGCTGCGTACGCCCGGTGGAATGCGGACCTTCGTTCCCGACTCGAGCGTGACGCTCGCTCCCTCCATCGCTCGCTCGAAATCGAGTTCGACCTCCGTCTCCAGGTCTGCACCCTGTTGCCTTCCCGCGCGGAATCCGAACCCGCCGAGCAGATCTTCGAAAAGACCTCCCTCTCCTCCAAAAAGGTCCTCGACGTCGCCGACCGTGACTCGGACGTTTCCTCCGCCGCTTCGAGGACCGAAACCGTAAAAGCGGTGGCCGCCGGCCTCGATGAGCCGGCGCATCTCGTCGTATTCGGCGCGTTTCTTCTCATTCGATAGAACCGAATGCGCTTCAGAGATCTCCTTGAAGCGCGCCTCCGCCTGACCATCGGACTTGTTCGTGTCCGGATGATGTTTCTGGGCCAGTTTGCGGTAGGCCTTTTTGATGTCCTCTTTGGTGGCGGTCTTCGGCACGCCGAGGACTTTGTAGTAATCCTTCTCAACCCAGTCCCGCTGCGCCATCAGTTGTCTCCGTGGTCCTCCGAAACGGCCTCCTCTGCCGCGACATCCGATCGATCGGCGGAGGGCGTCGCCACTACCACCATGGCCGGTCTCAAGAGCTGTCCCTTGTAGGCATAGCCCCTACGGGAGACCTCGCGGACGATGGGCTCCGCCACCTCACGATCCTCGTGGGCGGCTATCGCTTCGTGAACCTGTGGATCAAACCTTTCCCCCAGCGCGGGAACCTCCTCGAGTCCCTCGCGCGCCAGGGTGTCTCTGAGCTGACGGAACACGAGGGCTACCCCCTCGCCACCTTCGCCGTGGGAGATCGCGCGCTCAAAGTTGTCGAGGATCGGTAGAAGGTTCTCGAGGAGCCGGCCCGTTGCGCGCTCGGTGATGCCCGCCTGGTCGCGCATCATGCGTTTGCGATAGTTCTCGAACTCGGCCTGCAGCCGTTGCAGATCACCGAGATAGTCGTGCTTTTCCTCTCTCCTGTCGCGTTCGGCGTCGGCGCCGACCGGCGGCACCGAAGAGGCGGTCGCGACCGGTGCGGCGTCGCCCTTTGGGTCACGCCGCTTATCGCGTACGGGAACCTTGCGCGGTCGGTCGTCGGGGTCGGGCATTACGCGGATCGCTCCTCCCCGCCCTCATCGACCACCTCGGCATCGACGACGTCGTGGTCGCCGCCACCGCCCGAAGGCTCGGCCGCGTCCGGGCCCTGGCCCGCCGCGGTCTTCTGGTAGACGACCTCGGCAAACTTCTGCGAGGCGGTGACGAGCTGCTCCGTTGCCGAACGCATCTTCTCGACATCGGTTCCGCCGAGTGCATCTTTGGCTTCGGCCAGAGCGTCCTCGACGAACTTGCGATCGGATTCGTCGAGCTTGTCGCCGTGTTCCTTCAGGTGCTTCTCGGTCTGGTAGATGACGCCGTCCGCCTGGTTGCGCGCCTCGGCTTCCTCGCGGCGCCGACGGTCCTCATCGGCGTGGGCCTCGGCCTCCCGGATCATCTTCTCGATGTCATCGTCCGCCAGCTTGGTGCCGCCCGTGATGGTCATGGATTGCTCTTTGCCGGTGCCTTGATCCCGCGCCGACACATTGACGATGCCGTTGGCGTCGATATCGAACGCCACCTCGATCTGGGGAAGGCCCCGGGGAGCCGGCAGGATGTCGGTGAGCTGGAACTTGCCCAACGACTTGTTGCGATAGGCCATCTCCGCCTCGCCCTGAAGGACGTGGATCTCTACGGAGGGTTGGTTGTCCTCCGCGGTCGTGAAGATCTCGCTTCGTTTTGTGGGGATGGTCGTGTTCCGCTCGATCAGTTTGGTGAAGATGCCACCCTTGGTCTCGACACCGAGAGATAGCGGCGTCACATCAAGGAGAAGAACGTCCTTTACTTCTCCACGAAGAACACCGGCCTGGATCGCGGCGCCCAGCGCGACGACCTCGTCCGGATTGACGCCCTGATGCGGCTCCTTGCCACCGGTCAGCTCTTTGACGAGGTTGCGAACCATTGGCATGCGCGTGGACCCACCGACCAAGATGACGTGATCGATGGCCGAGGTGTCTATGCCCGCGTCCTTGATCGCCTGCTGGAACGGCCCCTTGCACTTGTCCAACAGATCCTCGGTCATGCGCTCGAACTCTGAACGCGTGAGCGGCACGTCGAGATGCAGGGGGCCCTGCTCCGTTGCCGTGATGAATGGAAGGTTGATGTTGGTGCTCTGCGTGGAGGACAGCTCGATTTTGGCCTTCTCCGCCGCTTCCTTGAGCCGCTGCAAAGCCATCTTGTCCTTGGAGAGATCGACGCCGTTCTGATCTTTGAATGTCTTCACGAGGTGATCGATGACGCGCTGGTCCCAGTCGTCACCGCCGAGATTGGTATTGCCCGAGGTCGCTTTGACCTCAAAGACGCCCTCGCCCAGCTCGAGCAATGAGACGTCGAAGGTCCCACCGCCGAGGTCGAACACGAGGATCGTCTGATCGGTCTCACCCTTATCCAGGCCGTAGGCCAATGAAGCGGCAGTGGGCTCGTTGATGATGCGCAACACTTCGAGCCCGGCGATCTGGCCGGCCTCCTTCGTTGCCTGCCGCTGAGCGTCGTCGAAATAGGCCGGCACCGTGATGACCGCCTCGGTGACCTTGTCGCCGAGGTAGGCCTCGGCGTCGGCCTTTAGCTTCATCAAGATGCGGGCCGAGATCTCCTGCGGCGTCCATCCCTTTCCGTCGATGTCGATCTTTTCGTTGCCGCCCATCTTTCGTTTGATCGAGCGCACGGTGCGGTCGGGGTTGGTGATCGCCTGTCGCTTGGCGACCTCGCCCACGAGGATCTCGCCGCCCTTGGAGAAGGCGACCACCGAAGGCGTCACTCGCTGGCCCTCGGCATTGGCGATGACGGTCGGCTCGCCGCCCTCCAGAAGGGCCACGACCGAGTTGGTGGTGCCGAGATCGATTCCGACGGCCTTAGCCATGACTGTTTCCTCCTATTTCCCTACTGTCGTGACTTGTTACTACGCCAAATATTAAACTTGAGTGTACTACTGTCAACCTTGGCCTCAGTGCGGATATTCCACCCGTTAGCCGCGCGGGTCCCCCGGGTAAAGAAGACGTCCCCCTGTATGGAGGTGAAAGATGGCCGAGACGAGCCCCGACGACGTACGCCCGAGCCCGGAAAAGGAGGAGCGACCCCTGCCCGATCCCGCCGGGGAGGACTCCGAGCGACCCGACGAGGACGGGGCCACCGTCGAGGAGCAATCCGAGGATTCCTTTCCCGCCAGCGACGCGCCGGCCTGGTAGCGCCTACCCCTCCGCTCCCCGCTCGGACCGAGCCCGAGCCAGCAGGTCCCTTATCTCGCCGTCACCGGTCTGAGCGAAGTCCTCGTACCACAGACCCACGGCCTGGAAAGGCTCCGGGGTCATAACGCAGATCACCTCATCCACCGAGCGCGCCAGCTCCTCGCACGTATTGGCGGCCGCGGTTGGGACCGCGACCACGATCTTGTTCGGGCGATGCTCTCTGACTGCTTCTACGGCGGCGCGCATTGTCGAACCGGTCGCCAACCCATCGTCTACGAGGATCACGGACTTCCCCTCGAGCGCGACTTCCTCGTAGCCCTCGCGATACAGGTGATTGCGGCGTTCCAGCTCGGCGGTCTCCCGTTTGGTGGCCGCTTCGATAACGTCCTCCGGGATACCCCACACGGTCACCACCTCTTCGTTTAGGACCCGGACGCCGCCGGAGGCAATGGCCCCCATGGCCAGCTCCTCCCGCCCCGGCGTGCCGAGCTTGCGCACGAGGAACACATCGAGAGGAAGATCGAGCGCGCGTGCTACTTCGTAGCCGACCGGAACTCCGCCACGCGGCAAGGCCAGCACTATGGCTTGGGGATCCCCTCGGTAGTCCTCCAGCCGCGAGGCCAGGACTCGCCCGGCATCAGCTCGGTCTTTGAACACCCGCTCTCGCACGGCCGCCCCCTGGGGCTAGTGCTCCGGAGGTCAAGCCTCGCGCCCTCGGCCGCAGGCGGCAGTTCGCTTCAGTCGGGCGCCGCCCGAACTCAGGGGCTGAGTGTTACCGGGATGCGGACCAACTTCGTGACCGAACCGTCCTCGGCTGAGGATTCGAAGACCTCGATGACGCCTTCCTGGGTCTCGCTCACCTGGTAGCGAACACGAGCTTCGTAATCCCCACGGCAACCGGTGCCACAGGTGGCCGTCGTGAAGGTCTCGGCGATGATGGCTCCTGCGGCATCCCTGATGCGGATACTCACGGTGGCCTCGAAGACGTTCGCCGTGCCCTGGATGAGAACCGGGTTCCCGACGCTTTCTCCGATGCGAGGGCCGGCGACGGTGATTGCAGGAAACAGATCCTCGAAATCTTTGGGCCTAAGCGGTCGATCCGTGGGGATCCCTTCACCCGAGATCGATGCCTTCTGCTCGCCCTCGATCTGCAACACAACGCCGTCGACGGACGGAAATTGTGCGAGCGTGTAAACGAGCTGAGCGACTCTCATTCGCACCGAGAGTGAGCCCCCACCCGATTCGAATTCGCGCGTCACATCCACCGTCGCGAGCCCATCATCGATATCGAGTCCCAGAAGACGCGTGCCGGAGGGAACCTGTGTCTGCACCTCCGCGCGAGCCTCGTTGCCGGTGGGACCGGCGAACAGGCTCTCGATCGCGGCGCGCCCGACCGCCGGGCCGGTCGCCTCCGTTCGATAGGTGGGAAACAACTGCTCGCCTTGATGGAACCAGACCTCGTAGGAAACAGATTGGGACGGGCTTTCGGTCTCCGCCGTCGGCGACGCCGGCGACGTCGTTTCGGCGGGCTGGTCAACTCCGTCGGACGCGACCGGAGATCGCTCTGCGGCGCAGCCGCCGATCGTCATCGCGACCATGAAGATGGCCCCGATCTTCGAGAACCCGTCTGGCCTCATGTCTGTCTCCCATTTCTCGCTAGATGGGAGTTCAGACGCGCCGAGTGGCCTTTTGGTTGCCCTTCCCGCTGGGTGGGCGGCAGCTTCTAGGCGGGGGCCGGCGGGGTAGTCGATTGCCCGGTTGCGGCCTCCGGATGTTCAACCCGATCGATCTCCGCGAACGTTCGTCGCAGAGCCTGGATGGCTTCGTCGCCGTCGTCCGGATAAGTGATCGAGGTGGCCCCCACACGGTCTCGCTCGATGCTCACACCGCGTTGAACCAGATACTGATGCAGACGATCCGCTAGTCGCTCCGTGAAGATGCGGGCTCCCTCGACGCCCGTCTCGGGCAAAACGCAGGCGAAGCGATGAATGGTCCCATCGAATCCGTGCACCGCGCGGTCCACCGTCCGCACCGCGTCCTGCAACATCCGCCCCAATTCCTTGCGGATGGTCTGACGCTGACGCCTGGTCAAGGTCTGCAAAGGAGCCACGGGGAAGTCGACCAGCGATATCGAGAAGATCGTCTGGTATCGCCGCGAACGAGAGACTTCGAGATCGGTGTCCTGGACGAAGAAGCGCGCGTTGAAAAGCCCCGTGTAGTCGTCGATCTGGTCGTACAGCTCGAGTTTCGTCAGCGACGACTGCAGCTGCTGATTGGCCCAGCCGCCGATAGCACCAAAGGCCAGGAAAGCCACCGAACGTGAGAGGAGCAGGCCGCCGAATCTCTCCACACCAACTGCATCGATCGCCGGGGCACGCAGGGCCGCGTAGGCGATCGCGGCAAGGACCGCTGCGATCACCCCGCCGCGTACATTCCAAAACACGCAAGCCACAAAGACCGGTATGAAGAGGAGGGTCGCCAGAACCTCGACGGTCTCGACGCGCCTCACATACATGACGGCCGCCGTCACCAGCAGAACGGCCAGTCCGGCCGCGAGAAGGAGTTGCCGCGCACGCTGATAGCCGAGTCCGCTCACCCGCGCCCAGAACCCCTCCTGAACCATGGCGGGAATGGTACGTGACGAGCCTTCGAATTTGAAGGTGTTCTTACGGCGGGGGCCGCCCTAAGATTGATGTATGCCTTCGATATTGCGCGATCGACTCGCGCTCTTCGCCTTGCTCGGAGCCTTCCTTATTCCGATAGCAATGTCGTCGCTGCGCGGTCTCACTCACGTCCTCACCTGTCAGGACGAGGCCGAGACGCCGTTCACTTTGCTGATTCAACCGGATGGAGAACCATTGGTGACGACCTCGACGCGCATCAAACGCGGCGAGCAGATTGGATTCTGCGGCGGCCTCACCCTGAACATGGGTGCTCGAGTGCTCGATTCGGGACAGGTCGCCATGGTTCTGCCGATTACAAATACAAGCGAGTTTCTCTGGCGAGGGACCGTGAAGCTCACCCTCGGGAACACCTCGATCCCCGTGGATATAGGCGAGATTCCCGCGGGACAAACGGAACAAGACATAGTGGAACTCGATCTCGACGAAGGCACGCATGCCCTCGATGGGTCTCTACTGATCGGTCCCTGAACCGTCCCTCGCTGACTTAGTCATGAGACGTCTCGCCGTCTCGTTGATCATCATCGCCCTTGTTCTCTGCGCGATCGACTACCTGGCTAAGGATTATGTTGCGGGACGAGTTGAAGTGCAGCTCCAACGCGGGCTCGACATACCCCGTCGTCCCGAAGTTGCGATCGACTCTTTCCCGTTTCTCCTCGCCGTGCTTAGGGGAAGGGTGGACGCGCTTGAGTTACAAGCGTCCGCGATAACAGTCGATCGCATCCCGTTTACTCAGGTCCGGGTGGCCCTGGAAGAAGTAACTTTCGCGGCCGGCGACATCCTCTCCGGCAAGGCGCGTTCCGTGTCGGCGCAGTCGGGAAACGGAAACGCGAGGCTCACCGGCGCGGCCCTCCAACGGATCGTCGCTCGTCAGAGCTCCGATCTGGTCGTGCGAGTTCGAGGGGACACCGTGACACTCTCGACGTCCGAGAATCCGCAGCCGATAGCAGCTGAAGTATCGCTGCAAAACAAAGCTTTGGTGATCACAGCGACCGCCGGCCTCGAGGAGATCGTGATCCCGCTGCCCGAGATCACATCGGGACTCGTCTACCGGAACGTCACGGTGGCGGATTCTGCTATCGCCCTCGGTTTCAGGCTCGAACGACCACGACTCAAACTCGCGCTCTAGGTGTCAGCCGGCTAGCAGGCGGCGTCCTTGGGAGGCTTCACGGGCAGCGTCACGTTGTCAACCGACGCACCGATGCCCTCGACCAATGCATCCGAAACGAGATGGAAGCGGATCTGGAGCTTGCCTTTCGGTGCGTTGAAGCTGACTTCGTGCGGGGCGTAGGTCGGGAAGCCTTCACTCACCGGTACGGAGCCGGCGGGGGGAGCGAAGGTTTCGACGATTCGCCAGATCTCGCCGTTGTTTGACCACTCGATCGAGACGTTGTCGGCCCCGAGCGATGTCTCCGCGGGTTCGAACTGATACCGGAGGTTGAAGCCGACCGTGACCTTGCCTCCCTTCCAGACATGTATGGGAGAGATAACCGATTCATCTGCATCCCCCACGTATGGCGGGCCGGCATGGAATGCCATGGAGGAAGTGCTCCCGTCGGGCCCGTGATGCCAGGCACTGAACGGTGCGCTCGTGCCCGAGTTGCTCTCGACCGTCCATCCTTGCTCGCAGGCCTCGAAGTCATATGTCGTAGTTCCTTGGGCCGAAGCCGTCGGCATTCCGAGTAGCCCAAGTCCGAGCAATAGAGAAATAGAGAGAGCGCGCTGTCGTCTCATGAGTCGGCACCTCCGATCGTGGGTTTGCCGCAATTGAGTTCTCCGCTTAGGTGGATGCTTCCTGCCCCACTGCACTTGGGGGTTGTCAGACCCCTCAAGGCCGTGCTTGCATGGACCTGGTCGGCTTCGCTACAAAGGAGGACAGAGTGCTGGATCGCTTCCCCGGCTACGCCATGATCCCCTGTCAGGACCTCGACCGAGCAAGGTCTTGGTACGAAGAGAAGTTGAGCCTGAAGCCCGCCGAGGAAGCGCCCGAGGGGCTTCGGTATGAGTCCGGCGGCACCACGACTTTCATGTTGTTCACTTCCACCGGACAGCCCTCCGGCACGCACACTCAATTCGGGTGGGATGTGGACGATCTCGACAGCGTCGTTTCGGAACTGAAGGCAAACGGAGTCGTGTTCGAGGAGTACGACATGCCCGGCTTCAAGACCGTGAATTCCATCGCGGAGATCGAGGGGGAGCGCGGAGCCTGGTTCAAAGACAGCGAGGGAAATCTGCTCGCGATAGGCGAGCAGATGCTGTCCCGTAGTTCCGAGTAGGAGAGCGGTAACCGCCGCGTTTCTTACAGACGCTTAGCGGCTCTCCCACGATGGTTGAGCCACACGCCCGCGGCGACGATGGCTCCTCCGAGCAGCTGCATACGCGTCATCGTCTCCCCCACTGCAACGGCAAGGCTCACTCCAATCGCCGGCACGAGGCTGATGTAGGGGCCCGCAACCGTGCCGCCGACATGCTCGAGCGCGAAGTTCCACCAGCCATACGCGAGCGCCGACGCCAAGAGCCCTAGGGAGGCAACGGCCACGAGAGATGGGGCGGTTACAGGGGGAATTCCTTGCACGGCGATCTCCCCCAGCATCACCGGCAAGACGAGGAGCGTCGCGGCTCCGGTGGCGGCCGTCGTCGAGATGAGCCAGCTATGTTCGCGTCCGATCTGTCTTCCTTGGACCGTGAACACTCCCCAAGCCACGACTCCGGCGAACACCAACAGGTTGCCGAACCAGGCGAGCGGGTGGCCGTCGCTCACCCGCGCGCCGGCTACCAGCACGACGCCCACCACCGACAGGACGATGGCCCAAGCCTGCAGCCAGGAGATTCGCTCCTTCAGGAACACGACTGAAAAGGCCACCGTCACAGTCGGAGCCGTTGCGATGATCAGCGCGGCACTGGACGCAGATGTAAAACGAAGGCCTGCGATCTCGAGGCCCAGATGCAGAGCCATTCCGGTGAATCCGAACAGCAGAAAATTTCGCTGCAGCCACATGCGAGCACGAAAGCCTCGACGCCACGCAAAGGGGGCCAGCGCCAGCGTGGCGATGACAAGACGCGTCCATAGAACGCTGAAAGGTCCGAAGTCCGCGAGAGCGACCTTCGTCACCACGTAGGTGCTCCCCCATATCGTCATAGCCCCCAGCAGTGCCGCGATCGCCGATCGCTCTAAGACTTTTCTGGTCGGGCTGTCGACCATTGCGTCGCGAGCCGCCAACTCAGGCCTCTCGTGCGCCCGCCCGCACGTCGGCTATGAGCCGGCCTCGCTGAGGCGCGTGCCGAGGGAGATGAGCCGTCGCCCCAGCCTTTGGCGGGGGGAGGGGGTGCTGTCAGACGGAGCGACGGCTCGGGCGAGGCGATAACAGTCAGCCGCGGCTTGGAGCTCTCGGGAGCGCTCCGCGGCCAGCATCAACAGGGTCTCGGGATGCATTGCCTCACCTCCTGTAAGAGTCTATAATCAGTTTGCTCGTTACACCATAGACCGTCAGGAGTAAGGCGTCAAATGGACTTCAATCATTACACGGACCTCTCGGTCCAGGCGGCCGCGGACCTCGTGAACACCCGCGGCTCCATCACCGGCAACGAGTACATGGGTACGCCCGAGGAGGTTGCCGAGTTCCTCGACTCCCACGGATTCCCCAGCCCTCAGCGGGTGACCAAGGCCGATATCGCCGAGCTCCACGAGCTCCGTGACCGGCTGCGCGTTGTTTTCTTGAGCAGCGACCAGAAGAAGGCGGCCCGCATTCTCAACCGGCTGCTGGACGATCTCGACCTGAAGCCCTATCTCACGGATCACGACGGGGACTGGCATATTCACTACGCTCCCGAGGAGGCCTCAGTCGGGCGGCGGGTGGCTGCCGCAACCGCCATGGGACTGGCGTCGGTGATCGGGACCTACGGATTCGACCGGCTGGGGGTGTGCGCCGCAGACAACTGCAACGACGTCTTCGTGGATACATCGCGCAACCGCTCCCGCCGTTATTGCAACGATATCTGTTGCACGCGTGAGAACGTTGCTGCCTACCGGGCGCGCCGCAAGCAAACTGCCTGAGCCGCCGTCTCGCGGCTAGGCCGAAGGTATCGTAGGACTCATGAAGGCCCCCGATCTCCGTCCCCTCGGTGTTGGAGAGGTCCTCGACGTCGCCATCAAGCTGTATCTGAGGAACGCGGGGACGTTGATTGCGACCGTATCCGTGGTGGTCATTCCGTTGGCGATCCTGAGCATCCTGGTGCTTTTGTCGAGCCTGCCGGACTTCGCCACAATCGCTAACGATCAGGTTCTGCTTCCCACGGAAGACGACGTTCGAAGATTCGTTGTCTCGTCTGTCCTCGTAGGCCTCCTTCAGGGTCTCGGCACCCTGGTCGCCACCGGCGCCGCATTCAAGGCGCTCGGCGATGCCTACCTCGGGACGAAGCCGAACGTCGGTTCGTCGCTAGGCTTCGCGGGTCGCCGGATCCTTCCACTCATTTGGCTGAACATCCTGATCGTCATCGTGATTGCCGGCGGCTTCATCGCCCTGTTCATCCCGGGGATCTATATCGCCGTGGCGCTCATCGTGGTGGTTCCGGCGCGCTTGCTCGAAGATCTCAAGGGACTAAAAGCGCTCCGTCGCTCACGCGATCTGGTCAAGGGCCGCTGGTGGCCGACCTTCGGGGTCGTCTTGCTGGGAGTCTTCTTGATCCCGGCCTTCCTGGGCTTCCTGATCAGTCTCGTCGTCAGCGCCGTCAGCCTGACCGGTGTGAACAGCCCGAGCACCTTTTTCGTAGTTAACGGGATCGGCGATGCCATCTCCGCGTTGCTCACGACCCCTCTGCAGGCAGCGATCATCACGGTGCTCTACTTCGATCTGCGCGTGCGCAAGGAGGGCTTCGATCTCGAGCTGCTGGCTCGAAACCTCGGCGAGCCCGAGCCGTTCGGAGCAGCCCCCACGTCCGGCCCGCCTCTACCCACGCCAGGCCCCCAAGCCCCTCCGGGCTCCCAGGGCCCTCTGGGTCCACCGCCGCCGCCTCCACCCCCTCCTCCACGTTCATATCCACCCGGCGGTTGACTCTCAGCCGTCGCGCGTTCTTAGCCGCTGCAACCGCATTAATTCTCATCGCCGTGCCTGCAAGCCGCGCCCGTGCGAACGAGGTATCGGAGGCCCAGCTCCGAGCGTTGGCCGGGCAAGCCATCGCCGATCCCCAGGCAGTGGAGGATCTACGTGAGGTAACGAGCGTGTCGGGGCGACCGGTCGATATGGAGAGAGCGCTGGCCGGAGCCTCCTCAGAGGAACTCGCCGCGCGCTTGCGAACGCTTGCCGATGAAGGCGAGATCGGCTTGTTCGATGCCGCCGAGAGCCGAGAAGCGGCGCGCTCGATCACGACAGAAGAGCGTTTCGAAGCAGCGCGGCCCCCCCGGCCCTTCCGCGGACTGATCGACAGGATCCAGGGATGGTTCGACTCTTTGGCCCTGCAACTCCCGGGCGGCTACATCACCCTGTGGCTACTAATTGCGCTGACCATCGTGGTCGCAGCCCTGGTCGTCGTCAGCCGCTTCTCCGGCCGACGCTCGGCGGGCCACGTTGGCGGGCGGGCCACCGACCCGCAGAAGGCCCCGCTTGTCGCCGGTTCCCTGGGTCGCCTGGCGGAAGAAGCGGAAAAGCGAGGCGACTATCGGGCCGCGGTGCGGCTTCGCTTCAAGGCACTACTACTCAGGCTCGAGGCCGAACGCTCGATCGGATACAGGCCCTCCATGACATCGCGCGAATTGCGCCGACTCGTCAACTCCCCCGCCTTCGACGCGGCCGTCTCGTTCTTCGACGAGGTCGCCTACGGCAATCGAGTCCCCACATCTAACGAGGTTCGTACGACACGAATCCAGTGGAGCACCCTGTGAGCACCGCGCTTCGGTCGACATGGAAAAACGCCCACCCAGTGGCTCGAGGGACTGGCGTCGTCGTGACGAGCATCCTCTGTCTGAATCTTCTGCTGTGGGCCCTGGTTCGATTCGGGGGTGAAGGACCGTCGGGACGTCCGGGATCGTCAACGGGGACGGTGCCGGAGGGGCTGGCCGCTTATGCGGATCTCTTAGCTCGGAGCGGGCACCCCGTTCACCAGATCGAGACGTTGGATGAGCTCGATTCACTTCCAACGCGATCCACGCTGATAGCTCTCGGAACCTCACTCCTACCTGCCACAGATCCCGGGACTCTGCGGACGTTCGTGCAACGGGGCGGTCGATTGGTGATCGCGGGTTCCTCGGATAACCCGTGGATGGGCGATCTCTTGTCGAGCCCTCCGACTTTTGATCCTGCAGGAAGTCAAAGCGCGCGGCCGATCGTGAGCGTTCCCGAGGTGGCCGGTGCTTCCCAGGTGATCGCAGGGGGCTCGGGGTCGTGGAGCGATGCCGGCGAGACCCTGCCCTTTCTGGCGAGCGAGGACAAAACGATCGCTTCGCTATGGTCCCAGGGCGGCGGAAGGATCGTGTTCCTGGCGGATCCGGCGATTCTGGAAAACCAGCTCCTATCAGCGGCGGACAATGCCGCTTTCGGGCTGGCGATCGCCGGCGCCACCGATCGCGCCGTCTTCTTCCACGAGGAGCTTGCATCTCGTGGACAAGAGGGCCTGGCCGCGATCCCGACGCGCTGGCGCTGGTTCCTGGCCGGAGCGTTGCTCGCGGCTCTGCTTTGGATGTGGGCGAATGCCCGTCGACTCGGCCCTCCGGTGGGAACGCCGACCAGTTACCAACCACCTCGACGTCAGTACCTGGACTCCCTAGCACTCACGATCGCGCGCACGCGCAACAAAGAAGAGGCGGTTGCCCCGCTGAAGGCCGCCCTCCGGACAGGAAGTTCGTTTAGGGCGCAGTCGGCCACGAGGCCTCAGACGGAGCAGGCCGAGGAGGCATTCTGGCTCGAGCACGTCTTGAACTCCCCGGTGCGGACGCAGCGCGAGGTCATGGGGCTCGGTCGCGCCTTCGCAAGGTCGTGGAGGAAAAAGCCGTGAGGGAGCTACGTCGGAAAGTAACCGTCGAGGTCGCCAAAGTAGTAGTGGGGCAAACCGAAGGAATCGACCTCGCTCTGACGGCGCTCGCCACCGGTGGGCATCTGCTGCTCGAAGGAGTGCCCGGGGTCGCCAAGACACTTCTCGCAAGCGCCGTGGCGCGCTGCTTGGGCTTGGCCTTCCGTCGTCTTCAGTTCACTCCGGACATGTTGCCCTCCGACATCACGGGGACGATGACACTTCGCGGGAACGAATTCGTGTTCCGACCCGGCCCCGTCTTCACAAACCTCCTCCTCGCGGACGAGATAAATCGCACGCCTCCCAAGACTCAAGCCGCGCTGCTGGAGGCCATGCAGGAGGGTCAGGTCTCGGTGGAGGGTCGACCACATCCTCTCCCCGATCCTTTTCTCGTGATGGCGACTCAAAACCCAATTGAGTACGAAGGGACGTATCCGCTTCCGGAAGCCCAACTGGATAGGTTCATAGCGAAAGTCGACGTCACGTATCCCAGCCCCGAAGAGGAGCGTCAACTCCTGCAGTTGGCTCATCGAGGGGTTGTCCCGGCGACCCTTGACGACGTCGAATCCGTTGTCGACACGCAGGATCTCAGTGAGCTCCGTCGAGCGGTAGATGCCACGACGGTGGCCCCGGAAGTTACGAACTACATAGTTGGAATCATTCGTAAGACTCGCGAGTTACCGAGCATCGCTCTGGGCGCGAGCCCGCGTGCAGGAGTTCATTTGCTGGCCGCGGCCAAGGTCGCAGCTCGCTTCAGCGATCGAGACTTCGTGACGCCGGATGACGTGGCCGCGATGGCTCCCGCGGTCCTGCGCCACCGACTGCTGCTGCGACCCGAGGCCGAATTGGAGAACTACCGGCCCGACGATGCAATCCGTGCCGCGTTGTCGGCCGTTGAGGTTCCGCGATGAGCGCGACCTCATGAGCCTCACGCCCCGAGCGGCGTTGATCTTCCTGGCCCTCGTCTCCACCGTGCTGACCTTGCCCATCGGAATCGTGTCCCTCCTCCTCCTCGCTTTCCTCGCAATAGTTGGCGGGGACGCACGTGCCGCTCACAGCGACGTGCGATTGCGACGGGCGATGCCCCGGCTGGTCGCGCGCGGCATCGCGGCCCCCGTCTCCATAGAGATCGAGTGGCCCGCGGCCTCCACGGTCCGGCTTCGGCAAGCGACCAACGCCGACGTTGAACTGAACCCCTCTGAGGACGGCTCCTCGCTCACGGCCGAACTGATCGCGCGGCGGAGGGGCCGGCACGTCGTACCGCCGGTCGCAGCACGCGGGGAAGGACCGTTGGGTCTGGCCTCCTGGCAACGCGATCTTGGCGAGGCAGCCGAGATCCTCGTCTACCCTGATCTTCCCGCGGCACGACGGCTCGCTCTGGCCGTGCGTCAAGGACGTTTTCGGGATGCCGGACGCCATGGCCGTGGCCCCCTTGGTCTCGGAACCGACTTCGAATCCATCCGCGATTACGTGCCCGACGACGACATACGACAGGTCAACTGGCTCGCGACCAGTCGCATGGGCAAGCCGATGAGCAATCAGTTTCGGATTGATCAAGATCAGGATGTGATGTGTCTTGTCGATACCGGAAGGTTGATGGGCGCTCCGTTAGGGGATCGAACGCGCCTCGACTCCGCCATAGATGCAGCCGCGGCAGTCGCGCTCGTCGCCGACGAGCTCGGCGACCGTTGCGGCACGATCGCGTTCGACGAAACCGTTCGTCGCGCGATCAGGCCACGG
Organism: Actinomycetota bacterium; assembly: GCA_046263155.1. Lineage (GTDB taxonomy): Bacteria > Actinomycetota > CADDZG01 > CADDZG01 > WHSQ01 > DATADF01. The sequence goes on from JBHELF010000120.1 coordinate 14,747, forward strand.
CGCAGTGGGGGCCATGGGGTCGTCCAGGTCCTGTTTGACCTCGAGTCGACCGCGAAGGACAGTGATTACGAGCTTGCGTTCAGAACCGTTGGCGGGGCCAAGCGGTCATTCATCCTTGTTCTTACGGACCTGATCGAAGAGGCGGCCGCCCGTCCACTCATCGCGGCGATGCCTCATCTCACCCGACGTCATGTTGTGGTCGTGGCCACGGCCGAGGATCTGGATCTGAGCGACTCCCTGGGGCTCGACCCGATCGGCCCTGTTGACGTATACCGGAAAGTCATAGCTCTCGACATGATGAACGCGCGCGACCGAGTCGTGCGCTCGCTTCGAGGTGCGGGGGCCGACGTAGTGGTGGCTCCTCCAAACTCGCTAAGCGCCGCCTGCGTGCGCCTGTACCTGCGCTCCAAGGCGCGCGTCCGCCTCTAAGGACCGGCCGCGAGATCCCCGCGAGACAACTAGCCACCAGAAAAGGGCGGCCGGAATAACTCCAACCACGATGGCCACGTACAGGCCGAGTCCCGTGGGAGTGATGAAACCCTCGATCAATCCGGCGAGGACAAACCAGGGAATCGTGCCCAAGACAACCTCCACCGTCCCGCGGGCCTCTTCAACCAGCGCCGTTCCGCGCGAGCGATAACCGGGCGACACGATGGTCCATCCGAGTCGGAGGCCGGTGGCGCCTGCGACCACGATGCAACTGAGCTCGAGCGGACCATGGGGGCTTACGAGCTCGAAGAAGTTCGCTCCGTTGCCGGATCCGACCATGAGACCGGCCACGACTCCAAGGAGAGTCCCATTGAAGAGCAACACGAGGGCGGTCCCCAAGCCGAGCAGTACGCCACCGGCGAAAGCAAGGAACGAAACCTGAATGTTGTTGGTGGTGATCAGGCTCGCGAAAGCCGCCTGCTGGCTGCGGCTCAAACCCAGGTCGCCTTCGGGCATCGATTCGGCAACAGGTCGGAAGTTGCCCGGCAAGAAAGCGGTTGCCTGTGCGGGATCGGTCAGCCCCCACACGTAGCCGATCAGACCGGGCGCCAACAGCAGGGCGGCGGACAACAGAAGGAGTCGCGGGTTGTCGCCGACGCGCCGCCAGTACCCGGTGGCAAGAAAATCTCGGAGTCGATAAGAGCGCGCCTGCGATTCGTAGATCAGGGGATGCGCGGCCCCGACAAGTGACTCCAGACTCCGAACCACCGAATCGGAGGGCCACCTACGGCGCGCGAACGCAAGGTCGGCCGCCGCGCTTCGATAAAGCTCGCCCAACCTCCGCACCCGCGCCGGTCCAAGGCGCTCCGGGCGACGACGGGCCCGCCTGATCAACTCCTGGAGTTCCTGCCAGGTCCCGGTGCGCTCGCTTACGAAGCGGTCTAGTTTCATCTTGTGCAGTACGAGGATCGCATGGCCATTCCTACGGCCGAGGGGGTCGTCATCGAAGTCACCCTCGCCGGCCTGGGTTCCAGGCTGGCTGCGGCCGCGATCGATGGGCTCGTCCAGTTCATCTTGCTGGCCGCCGTGGTCATTATCGTCTTGGCCACTTCCGACGTCTCCTTTGGACAACTCGACCCGGCGGCGGAAGCTCCCGAGGGATCGGCGGTCTTCATCGGACTCGCCGTCTTGCACCTGGTCAATTTCGCCGTCCTGTTCTTCTATTTCGTGTTCTTCGAGAGCCTCTGGTCCGGACGATCACCTGGTAAGCGATCGATGGGCTTGCGCGTGATTCAGACGGGAGGACAGCCGATCGGCTTTCGCACGAGCACCGTCCGCAATCTTCTCCGATTGATTGATCTCCTCCCCAGCGGGTATCTCGTGGGGCTCGTCTCGATCCTCGTCAGCAAGCGGAATCAACGCTTGGGAGACATCGTTGCCGGCACCGTCGTCGTCCGCGAGCAGGCGCCGGAAGCCCTCCCCTCGCGTAATGACGCCGACGCCAGCGCTGCCCCATGGGTGCCGGACTGGGACGTCAGCGCCGTCACCCAAGAGGAGGCCGCGGCGATTCGCAGGTTCCTGGAGCGACGGGACAGCCTGCCCCCGGAAAGGCGGAGCCTGATCGCT
>JBHELF010000121.1:0-5487 GCA_046263155.1 Actinomycetota bacterium
AGGCGATCATGACCCAGACGAATGTGTCCATGCCCTCATCCTCTCCCGCGATTGATCTTCGAGGGCAAGTCTGATCACGCGGGGGATGGTGTTCACAGAGAATTCACTTTCGATTAATCGAAAGGTCAACGACACGCGGCAGAATGGAAACGTCGAGAGCCTATAGTCCGGCTGATGCAACCTGATAAGGGAGGTATTGGATGAGACTCAGGCTGATCCCTCGAGAGGAATCTTTCTTTGAACTCTTCGAGGGTCTGGCCGACAAGGTGGAGCAGGGCGCGGGTGAACTCCTCGACTTGCTCAAGAACTACACCGATCTTGACCGCAAGGTTGGACGCGTCCTGGACATCGAACACGAGGGCGACGACTTGACGCACGAGGTCATGCGACGTCTCAACACAACTTTCATCACGCCCTTCGATCGCGAGGACATCCATCGTCTGGCCTCTGGATTGGATGACGTCCTCGATCACATCGAGGCTGCCGCGGAATACCTTCAGCTTCACAAGATCGAAGAGCCCCATCCGCAAATGATTTTCCTGGCAGAAACGCTTGCCGACGCGGCTAAGAAGACTGCCGAGGCGATGCCCGGTCTCCGCAAGATGAAGGGCCTGGAGCAGTATTGGGTCGAGATCAACCGCCTGGAGAACGAGGGGGACCGTGCCTACCGACGGACGATCGCGGAGCTTTTCTCCGGTGACTACAAAGCGATGGACGTCTTGAAGTTCAAGGAGATCATCGAAGAGATCGAGCAAGCGATCGATCGCCTGGAGGACGTCGCGAATGCGATCGAAAGCATCGTCCTGAAGCAGGGCTGATGGATCTGTGGGTTGTTCTAGTCATTGCCTACCTGTTCGAGTTCGCGAACGGCTGGACGGACGCTCCCAACTCCATAGCAACCGTCGTTTCGACGCGTGTGCTCCGCCCTTATCAGGCGGTTCTTATGGCCGGCGTCTTGAACCTAGTCGGTGCTTTCCTAGGGGTAGAGGTTGCGAAGACGATCGCTTCGGGGATCGTGGATCCTCAACTGGTATCACTCGAAACAATTGCGGCCGCCGTCTTGGGGGCGACGGTGTGGGCGCTAAGTGCGCAGTACTTCGGCTTGCCCTCGAGCGAATCCCACGCTCTGGTAGCGGGCCTTCTGGGAGCCGGCTACGCCGCGGGGGGCCTCAAGGGTCTGGAGTGGGAGGGGACACGAAAGTCCCTCATCGGTTTGATCACTTCACCGGTCGGTGGTTTCTTCATAGCGCTGGGTTTGATGGTCGCGATCATGTGGATGTTCGCGAAGGTGCGTCCCACGATCGTGCGGCGCTTCTTCGGAAAGGCCCAGATTCTTTCCGCCGGCTTCATGGCCTTGAGCCATGGCACCAACGATGCGCAAAAGACAATGGGCATCATCGCTTTGGCGATCTATCTCCATCAGAACCCCGGCGCTGCGGCACCAGAAGAGTTCCCCATCGCCAACTGGATCATCCTCTCGGCCGCGATCGTGATGGGCATCGGGACCATGGTGGGCGGCTGGCGTGTCATCCGAACGCTGGGCCTCCGTCTAACCAAGCTCGAGCCTGTTCATGGTTTTGCCGCGGAGACGGGGGCCGCAGCCGTCATCTTCGGAGCCGCGCAGGTCGGGATTCCCGTATCGACGACGCACGCGATTGGCTCGGCCATCATGGGGGTGGGTGCTACCGAGAGACTCTCTGCAGTTCGCTGGGGGGTGGCGGGGCAGGTCGTGACGGCATGGGTCCTGACGTGGCCCTCTTGCATGCTGCTCGGCTACTTTCTGGAGAAGCTCTTCGCCGCGATCTATCCGCCGCTGGTGCTCGGCCTGGTGCTCATGGTTTCCGCGGCCTCACTCGGGGCGGCGTTTGCTCGTCACCGCCGAGAGGTTCAGTCGGCTCTCGCGACTCCGTAGGCTCTGACCGTGGCCGACTCGACGGACGATCTCGAAAAACGGATCCAAGAGCTCGAAGCTCAGATGCGTGAAGACCGCAAACTCTTTCGCAAGGCCGCGGAGACCCTGGCGGAGATTGACCGCGCGCAAGGGCTGACGGACCGCCAGGCAGACGTCCTGGCCAGGTTGCGCATCCGGGTCGAAGGCAAGAAAAGGGCCTCGCTGGAGGAACTCCTTACGGTCACCGGCGATATGTCGGGGAAACCGGACATCGGCGAGGTATTAGCGGGGGCCGATGACACCGGCAAGGGCGAGTGGCCGGCCGTGGAGGAAAAGAAAAAGGACTGGCCCGGTCTCTAGACCTCTTTATTGCCTGTCATCGCCGTCCGTCCGTTCGCGCAAAAACTTCTCGAGCTCTGCCGCGATGGCTTCTCCCGATGGAAGTTTGGTGGGATCGATCTGGGGTTCGCCTTCCCGCTCGTCGGCTCTCTCTTCGAGCATGCGCACATAAGACTGAATGTCCTCATCGGAGGCAATGATCTCGGAGACCCTTGCTTCGTAGGCCTCGGCTGCTCGCTGCAATGCTTCGACGTCGGCTTTCGCTCCGATGAGCTCGGCCGCACGATCGACGAGAGCGAGGGCGGCTTTGGGGTTCGGAGTTACCGCGAGGTAATGGGGTACCGCCACCCAGAGACTCGCGGAGTCGATCCCTGCTTCAGAGAACGCGTCGTGCAACACGCCGACGATTCCCGTGGGCCCCTCGTAGCGGGACCGTTGGAGGCCGAGCTTCTCTATTAGTGGTTGGTTCACCGCCGTGCCTGTGATGTGCACCGGACGCGAGTGGGGGACGTCGGCCAGGAGGGCGCCGAACGTCAGCACCAGATCTACCTTGTAAGACCGCGCTACCTCAATGATGGAGGAAGTGAACTTTCGCCAGTGCGTGTTGGGTTCGGTTCCCACCAGCAGAAGAACGTCGTGCGGTCGATCCTCGAACCTGACGGCCCAGAACTCGTTTGTGGGCCAGGTGATCTGACGAGTGATTCCGTCGACGAGTTGGACCTGCGGTCGAACGGCCTGGAAGTCGTAAAAATCTTCCGGGTCGATCGAAGCGATCTTCTCAGCGTCCCACACACGGGCTAGATGCGTGGCTGCGAACGTCGCCGCTTCGCCGGCATCGTTCCACCCGCGAAAGGCCGCGACGAAGACCGGCTCTCGTAACTCAGGCTTGTTGTGCCAAACGATGGGTTCGGAATCTGCCATGACCAGAAGGCTACTTCCGAGTCCTGGACTGCCTTGGCGGCAGTCGACCTTCTTAAGAGGAGAGGGCGTCGCGCTGCTGAAGGTGGCGCTGAAGCTTGCGCTTGATTCGCTGGAGTGCATTGTCGATCGACTTCACGTGGTTGCCCAAGGCACCCGCGATCTCCTCGTAGGACTTGCCGTCCATGTAGAGGCGTAGTACGTCCCCCTCGAGTTTCGTGAGGTTGTCCTGCATGGAGTCGCGGATCGCCTCGATCTCCTCGGCCGACACGACGAGCTCGGCGGGGTCGTTGAAGGCGGGGGCGAGCAGGTGGTCGGAGAGGGGGCGCTCGGAAACGCTGTTGTTGTAGGCGGGGGCGTCGAGGGAAACCGAGGAGTTGAGGGGCTGATGCTTATGCCGGTTGGCCGTCTTGATGGCGGTCAGGATTTGCCGGGAGATACAGAGTTCGGCGAAGGCCCGGAACGGAGTCTCCTGCGAGGTGTCGAAGTCCCGGACGGCCTTGAAGAGGCCGATCATGCCCTCCTGGATGACGTCTTCCCGATCGGAGCCGGCCAGGAAGTAGGAGCGGGCCTTGGCGCGAGCGAAACTGCGATATCGCTCGAGAAGCGCCTGGAGCCCTCTGTCCTCGCCGGAACGGGCTCGGGCGACGAGTTCCTGGTCGGTCAGGTCCTCGTAGACGATCCGTTCGGCGGTGCGTGTTCGTGCCATCGCATCCCTTCTATCCTGCCCATCTAAGTACGCCCGGATGCCCTCCTAGGCACATATAACGCCTGGGCTGGGGACCTCGTTTCCGCTGCGGGCGCCGGACATTGCGCAAATGCCCCAAAGGGGGCGCACCGGGTCGCTTCTGCCCCTCTACCTGCCATTTTGCCCTGTCCGGAAGGCTAGGATGACCGCTCTCCCGCCCGGCCGCAAGGGGAAACCCGAGAGCGGGAAAAATTTCCTGGAGGCGAATGGGGACTGGTGTCCCTCCCGGTCTTCAAAACCGGTGCGCCGGGGCGACCCGGTGGGTGAGTTCGATTCTCATCCGCCTCCGCAAGAGTCCTGGTCAAGGATTGCCGGCTTCACCCGATGCAATGCAGGGAGTGGCCGGCGTGACGACATACCGTCTTGTCGACGGCGTTGCCAGCGACGAGACTTATCGCCCGGGTCGACAACCGACGGAGAGGCGTGCAATGCCACAAACTGAGGGCGAGCGGATCACGCTCATGATTGCCGACGACGCCGAGGATCTTCGCGCGCTGGTTCGCTTCCACGTCCAGATGGACGGCCGTTTCTCCGTCGTCGGGGAAGCTGGCGATGGGCAGCACGCGGTCGACCTCGCTCAGGCCCTGCAGCCAGACATAATCGTGTTGGATCTCGCCATGCCCGTTATGGACGGGCTGGCAGCTCTAGGCCACATCCATTCGGTGTCGCCCGCGACGCGGGTCTTGGTCCTCTCGGGCTTTGAGGACGAGAAGACGAAGCAGCGAACGCTATCTCTGTGCGCGGACGGCTACCTCGTCAAAGGCGCTTCACTCAAAGAGCTTGTGAGTGCTCTCGTGGACGTAGTCCACTCACCTCCTAAGTGCCGCGCTCCTCTCTAGGTTCTGCATCCTTCACCTGAGCCGGATCGCGCCTGACCAGATCACCCGGTTCGAGGGGTCTGTCTTCGGAGATGTCTGCCAGTAGCTGCGACACGATCTTCTGGGCTCGTCGCATCGTTTGAGCTACCGCTTCCAGTCCCTGATCTTGCCTGCCCGTCTCGAGAGCCATCTTCGCGACGGCAAGCCCTTGAACTATTTCATCGTTTAACTCAAGAGCCTGCTGGCGGCGACGCTCCATATCGTGGTGCCGGAGGGCGGCTTCCTCGGCCCGTTTGCGGTCCGTGATGTCCCTGATGATGGCGAGCGCGAAGCGATCTCCCTCAGGGGTTCGCTCCGGAATCTTCGTGAGCGTGAGCTCGATGGGAACCTCGTGGCCGGCCTTGTGCACGCCCTTGAGCTCAACAGGATGGCCGGCATCGATCAGGTTTCCTCCCCCGGTCTCCTGATAGCGGGCGATGCCCGTCCGGTGAACGTTTCGGAGAGTTTCGGGGACAAGGGTGTGCAAAGGGAGCTGTAGCGCTTCCGCCTCCTTGTAACCGAACATCCTCTCGGCGGTCTGGTTCCACAGCACGATCCGCTCCGTTCGGGCGTTCGCAACCACGATGGCATCCCGTACCTGACGGAACAGCCTCCCGATCCCGAAGTTGTCGGGAGACAACCCATCGTCTAGCCGTTCACCTGAGGACATAGAGGGAAGCATCCCATCGAAGCGCTGGGTCTCGCTAAGGGTGGCGACGCCAGGGGAGCCCGAT
>JBHELF010000122.1:0-8900 GCA_046263155.1 Actinomycetota bacterium
TCGTGGAAGAGGATGACCGTCCAAGAAACAACGAACGTGAGCCGGTGCACGCCGCGGCCCCGCGCACATCGGGCGGAGATGTAACGGAGTGACCGGGCCCGGAGCCTCGACCCCCGGCAAGTACGCGCTCTACAGCGCGACAGAGAAGAGCCGCTTCACATGCACGGTGGAATGCTCCTCGTGTCGCGAGGAAACACGGGTTAACTACTTGGAGCTTGCCGCGCTAATGGTGCCGGTGCACTTCCACGTGCCCTTAATCAAGTACCACCACTCGTGGTTCAAGTGCCCCGCATGCGGCCGCCGCACTTGGCTTCGAGTTCACCTGGATCGCTGATCGCCTAATCGTCTGCCTGAATGACCCAATCCTCGTCAATACAGACCGGGGGTTCGAGGCGGTCAACCAATCTTCCCTTCCTGTCCCTGGCCACGAGGGCAAGCGTGGTACACGTGGCGGTCCTGTCTGGATCCATTTCTGATGCGGGCAAAAATAAGTCTTGCCGGCTCGTAGGCGCGAACGATGTCAGATATACCTCCTCGCCGTCCGATGTGACCCGATAGACGCGCACGGCCTTGTTGCTCGCATTGCTGACGTGGACGCCATCACCACTTGTGTCGCATTGAGAGTCCGCTCCCACCAGCATGAGGCTACCGACAATCAATAGCCCAAGGCGCGTTCGCACCGACATATATCGAATTCTGTCACGGAGTGGTAATGGCTACGCAGTTCGTTCCTTCTGCGCGATCGCTACCGCCTCGAAGTTAATCCATAGTTCTGGATCCGCGAGGATCTCGCGTGCCCCGAGCAGGATTCCCTTCAGCTGATCCCAGTAATGAGACGCCGGGCTCCACTCCATGACCATCTCCTCGGCCATCAGCTTGTTCTTCCACAACATGCCGTAGATCTCGCACCACGTCGCAACCGCGTTTACATAGAACCTCTCGTCGCTGTCCCAGCCGTATTTGTCGAAGAAGTCGGCCCCCAACTTCGATGTCTCGTCTCGCCAGCAGAACTTCTTGGCTTCCACCGAGGGACCGAAGGTCTGTTCCACCTGCAGCATGAGCGTTACGTCGTCGCGGGTGATGGCCATGGCGCTCCCTTCTCCTGGGTGCATCGATGGAGCCGAAGCTTTCCGATCGCGCCGGAACGTAACCGGATATCGTTGCGTCCCTCACCTCACAAGGAGGCGCGCATGGCATCCAGAAGGGCAAAGAAGCAAACCGCCGAAGCCAGAAAGCAGATCAAATCCGCCGCGCAGAGCCTCAGCAAGGCCGGCGGCAAAGCCCTTAAGACGGCGCGTGCCACGGCAAAGGAAGTCGCTCGCACGCGAGATGCCAAGACCGCCAAGAAGCAAGCGAAGGTCGCCGGCCAGGCGGTTCGCCAGGCGGCGGGGGCGGCCGCGGTGCTCGTGAAGACGGCCGTAGCGCGCGGACAGAAGAACGCCAAGTCGCTGGGCAAGTCCAAAGAGGTCCAGAGCGCGCGCAAGGCCACGCGCAAGGCCGCCGACGCGACCAAGAAAGCCGCCAAGACGAGCACGAAGGGCGCCCGCAAGCAGAGCTCCGCGGCACTGAAGAAGGCCCGTGCAACCGGGTCGTCGGCCGCCAAACGGGCGAAGTCCACGACAAAGAAGGCCGCCTCTACGGCCAAGAGCCAGGCTGCCGCGGGCCGCAAGCGCGTAACCGGCTAGATACCCCCAGGTTCTGCCCTGGAGTGGCACAGGCAGGGATTGCAACAAGAACGCGAAATCTGTCGTTAATCTAGGTAGACCATTTCCTTCCAGAAGCGGGGGAGCCTTGTGAGAGGTCTGGGCAGTCGCGGCGCGGCCACCCGCCGAAGCGGGGGCACGCCGCTTCAGCAGCCTTCACGCGCGCAGTGGCTGCGCCTTCTCGCGCTGCGCCGGCGGGACCGCGTCGGTTTCGTCTTCTCCGGCGGTGGCCCCCTTGGAGCCTTGCAGGTGGGCGCGGCACGCGCCCTTTTCGAATACGGGATCACTCCACACCTCGCCGTGGGCACGTCGGTGGGGGCGTTAAACGCCAGTTTCATCGCGTTCGATCCCAGCCTCGAGGGTTTAGACAAGCTCGAACGGGTGTGGAGAGATCTGAAGTCGACCGACCTTTTTCCCGGCGGCAGGTTCTCCGTGCCCTGGGCACGGATGCTCCGTCACGGCAATGGTGTGTACGACAACGCGGGCATTCGGACGATCGTCGGCACGGGTCTTCCGGATAAGCGCATCGAGGACGCTGCAATTCCCCTGGGTATCGTCGCGACCGATCTCGAAACCGGCCAGGAACGTGTCTTTGCCGAGGGACCCATCGCAGAACCTCTCCTGGCGTCCTCGGCAATGCCCGGTGTCTTTCCCCCCGTGCAGATCGACGGTCGCTCTTACATCGATGGCGGAGTTGCCAACAACGTCCCGATCTCGCCGGCGGTGGGCTTGGGGGCGACGACCATCTACGTCCTGGACACAACCGCCTCAGCGACGCAGCGCAGGCCACTCAACAGGCCGCTGGATTACCTACTTCACGCGTTCTCACTCGCTCGCTCGCAGCGGCTGGCGGTCGATCACGCACTGTATGGGGAACGCGTGCGGCTGATCGTTCTTCCTACCGCCGAGATGGACTTCTTTGTCCCCTTCGCGTCGATGGAGCACACCGACAGGCTTATCGGATTGGGCTACAGGGCCACCGCCAGCTTCCTCGAAGCGCGCGGTGACCACTCGACGGAGCCGCGCGTCGTGGAGGGCATAGAAGTCATAGCGCCTGCGAAGTAAGCTGAACGGAGTGGGCACTACCAAAGAAAAACTCTCTGAGGACCAAGCGCGCGCCGACGCCGCCACCGACGAGGTAACACCGCCCGCCGTACCCGAGGAGCCCTCGGATGACATGACGCCCTTCGAGGCCGCCACCTTCTTCTTCAACCAGGCGGCTCGGCGGGTGAAGCTACGCGAGGGGATGCGGGAAGTACTGGCGACCCCGTATCGCGAGCTTGCCGTCCAGATTCCCGTGAAGATGGACGACGGCCGCATGGTCGTCTACCGCGGGTATCGCATCCAGCACAACGGCGCGCGGGGGCCCTACAAGGGCGGGATTCGCTATCACGAGTCCGCCGACCTCGACGAGGTGCGTGCACTAGCGGCGTTGATGACGTGGAAGAACGCGCTGATAGACGTCCCCTTCGGTGGTGCCAAGGGAGGCGTTCAGTGTGAGCCCAGGCTGCTCTCGCAATCGGAGCTCGAACGCCTGACGCGGCGTTTCACTCAGATGATCGCCTACGTGATCGGCGTAAACCGCGATATTCCGGCGCCGGACATGGGAACGAACGCGCAAACCATGGCCTGGATGATGGACTCGTACGGCTCGCGCTTCGGCTACACGCCGGGAATCGTTACGGGCAAGCCGGTTGAGCTCGGGGGATCGCCCGGACGCGAAGAGGCGACGGGACGCGGCGTGGTCATCTGCGCGCGCGAATCGGCCAAACGCAAGGGGCTGCAGTTTCGCGACGCGACGATTGCCATTCAAGGTTTCGGAAACGTGGGGTACTGGACGGCCGTCCTCGCGGCCGAGCAGGGAGCCAAGATCGTCGCGGTCTCCGATGTCGCAGGCGGGACTTACAACCCAAACGGTCTCGACCTCGACAAGGTCGCGGCTCATCAGAAGGAGGCCCTCTCGGTCACGACCTATCCCGAGGGCGACAAGGTCTCCAACGAGGAGTTGCTCGAGGTCGAGTGCGACATTCTGATCCCCGCCGCGATCGATGGAGTCATCACCGGTGACAACGCGGATCGGCTCAAGACGAAAATGGTCGTCGAAGCGGCGAACGGGCCGATTACACCGTCGGCCGACCGGATGTTGCAGGATCGGGGGATCCCGATCGTCCCCGACATCCTCGCCAACGCCGGCGGGGTGGCCGTCTCTTATCTCGAATGGGTTCAGAACATCCAGCAATTCCGCTGGGAACTGGAAAACGTGAACTTCGATCTCAAGAAGCGGATGACTCGCGCCACCGGAGCCGTATTTAGTCGGGCCGAGGCCGAGGGCACCACCTTGCGTGAAGCCGCGTTCGACATTGCCGTGGAACGAGTGGCGCGCGCTGCCGAGTTACGCGGTTACGCGTAATCCATAGGATTGCGGCCCCCGAGTCGAAGGGAGCCTCATGAGCGTTGAGAAGTCCATCGACCTCACCGCGACCGGTGCGACGATCGAAGAAGCGGTGGCGAGCGCCATCCACCGGGCAAGCCTCACGCTTCAAGGCTTGACCTCCTTCGAGATCGAACGAATCGAGGGCACCGCCGAGGGCGGCGAGGTCAACTACAAGGTGCTCGTGCGCGTCTCTTTCATCATCAAAGAGCAGGTACACGAATAAAAGACGTCGTGGAGCACCGCCGACGCGAACCCGCGCCGGGCGTGTTCCGGCTGATCCTTCCGTTGCCTTTCCCGGAGCTGCGGCGCGTGAACGCCTATCTTCTGGCGGATTCGGACGGCCCCACCCTTATCGACTGTGGCATCCACAATCCCGACGCCGACCGCGAGCACGGTTGGCTGGATCTGGTGGAGGCCCTCGCCGCCTGTGACGCCGACGTCCAACAGATAAAGCGTCTCGTCGTAACCCACACCCACATCGATCACTACGGCTTGGCCGCGCGCATCGTCTCCGAGACGGGGTGTGACCTGTGGATGCATGGCGACTCGAGCCTCGACCTCGACATCTATCGCGCCCCCGAAGACGCCGCGCGGCGTGTAGCCGACATGCTGGCCGACCACGGCGTTCAGGGTGAAGAGCTAAAGGAGTTGACCGCGTTCGAGGACTGGCGACCCTTCATCTCGGGGGTCGTCGAGGCGACGAGGCCGCTGGCGGGCGGCGAGACCTTCGTTGTCGGGGATAGGGAGTGGTCGATCTTGGCGACCCCGGGTCACTCCCGCTCTCATATCTGCGTGTGGTCGCCAAGTGACGGCCTACTCGCCTCCGGCGACCACCTCCTTCCCACGATCACGCCGCACATCGATTTCGTGCGCGGTGGGGAAGCGGATCCGCTGGGCGATTTTCTGGCATCCCTCGAAAAGGTCGAGGACCTCGATGCGCAACTCGTGCTGCCGGGACACGGCCATCCCTTTGATGAGGGGGCCGAGCGAGCGCGTATCGTCGCTCGCCATCACGACCGCCGCCTGGGGGCGATCCTTCAAGTGATTCGACATGAGCCCCGAACGGCGACGCAGATCACCGATGAGATCTTCGGGACGACGCTCTTACATTTCGAACGTCGTCTCGCACTGGGGGAGGCTCTGGCACACCTCGTCTATCTCCGCCGCCGCGGCGAGATCGAGCGCGAGGAGCGTGACGGCACCTTCGTCTATAAGAAGGTCCGACGTCCCCGCCCGGAGGAGGACGACGAGTGAGCTCGCTGGTGGTGCGCAACGCCGCCGCGGTTTTCTCCGCGCCCGAAACGACGCCCATACGCGGCGCCGACTTCGAGGACGTCGAGGCACTGGCGGGAGCGTCCGTCACGTGTGACGGTCGAACCATCGAGGCGGTCGGCGAAGCGAGAAGAGCGGACACAGTTCTCGATGCTTCGGGTTGCGTCGTCCTTCCCGGCTTCGTCGACTGCCACACGCATCTGCCTTTCTTCGGCTGGAGAGCGGACGAGGACGCGGCCCGTTTGAGCGGAGCCTCATACGAATCACTTCACGGCTCGGAGAGAGGCATCTATCGATCCTCCCGGCTCCTGCGCGACGCCTCGGATCAAGATGTTCTGACTTTCTCAGAGGCGCTGGCGACCGAGATGTTGAACACCGGAACCACGACGTTTGAAACAAAATCCGGCTACGGCCTTTCAGTCGAGGAGGAACTCCGCCAACTCCGGCTCGCGCGCTGGCTGAAACGACGCATCCGGCAGCTCGTCGTGCCCACCTGCCTCGCGGCCCATGCCGTCCCGCCGGACAAGGACGCGGATGGATGGATGGATGAAGTGATCGACGAGCTCTTACCGCGCGCCGCGGGGGAGGAGCTGGCGAGCTTCTGCGATATCTACGTCGAGGAGATCGCATTCACTCGTCGGCACGCGGAGCGGCTGGCCGATAAGACCATCGAGCTCGGAATGCGACCACGCATGCATGCGGATCAGCTCGCCGACGGGGGCACTGCAGCCTTCGCCGCGCAAAGAAAGTTTGCGTCCGCCGATCACCTGAATCACGCCTCGACCCAGGGGGTCGCGGCCCTGGCGCGCAGCGACACCGCCGCGGTCTTGCTTCCGGGCGCCACCTTCACGCTGGCCCAGGAGCAGAAGCCCCCGGCCCGCGATCTCATCGATTCAGGTGCGATCGTGGCGCTCGGAACCGACCTCAACCCCGGCACTTCGCCGCTCGCCTCGATGTTGTTTGTGATCTCGCTGGCGTGCCGTCTGTACGAGCTACGCCCGGTGGAGGCGGTCGTGGCCGCGACCGTCAACTCCGCCTGGGTCCTCGGGGTCGAGGGCCAGGTCGGACGGTTGGCACCGGGATATCTGGCGGACATGGTCGTGCTCGAGATGCGCCACTGGGACGAGATCGCCTACCGGCCCGACCACAATCCGATCCTCGCCGTCATCTGTCGCGGTGAGATTGCACACATCGCCCCGCGCGCTCAGTCGCGCCTCAGAACCTCCGCCTGAGTAACGAAGTCGGCGCTTGAGGAGCAGCTGAAACGTCACGCTCCGTGGCGCGAGGTTGTTCAGCCGGTCCTTTTCTTCTTGAACTTCGCGCTGCCTCGTCCGCGGTGCACGCTCAAAGGCTCGTCGACATCCCTGACGACCTTGCCTTGCCGGTCCGTAACCTTCTCGGTGTATCGGTTGGCCTCGCGATCGACCCGCATCTCACGTTGTCGCCATTCACCGCTGTCCCGGTGAAGGTCGTCGCCCGTCTTGATTTCGATTGCCGGCCGTCCTGTCTGACCGGCACGACGGACCTTGATGCCGGCACTCGCGTGAACCCCGACGGTTGCCGAGAAAGTCATCGCTAAATGCCTCGTCCTGCTACCACAATCAGGACACGGTCGGCGTGGGGCGTCCATCCCGTATGTCGCCTCGTCCAGGTCAACCCCGCAATTTCCACACGCAAGAGATCGCTCGTCAGGTTCGCTCATGCGACAAACCCTAAATCCGCGTGGACCCAGGAGCAGATTGGGAGCCTCATCTCACTGGAGACATCTCCATTCGGATGGCGGACTGCGGCAAGGTCCATAGCTTTCGCACTCGCCTTTGTGACGGCTCACGTGCGCTAGGCGCGCCCCTATGCACACAGTTTCTTGGGCTGGCGCCTAGTCGAGGGGACCGATCCGGCTCTCCACCGGCCGGGTGATGCCTGCTTCCGACAGCATCGCCGCGACGGCTTCGATATCGCCGCCGAGCGAGCGGTCCTCCCGCAGCGCCGCCGAGACCGCGCGGATCGCCTCCAGCGCCGCGCCGGTAGCGGGGGCCGGCCGAAGCGGCGCCCTCAGTTCCAGGCCCTGGGCTGCGGCGAGGGCTTCGATCGCGACGACGTGCTCGCTGTTCGACAGCACTTGAGACGCCTTGCGCGCCGCCGTCAGACCCATGCTGACGTGATCTTCCTGGCCGGCCGATGTCGGGATGGAATCCGAGGACGCCGGGAAGCTGAGCGCTCTGTTCTCGGCCGTCAGGGCGGCGGCGGTGTACTGCGACAGCATGAAGCCCGAGCTTCGGCCCGGGTCGGCTGTGAGAAACGCGGGAAGCCCGTTGTTGAGAGCCGGGTCCACGATCCGGGCAACGCGGCGCTCGGAGATCGTCGCGACGCCGGTCAGGCACAGAGTGAGATGGTCGAGCGCGAGCCCGAGAGCCTCTCCGTGGAAGTTCCCGCCCGACAGGACCTCGCCGCGATCGATGAGAACCGTGGGGTTATCGATCGCCGAGCCGAGTTCAGCCTCGAGAGTGGCCCGGACATACGAAACACCATCGCGGTACGCACCGTGCACCTGCGGGATGCAGCGCAGCGAGTAGGCGTCCTGCACGAGATGCTCCGACTCGCGGTGTGAGGCCACGATCTCGCTTGCCTCCAGAAGCCGCCGGAGGTTGCGTCCGACCTTCTGGGGGCCGGGGTTCTTCCGCAGAGCGAGCAATCCTTCGTCGAAGGCGCGATCCGTGCCGAGACATGCCTCCAAGGTCATCGCACCGACCACGTCGGCGGTGCGCAACAGCGTTTCCGCGCGCACGGTGCTGAGAATCCCGAGGGCGAGCATGGCCTCGGTCCCGTTGACCAGCGCGAGACCCTCCTTGTGAGCGAGCTCTAGGGATTCGAGACCTGCCGTCCTCAAGGCGTCGCTCGACGGCATCACCCTGCCGCCGACTTCGACCGAGCCCTCGCCGATCAGCGGCAGCGCCAGATGCGCGAGTTGTGCGAGATCTCCCGAAGCTCCGAGCGAGCCTTTCTCGGGCACGACCGGAGTTATGCCTTCGTTCAGGAACTCCACAAGTCGTCGAACGAGCTCGAAGCGCACGCCCGACACCCCGAAAGCGAAGGTCCGCGCGCGCAGCAACAGCATCGCCCGCACCACCGGGCGGGACAGAGGAGGTCCCACGGCGGTCGCGTGCGACAACACGATGTCTCTTTGAAGCCGCAGCGCTTGATCAGGCTCTATGCGAACGGTGGCCAGGTCACCGATGCCGGTGGTGATCCCATAGACCGTGCGGTCCGATGCCACGGCGTCCTCGATCAGGCCGCGGGCGGGCGCCATCTTGCGAGCCACATCGGGGCCGATCGCCACCGATTCCCCGTGGAGGGCAACCGCGACCACGTCCTCGAACGTGAGCGATTCCCCAATGACTATCGGCATGGCTCTGGACTCTAAAGGGGGCCGCGCCGGGGAATGTTGTAGGACTTCGGCCGTGAAGGCGATCAGGGCGAAGCGGGTCTGGCAG
>JBHELF010000123.1:0-12648 GCA_046263155.1 Actinomycetota bacterium
GGCCTCCTTGTCCGAGGGCGTTTGCCGCCCCGGAACGCGAGCGGCTAGAGGCAATATAGAGATCAAGCGCCCAACAGGCTAGTTATTCGCCAATTTGGGTCGCGCTAGCGTCGGGTCTGGGCCCCTGCGGTTCTCTGCGCACTTTCCTGCGCGATCGGACGCACCTCGTCGGGAGCGAGGCGCAGCGCAAGCTCCCGTATGAATAAACCAACATCCGTAATGATGCCTGTGGATTGCCACGACCCGCGGTCCATCAGCTTCGTGACCGTGGCGGGGTTGATGTCGACGCATACCAGCGGGACCGACGCGGGGAGGCAATTTCCGGTTGCGATTCCGTGCAGCATGCTTCCCACGACGATGCAGTACCCGACGAGATCGTCGCCGCCGGGTCCCCAGATAATCTCGCGGAGCCGGGTCTGAACGGACGGCATATCCGCCTCGACCTCTGGCAGGGGGCCGTCATCGCGCACGCTGCCTCCGAAAAGATAGTCGGCGCCATGTTTCACGAGATGCCACACGATTCCGTCGGAAAACAGCCCGGCCTCGATGGCGGCTTGAAAGGACCCATGTCTACGGACTTCATTGATGGCGCGGATGTGGTGTTCATGGCCGTGTTCCGCCGCCGTTCCCTCGTGCAGATAGACGCCGAGAGAGGTGCCAAAGATGTTCGCCTCGATGTCGTGTGCCGCCAGGCCGTTACCTGAGAAGAAGGCGTTCACGTAGCCGGCGCGGATCAGGGCGCAGAGGTCGGGAGCGGCACCGGTGTGTACCAGAGCGGGGCCCGCGACCCACAGAATCCGGCGTCCGGATTCCTTTACTTTCTGCAGCTGGCTCGCCACCTGATCCACGAGCAACGCTTTGGGTTTCTCGCTCGAGACGTCCGACGACATGAATTCGAACGCCTGCTTCTCGGCCCCCCTGGGCGCTTCGAGCGGGCTCACGCGGATACCCAACCCGCGCATGACGATCTGCATACCTTTCTTCACTTCTCCCATGGGGATCGTGCGCGCCTGCTCGTTCTCCACGACGACACCGCAGTCCATTTCGGGATGAACAACTTTCAGCCACTTGCCGTCGACGCGGATTTCGGTCTCGAGGTTTGTGCTCGAGTAGAAGCCCTCTGGAAGGGCGCCGTCGGTGTCGGCGACGGCTATCGCGGCGTCCTCGACCGTGTCGGGGTTGGCGCCGTGGTGCCGCAACCGCTCGATCATCTTCAGCAGCTGCTCGTCGGTGTCGGCCGACACCCTGATGCGAGCCGAGGAGGTGTCCTCGTGGCGCGTCCCGATATCGAGATCGGCGATCTCGTATCGGCCGCCGAGCTGGATGATCTCGTCCAGGATCTTGGTCAGGGCCCCGCTGTCGATGATGTGGCCCCTGAGGCTGAGCGATTCAGAGGGCAAGGCTGTTCTCTTTGATGAAGTCGAAAGTGCGGCTCAGAAGTTCCTCACGGTCGTAGTCGAAGGGAAGAACGTGGAACGACCGCTCCAGCCAGAGGAGCTCCTTCTTCTGCGTGGGAGCGGAGTCAAAGATCAGCTGCGCCCACAGAGGCAAGGCGGTGTGATCGTTGCGCCCGTGTACGACTAAGAGGGGGCAGTTGATCTGCGGCAAAGCGGATCGCGCTCGCTTCGTGAAGCGCAACATGCAACGTATTGCCGGGGTGGGCACCCGCTCATAGACGATCTCGCGCTCGCCCTCCGGATCGGCGGTGTCGTTGCCGACCCCCGGCAACGACTTCACGACGCGCGCCATCAAGGGGGCGAGGAATCGCCGCGGATCTTTGGTGCCGAGAAACGATGCCAGTGTCGCGAGGCCCGCGACGCGCTCCTGCTTGCGAGCCGCGAGATCGATCCCCAGCGCGGCCCCAAAGGAGAAACCGATTACGAACACCTCGTCTTTAACACTTGCAAGCTCCTCAAACGCTGCGTCGACGGCCTCGACCCACTGGGCCTCGTTGCAGAGGCTGAGGTCCTCCCACGTTGTCCCATGACCCGGCATTCTCGGGGCCACGGCGTGGATGCCCCGTTCCGCCAGGTAGGTGCCTATGGGTCGGACGACCTGAGGACTCGACGTAAACCCGTGGATGATCAGGGCCCCGACAGGCCCGTCGCCGAGCGAGAACTCCTCGGCCCCCTTCAACACTTTTGCTTCGTTCACCGGCGCTCCTCGCGACTTGACTGATCGGACATTGTCCAACATGGTTGCCGGGGGATTCGAGGGAGAGGGGCAGCTCGGCGATGGCCTACTGGGTGATCAAGGGAATCCTCAAGCCGATCCTGCGCGGGCTCTATCACATTCGGGTGGACGGAATGCGCAACATTCCGCGTAAGGGCGCAGCGATCATCGCCGCGAACCATCTCTCGTTTCTCGACTCGTTCTTCATCCCATTGGTCGTCAAGCGCCGCAAGCTCACATACCTCGCCAAGGCGGACTACTTCAAGAACTGGAAGACCGCCTGGTTCTTTCGGATGGTGGGGCAGATCCCGGTCGAAAGAGACGACAAGGAGCAGGCGCAGCGAGCGCTGACCACGGGGCTCGAGGTTCTGCGCGCGGGGAAGATGCTCGGGATCTATCCGGAGGGCACACGGTCTCCGGATGGTCGGCTTTACCGGGGGCGAACCGGCGTTGCCCGCCTCGCCCTCGCCGCAGGGGTCCCCGTCATCCCCTGTGGATTGGTCGGCACGGAAGACGTCATGCCGAAGGCCGCCAAGCTGCCCAGATTCCGTGATGGGGAGGGCCGGATCGACGTCAATGTCAAATTCGGCATGCCCCTTGACCTGGCTCGCTACCGGGATCGTCAGAGTGATCGCTTCGTGCTGCGATCAGTGACGGACGAAATCATGTACGAGATCATGCAGTTGTCGGGTCAGCACTACGTCGATGAGTACGCGTCCCGGACCGCGACGGAGGTGCTGCCCGAGTCTGCACGCCCCCCGATCGAGGATGACATCGTGTTGTCCGAGGAGATCCTCGCCGGCTAGTAGTTTCGATACTCGCTCCGTCGCCCCGGTGGACGACGCTTGTCTTTCCTAGTCGGGATCTACCCAAGAGCGGGCGCGTTCGACAGCCTTGCGCCACCCGCGGTAGTCGCTTTCCGTCTCGTCCCGCTCGCGGCGAGGCTCGAACTCCGCCGCGGCGCGCCACGACTCCGACAGTTCGTCGCTGGACGACCAGACTCCCTCGGCTAAGCCTGCAAGATACGCGGCCCCCAGCGCGGTGGTCTCGAGATTCGCCGGCCGGCGCACCGTCACTCCGAGCTGATCCGCTTGTCCCTGACAGAGGAGGTCCATGACGCTGGCCCCGCCGTCGACCCGCAGTTCACCCAGCAAGACTCCGGAGTCCGCCGTCATCGCTTCCACCACGTCGCGCGTTTGGAAAATCATTGCCTCAATAACCGCGCGCGCCAAATGCGCCTTAGTCGTTCCGCGCGTTATTCCGAGCCACGCCCCGCGCGCATAGGGATCCCAGTGCGGCGCACCCAGCCCCACGAAAGCGGGGACGAAGTAGGTGCCGCCCGAGTCCTCGACGCCGGCCGCCAACGCTTCGGTTTCGCCGGAAGTGGAGATCACCCCGAGCCCGTCGCGCATCCACTGAACGGCAGCGCCGGTAATGAAGATGCTTCCCTCCAGCGCATAGTCAACGCCGGTGCCCAGATCCCACGCCGCCGTGGTCAGCAATCCATGGCGGGAGCGGGCAGGGAGCCGTCCCGTGTTCATCAACACAAAGGAACCGGTGCCGTAGGTGTTTTTGGCCATCCCCTCTTTGAAACAGGCTTGCCCGAAGAGAGCCGACTGCTGGTCCCCGCCGATCCCCGAGATGGGAACGGTCGCGCCGTCCAGGGCATCGGGTGTGGAGGTCTCGCCGAACCTGCCGGATGACGGACGCAACTCCGGAAGAAGCGAGCGCGGCACGCCAAGCTCTTCAAGAATCCAGTCGTCCCAGTCGGCGCTGTCGAGCGAGTACAACATGGTGCGAGCGGCATTGGATGGTTCGGTCGCGTGGACACCCCCGGCCGTGAGCTTCCACAGCAGCCAGGAATCGATCGTCCCGAATGCGAGTTCGCCGCGTTCGGCGCGCTCGCGAACACCTTCGATCTCCTCCAGGTACCAGATGACCTTTGTCGCGGAGAAGTAGGGGTCAAGGACGAGCCCGGTCCGGTGGCGAAGCTCATCCTCGAGTCCTTGCATGCGCAGTCGTTCGCAAATGGGGGCCGAGCGACGGCACTGCCACACGATGGCGGGAGCCACGGGAATACCGGAGGTCCTGTCCCAGAGGACGGTTGTCTCCCTCTGGTTTGTGATCCCAATGGCGGCGAGATCCGCCGGGCCCACTTCCGCCTGCCTTAGAGCGGTTGCGATGACGGAGCGCGTCGCGGCCCAGATCTCCTCTGGGTCGTGCTCAACCCATCCCGGTTTCGGATAGTGCTGTCCGAACTCTGAATACGCACGGCCTTTGATCGTGCTGTCGGGCTCGACGATGAGCACGGTTATTCCGGTTGTGCCGGCATCGATTGCCATCACGAGTTCCGACAAGAGGTAACCTCCTGGGCTGCATGAGCGAAACAGTTCAACGACACCGGATCGGCGACAAAGCTAGCCTCTCAACAATTCGTAGGTCCATTCGATCCGAGCTGTCCGGTGTAGGAATCGATCCGGCCGAGGCATTTGATTGCTTGATTGCGGTTACCGAAGCCTGCACCAACGCATTGATCCATGGGCGGGACTGCGATGGTGAAGAGCCCGACCCTGAAATCTCCTGGGACATCCGGGACTCGCGTGCCACCTTCTGCGTACGGGACTTCTCGAGCGCGCGCCTCTCTCGGGCCGCTCACCCTGCCGCTGGCGACGTTGCATCCGGCCGGCAGGAAACCCTTCAGGGGATGGGGATAGCGCTCATGCACAACCTCATGGACGAAGTCGAAATTCGCTGCGGTCCCACCGGGACCGAGGTGACGCTCTACAAGGAGTTCGGGCCTACGCCTTGATCAAAATCTCGGCTTCGATCCAGCCGAGGCCGGTTATGCCGATCGCCTGGGCCGCCGCCTGGCTCAGATCGAGGATGCGTCCTTCCACATAGGGACCTCGATCGTTGACGTAGACGACCACACCTAACCCCTCGTGAGTGACGTACAGCCACGATCCCAAGGGAAGCTCCTTGCTGGCCGCCGTGTACAGCGACGGATCGAAGAGGTCGCCGGCCGCCGTGGAGTTGCCCTCGAAGCCAGGCCCATACCAGGACGCGATTCCCTCGAATGTGACTCCGGTGCCGACGAATTCCTTGGGTATGCCGTCCGCGGGACCGGTGGGACGGAGAAGGTCGAGCAAGGCGCGTCCCGGATTCACGGCGTTGGAGGCGCCCTGTGCGGCGGCCGCCGCAGCCATGGCGGCCTCGCGGCGCGCTTGAGCTTCGAGCCGTTTTATCTCGGCGGTTAACGCTTCCAATTTCTCGCGTCGCTGCGCAATCGTCGATTCGATCGCAACCGTGGTTCGATCGATCTCGGCGTGCGCATTCAGAAGTCGTTGCTTGCGAGCGTCTATTTGCCTCTGGGCTTCCTCGGCCCTTCGCTTAACCGCGAGTAATCCTTCGAGGCTCTGCATCGCGTCGCGGTTCGTGGCACTCGTCGCTTTCAACAAGAGGAACATTTGATCGAGCGTTTGCGCCGACAAAAGCATGGCTATCCGGTCGCTCGGACCGGCCTTATAAAGCTCGCGAGCGCGATCAACATATTCGTCCTGTGCAACCTCGAACAACTGTTGTGCCTCGTCGATCTCTAGTTCGAGCACGGCGATCTGCTGACTCGTGGCTGCAATGTCTCGTCGAAGCTTTGCTCTCCTGCCAGACAGACTCGCACGTTCACGCTCCAGTCCGCTTACCTCATCTGCCAGTGCCTGAGCGCGACTCCGCACGGTCTCTAGGTCGGTGGCTGCAGCGGGCCGGATCGCGGCCGCGCCGAGTGCGGCGGCCAGGAGCAGGGCCGCTGGGATCCGCCGGGACAACGGTCGTTTTCGGCTCATTCCTTTGTTTTCGGCATGCTCGGTGCCCGATTGAAGCGGCGGCGCGATTGAGCGCGCCGGCTAACCGAAGGAAGATACCGCGGAAACACCCGAAAAGGTAGGAGGAGCGATGGCGCGAATCGGCATCCTCACCGGCGGTGGCGACTGCCCTGGGCTGAACGCGGTGATTCGGGCAGTCGTCCGAAAGGGCGTCAATCACTATGGGCATGCAATCGCCGGCTATAGGGATGGGTGGCGAGGAGTGCTGGATAACCGCGTGACCTATCTAACCCCCGACAACACCTCGGGCATCCTGCATCGAGGCGGCACCATCCTTGGCTCGTCGAGGACCAATCCCTTCAAAGAGGAGCGCGGTGTCGAACGCGTTCGTGAAAGCCTCGAGGCCGAGAGGATCGAAGCCCTGATAGCAATTGGCGGAGAGGACACACTCGGCGTCGCCGACAAACTTACGAGCGAGGGCGTGAACGTCGTCGGTGTCCCCAAGACAATCGACAACGACTTGAGTGCGACCGATTTCACGTTCGGGTTCAACACGGCCGTTCAGATCTGTACGGATGCCATCGACCGACTCCACACAACCGCCGAGTCTCACAACCGCGTCATTGTGCTCGAGGTAATGGGACGACACGCCGGTTGGATCGCCACCTATTCCGGTATCGCGGGGGGAGCGGACGCGATCTTGGTTCCCGAGCGTCCCTTCGACATCGAGCAGGTGTGCGAGCACATCCGGCATCGACACCAGAAAGGACACTCCTTCTCGATCGTGGTTGTTGCGGAAGGTGCAAAGCCAACCGAAGGCGCCGAGTCGCTTCAGACCGAGGAGAAGGACGCGTTCGGGCATGTCCGGCTGGGAGGGATCGGCGTTGCGCTGGAACATGAGATCGAAGCGCGCACCGGGTTCGAAACGCGCGTCACGATCCTCGGTCACATTCAGAGAGGTGGCACCCCGACGGCCTTCGACCGGGTTCTGGCTACGCGCTTCGGTATCGAGGCGATCGACGCGGTGAGCGAAGGCGACTACGGAAAGATGGTGGCACTGCGCGGCACCAAGATCGTCCGGGCCGGCCTCAACGAGGGGGTCGGCACCCTGAAGACTCTGGATCCCGAGCTCTACGAGACGGCAGAGGTCTTCTTCGGCTGAGCAGGAGTTTGCCGTCCGCGCGGGGAAGCTTTGCAAGCTGTGACCAAGAGGCAGGCGGGTACGCTTTGTCGGTGATCAAGCGGTCGGCGGTCGCGGGCCTCTTAGGCCTCTTACTTCTTGTACCGAACGTGCAGGCGCACGTGGAGAGAGCATCCGGGTTCCCGTCCGGCAAGGGACACGTCCCGAAGTACCGCACATCCGGCTCTTATCTCGTCGTCTGCAAGCCGGACACCCCACAGCGCATCGCAAAGCTCCCGCCCGAGCTTCGTGCTTACAACGAACGGCTCTACTCGGAATGTAGAGAACGTGGGTTTCAACACATCCAGGCCGCAGTCAACGCGGTCAAAAAGCCGGGCACGCGCATCCTCATCCAGCCCGGTGTTTATCGAGAGCAACCGAGCCTCGCCAAGCTCAGCGAAGCTTGCAAAGCGCTAGAGGAACGCCGACCCCTGACCTACGAGCAACAGCGTGCCTGTCCTCACCTCGACAATCTGGTTGCGATTTTCGGCGATGGCCCGGATCGAGGGATCGCCTGCGACGGACCGATGTGCGACCTTCAGATGGAAGGCACCGGCGCCAAGCCGCTCGACGTGATCCTGGATAACAACTTCAACCGGTTGAACGGTCTTCGAGCCGACCGTGCGGATGGGATCTATTTCCGAAACTTCACGGTCCAGCGCAGCGAATTTAATGCGGTCTACATCATTCAGGCAGACGGGTTCGTTATCGATCGCATGATCGGGCGGTGGAACGACGAGTACGGATTTCTCACGTATGCCTCCGACCACGGCCTCTACACGCATTGCGAAGCGTATGTGAACGGCGATGGCGGCCTCTATCCCGGCTCCGCTGCCGAGCTTCACGGTTCCCGCACGTCAATCGAAGTGCAATACTGCCGATCACATCACAATCTGCTGGGATTCTCGGGTACCGCGGGTAACTCCGTTTACGTACATGACAATCGGTTCTACAAGAACACAACCGGCATCGTGGTGGACAGTCTCGCTACCGATCATCCCGGCGATCCGCAGGATTCCGGAAGGTTCGTAAACAACTACATGTACGACAACAACCAGGATTACTTCCGTTACGCCCGGGATGGCACGTGCCAAAAGCCTCTCCGCCGACGAGGGATTGAGGACGGCGTTGTCTGTCCGACTTTCCCGGCACCGGTGGGGGTCGGGATGGTCATCGCGGGTGGCAACGCGAATGTCCTCAGCCGGAACTACATCTATGACAACTGGCGCTACGGCGTGGCGTTGTTCTGGGTGCCGGCTTATCTCCGCGGGGACGAGGAGCCGGAGAAACAATTCGACACCTCGCACTTCAATCGATTCGTGAATAACACGATGGGAGTCACCCCAAGCGGGAAAATGCTACGCAACGGGATGGACTTTTGGTGGGATCAAGAGGGGATGGGTAACTGCTGGCTGAACAACTTTGCGCCTGAGGGCATCACCAGCGATCCCTTGATTCTGCCGAGCTGCGATGGCCCTGTCCTGGTCGGCCCATGGAGCCCGGTTAAGACCGCCTCGATTGCTCCTTGCGCTTTCTACGACCGAGAGACGAATCCCGATCCCCCCGGCTGCCCCTGGCTCCGCCGACCTGATCGACCGTAATTCCAACTTAGACTCGCTCGCTTGAACGACAAGCTGATCGACCTTCGATCCGACACCGTCACGCGGCCCACGCCTGAGATGCGAAAGGCGATGGCCGAGGCCGAGGTAGGCGACGATGTCTTTGGCGACGACCCCACCGTCAACTCCCTCCAGGAATACGCCGCGGACCTCTTA
Organism: Actinomycetota bacterium; assembly: GCA_046263155.1. Taxonomy (GTDB): domain Bacteria; phylum Actinomycetota; class CADDZG01; order CADDZG01; family WHSQ01; genus DATADF01. The sequence goes on from JBHELF010000123.1 coordinate 8,946, forward strand.
GGCAAAGAAGCTGGACTGTTCGTGCCTACGGGGTCGATGGGCAACCAGGTTTCGCTCGGTTCGCTGACGCGGCCCGGCGATGAAGTGATCTGCGAGACCAATGCCCATTTCCTCCACTACGAGGGCGGATCCGTAGCCGCCCATCTCGGTCTGGTGGCGCGTCCCGTTCCGGGGAAAAACGGGATGATCTCCGCCGAGCAGGTCGCGGCTTGGATCAGGCCGGGTAGCGACCACTCGTCCCGTACCGCGGTCGTCGCGATCGAGAACACCCACAACGCGGCCGGTGGACGAGTCTTTCCCCTTCAGGCCGCCGAGGCGATCGCGTCACTCGCAAGGGAGCGCGGCGTCGCAGTTCACTTGGATGGAGCGCGGATCTTCAACGCGCAGGTCGCAACTGGGACCCCTGCCGCGCATTGGGCTGCGTGTGCCGACACGGTCACGTTTTGTTTTTCTAAGGGACTGGGGGCCCCGGTCGGTTCGATGGTCTGCTCGTCGGCAGACCTGATCGCGGAGGGACGCCGTCTTAGGAAGCGGATGGGCGGGGGCATGCGACAGGTAGGCGTCATCGCGGCCGCCGCGAGAGTTGCCTTGGAGACCGGCGTCGAGCGACTGGCCGAGGATCATGCGAACGCTCGTCGTCTGGGCGAAGGCCTGGCCGACCTGCATCCCGAGGCCGTAGACCTCGACTCAATCGAGACGAACATGGTCTACCTGAACCTCGGGCCGTTCTTGAAAACGGGACCGCAGATAAGCGATGCGCTGCGGGCAGAAGGCATCATCACGATCAGCGACGAGCACACGATGCGTCTTGTCACCCATCGAGATGTAACCACTGAAGATGTGGATCACGCTCTCATCGCGCTGACGAAGGCGCTGTCTGCCAACTAGGTCCGAGACTTTTAGCAGGTCCCTAATTCGGGTAATGGCACCTCCATAGATTCCCTTTGGAGGAGGTCGTGTCATGGGTTCCGCGAACCGTTATGCAGAGGTGAACGCACCTGTGGAAAAGGTCTATACATACTGGAAGAACTTCGAGAATTTCCCCGCCATCTTCACCGACGTCGACAAGGTCATCGTGGATGGCGAGAACTCGCATTGGGTTGTAAAGGGCCCGGCGGGCAAGACGGTCGAGTGGGACGCTCGGATAACCGAAGACGTTGCGAACGAGCGCATCGCGTGGGAGAGCGTGGGTGACTCGCAGGTGAACACCAGCGGAGTGGTCCGCTTCGATCCGGCGGGAGCGGGAACCAAGCTCACCGTCGCCTTGTCGTATGACCCACCCGGGGGCAAAGTCGGGGAGATCGTGGCCGAGGTCATAAAAGATCCCGACGACCAACTCGAAGTGGCCCTGGACGAGTTTCGCAAGCTCGTCGAGGCGGGCGCCGTCTAGGCCCGCACGAGATCCAGATAGCGGTCGAGCCAAGGCTGCTTGCTTCGGTTTGCGCTTGAGCGCTCTCGGGCACGCGTCAGATATGTACATTGTCTTCAACATGTCGCTTCCCCGCGACGCCGTCAGCGTTCCGGTCGTCCGCCACATCTGCCGGGACGCCTTGAAGACACTCGGCGTCGAGGGAAGCTGTATTGAAGACATCGAGCTCGCGGTGACAGAGGCGTGCACCAACGTGCTGAAGCACGCTTCCGACTCCGACGGTGCCTATGAGGTCGAAGTCAAGCTTGACGAAACCTTCTCAACCATTCGTGTGATGGACCGCGGCTCCGGCTTCGCCGACTCGGGCACCGTCCCGACTACGGAGGAACCGAGCGAAGGCGGCCGCGGCATTCATTTGATGAAGGCTCTCGTCGACGATCTTCGCTTCAGCGCTCGACCGGAGCGGGGCACCGTCCTGCAGCTAGAAAAGGGCTTGGTTCTCAAGCAAGATTCGATACTTCAGAGACTGGGGTCCCTGAGCTAGGCCCATAACGCTCGCTCTATCATTGAGGCAACGCCGGGGAGCTCGGAGAAGACCGGGCTGAGAGGCGGGCTGGAGTGCCCGCGACCCGCGGACCCGCCGGGTAATGCCGGCCGGGAAGGAGATCTTTCTGCGAACTAAGTCTGAGGGCCACTTCGATGTCATCGTCGTCGGCGGCGGCGCGGTCGGCCTCGCCATTGCGTGGCGCGCGGCCGCCGGTGGGCTCTCCGTTTCGGTCATTGATCCGGCGCCGGGACGAGGCGCCTCCCACGCAGCTGCCGGCCTGCTCGCCCCGGTCACCGAGGCTCATTACGGAGAGCGCGAGCTCCTCCAGCTGAACCTGGAAGCAGCGGCTTCCTATCCGACCTTCGTCGCCGAACTCGAGGCCGCGTCCGGTCGGACGGTCGGCTACCGCAGATGCGGGACGTTGATTGTGGCGCGCGACGCCGACGAGAACGAAGAGTTGGCGCGGCTTTTCTCATTTCAACAAAGCTTGGGGCTCGAGGTCGAACGCCTGGACCGCGCCGGATGTCGCGCCCTGGAGCCGGGCCTCAGTCCGGTCGTGCGAGGCGGCATCCGAGTGGATGGCGACCACCAGATCGATAACCGTGCCCTCACCGCGGCACTGCTGGAGGCATGTCGCCTCGCCGACGTTCAAATAGAAGAGCAGAGCGTCGAGGAAGTCCTCGTTCACAGGGGAAGGGCCCACGGGGTACGGACTTCTGACGGAACATCGCTGATGACCGACGTCGTCGTGGTCGCGGCCGGTTCCTGGTCGGGGTCTGTCCCCGGGATACCGCGTGAAGCTTTACCTCCCGTCCGTCCGGTGAAGGGACAGCTGATCCACCTTCAGAACACCAACAAGGAGCCGTTCTCCGAGCACAACGTGAGGGGGCTCGACGTCTACATCGTTAGCCGCGTCAACGGACGGACGATCGTCGGAGCTACGGTCGAAGAGCAGGGCTTCGACACGAACGTAACCGCCGGCGCGGTCCACGAGCTTTTGCGCAACGCGTACGAATTGATGCCCGGAATCACGGAACTTGAGTTCGTCGAGGCCACCGCGGGGCTGCGTCCCGGGACACCCGACAATGCGCCCCTTATAGGCCCGAGCGCGGTCGACGGCTTGGTCATCGCCACCGGCCACTATCGCAATGGCATGCTTCTGACCCCCGTGACGGCCGCGGCCGTCAGCGAGCTGCTTCTAAAGGGCAGTTTGCCCGCGACGATGCAGCCGTACTCGCCGCAGCGATTCGATCGAATGAAAGCCTCCGCATGAACATCCTGCTTAATGGCAATCCGTCCGAGTTCGGCGAGAACGCCACCATCGACCGCGTTGTCGCCGTCCTGGTGGAGGATCCCGAGCCCCGCGGTCTCGCCGTCGCCGTCAATGGAGAGGTTGTGCCGCGACATCTCTGGCGCGATACCTCACTTGACGACGGAGATCGCGTTGAGGTGCTGCGAGCGGTCGGAGGTGGCTAGATGGACGATCCGCTTCAGCTAGCCGGCGAGAGCTTCTCCTCCCGGCTGATCATCGGCACGGGAGGGGCGACCAATCTCGACATCCTGGAACGAGCCGTCGCCGCTTCGGGGGCCGAGATCGCGACCGTCGCGCTGCGACGCGTCAATCCGACGGCGCGCGGCTCGATCGTGGAGGTGCTCGAACGAACCGGGGTCCGGCTTCTGCCCAATACCGCCGGGTGCTTTACGGCGCATGACGCGGTGCAGACAGCGGAGCTCGCCCGGGAAGCCTTCGAGACGAACTGGATCAAGCTCGAGGTAATTGGTGACGA
>JBHELF010000124.1:0-9445 GCA_046263155.1 Actinomycetota bacterium
GCGAACGGGGCGATGCCGGTCGGGGTCGAGGGGGCCCGGAGGGCGGGCTTGGAGCCGCCTCCGGTCGAGGGCACGGTCAAGCACGAGCGCGTCGACGAGGACACGAAACTGCCGTGGCTCGCCGATGTCATCCCCTTGCCGGGCATGCGTCAGATTCTCAGCGTCGGTGACTTCGTGTTGATCCTGGGGCTCGCTCGATTGGTCTATGTGCAGGCGCGCTCCGGCTCCTCCGTGAGGTGACGTCTGGACCCTCGGAAATTTCAGAAAGTGGAACCGGGCGCAGGTGTAACTCGGCGTCCTGTCTGACAACTGTCTGACAACTGGGACAGAACTCGCCGCGCGAGCTCCTAACGGAATTTGCGGTTCGTGGCATGCAGGATCGCATGCACCGTGGCAGTCGCCACGTCGTCGTGAATCGTGGCAGAACCCAGGAGCTTGTTGGAGCCCGCATCCTGAAAGACCGTGACTCCGACCAGAACGGAGTCCAGCGAGCCGATCCTGTGGATCTGGATCTGGTCCAGCTGCAAAGTGGCATTCATGCGCTTAAGCGCCGGCTCAAGGGCCTTGATGCATGCGGACGCGGCCGCCCGGGCCCTCACGTCCCTCGACGGCCCCGCGGCAGCGGCACCGTCGGTGATCTCTCCATCGGGCCACTGCAGGGCGACCTTCACCCAGCTACCGCGGCGTTTGCTTGCGACGATCACGCTGTCGAGGACCGGTCTTGCGTCGTCGGCGGCCGTCGCGGACTTCTCCTTGCGGCGGTCGAGAACCACTACCGAAACGATGCGGTGATCGATTGGGATCCCAAAGCGTGCCGCGGCAAGCGATTGGATGTCTCGTACCAGTTGCTTGGGTGGTCGTTCGGGCGAGCCCACGATGTGGATCTCCGTCGGGGCTTCCTCGCCGGCGATGCGAACGCTCTCCACACCGGGTACCTGCAAGATGTCTTCTTCGAGCTTCGCAAGACGTTCCCGCATGTCGCTCATGATAGGGGCCTGCTCTGCTAGAACCCGGGATGTGACTGGGCTGGATTCAGGCGTTTCGCGCGACGGGCGCGAGGCCTTGCGTGGGACTTCGCGAGCCGCTTTCAAGCGCCTTTCGCCACCTGGTGAGAAAAAAAGTATTGCCTTACAAGGTCGTTCCCCTTACCCTGACCAGCAATCACCTACTTGGGTTGCTGTGTCACCCATTCGGGTGACACAAGCGGATTCACAACGAAGGGAGCAACACCCCTAGCGGATTGATTTAAGTACCTGAGCGGAGCGGCTGTCCTGTCGGATTCGAGTTCCCGAAAGGAGCCGCAAAATGAAGGTACGCCTTCTTGCTTTCGCAAGCGTCCTGGCAGCCATTTTCCAGACTGCCGGCGCCACTTGGAAGGGCTAAAAGCATTGCACCGGGGGGACAGCTGATCACTGTCCCCCTGATTCTTTTCCCGCTGATTTCAAGCGCCTCACTTACGATGAATTTATGAGAGCCGCTCGTTTTTTTTGGCTCACTACGAGTGTGATTGCCTTATCCCTTCTGGCTTGGCAGCTAGCCGAAAAGGGACTGGGCTCACACGACCTTGGCACCATCGCCTTTTGGATCGTGCTCCTCGCGGCAGTCGACTTACTGCCGGTATCTCTGGGATTGGAATCCCAGATAACTATGGGGTTCCCCATACGTTTTGCAATTGCAATTCTGTTCAGGGATAACCCTGGGCTGGCCATGCTCATTGGTGGCCTTGCCGCTTTCGACATCCGCGAAGTACGCGGGGAGATCGAGCTCATTAGAACAATATTCAATCGGCTCCAGAGTGCGTTGTCCGTCGCCACAGCCGCTTTCATCTGTGCTGCCTTCTTGAATCCGTTCAACCCGATTGTCGTGGCGCTTGCCGCGATGGCTCAGGTCGCGACCAATCTTGGCTTGGTGTCAATCTCAGTCACTCTGCATCAGCATGCTCCGTATCGGAGGGTGCTGTCGGTTCTTGTGCCTAAGCCTCGAGCCGGATTTGCCCTCTCTTACATTGTTCTCACCGCCTTAGGAGCGGTCACAGCCGTTGTCGCAAATGAGATTGGCAATTGGGCCGTTGCCGCCGTGCTTATTCCCCTGCTATTCGCGCGCCTAAGCATCCTTGGGGCAAGGCGCCAGCAAGAGCTGTCCGAGAAGGTCCGCAAACAGCAGGAAGATCTACTCCACGCAACTGAGAAGGTCTTTCAGGAGCGGGAAGCGGAGCGGCATCGGATTGCCGAGGACATCCACGACGCAAGCCTCCAACTTTTGACGGCCGCCTCGTACAGCTTCCGCAATGCCTCGAGGGCTATAGAAGAAGGCCAGTATCCGGAAGCGCGTGCTGCGGTTGAGACGGCGGGGCGCGCTCTGGATGATGGGATCGACCAGCTCCGCGACTCCCTGGTCGACTTACGCCGCTCGTCCATGGCTGAGGGTGGGCTCATGGAGACCATGAACAAGTACGCCGACGAGCTCTCGACCCTTTGGGGAACGACGATCACACTCGAGGGCGAGATCACGAAAGAGCCCCCGACGCCGGTGGCCCTGGCGGCCTTCCAGATCTTTCAGGAGGCCCTCACCAACGCACTCAAGCACGCCAACTCTCAAGAAGTTTCAGTACGCGTCGAGAATCAAGATGGACTCGTCCATATAGTGGTCGAGGACAACGGGGAGGGTTTCGATACCACGACGGAGGCCGGACCGGAGCATGTCGGTATGGATCTCATGAAGGAGCGTGCAGCGCGGGTGGGCGGACGCATCGAACTGCAGTCGATACCCGGCGAGGGCACGCGCATCGAAGCGATCCTGCCGGGAGGGGTCGCGGTCAACCAATGAAGCTTCTGATCGCAGAGGACCACAAGCTGGTATCGCAGGGTCTCCAAAAGATGTTGTCGGAGATCGACGGCATCGACCTCGTGGGGGTAGTCCACTCGGCCGAGGAGGCGATCCGCTCGGTCCAGGAGAGAGAAATCGACGTTGTGCTCATGGACGTCAACTTCGGAGCCGGGATGAACGGAATCGACGCGACGCGCCAAATCAAGCAGGGGCCGAAGCCGGCCAAGGTCCTCGCACTCACGATGTTCAAGGACCCGGCGACGGTCGCCCAGGCGATCAAGGCTGGGGCCGACGGCTATTTATCGAAGAGCGCGTCGGAGGAGTTCGTCGTGTGGGCTATCAACGAGGTCATGGAGGGGCGCCAGGTCCTCGACCCCGGAGTGACCGAGGGGATATTCGGTCGCATCGGCGGCAAGGGACCGCACGCGCTGACCGATCGCGAGATGACCGCTCTTCAAGAGATGGCGCACGGAAAATCGACGCGTCAGATCGCGAGCGACATGGGCCTGTCTGAAGACACCGTCAAGACCTATCTGAAACAGATATTCAGAAAGCTCGGAGTGCACGACCGAGCCGGGGCGGTGGCCGAAGGCTTCCGCCGCGGCCTAGTTCATTAGAGCGACCCCGGCGCCGGGCAGCCTCGGGGCATCTTGTCCTGTCCCGCCCTGCGACGGAGAATGAATGCGTAACATCCACTCGAGGGGATGGATCCGTTGAGTCAGGTTGTCGAAGAGTCGCCACTTCAGGCGGGGCGCGACGCCGCCGGTCGGAGCTCCTGGCATGAAGCCTTTGACCTCCTGACGCGTGCGGATAACGCCCTCACCCTCTCTCCGGAGGATCTAGAGCTTTACGGCGAGGCGGCTTATTGGGTCGGTCGTCTCGACGACGCGCTCGCAATTCGCGAACGCGCCTACTCGGGCCACGTGAAGGCGGGCAGCAAGCGGCAGGCAGCGGTGGTGGCGGCCAAGTTGGCTAACGACCACTTCAGCAAGCTCGCGGCTGCCGTCGCTAACGCCTGGATCAACAAGGCGGAGCGCCTGCTGGAGGGCGAAGGCGATTGTGTTGAGCGGGGTTGGCTCACAACGATGCGTGGCCTCTCGGGACTCTTTAGCGGAGAGCATCAACTCGCGGTTACCTTCGGCGAGGCCACGATCGAGATCGGGACGCGCTTCGGCGATCGCGACCTTCAGGCCTTCGGACTTGTCCTGAAGGGCCGCGCCTTGGTCGATATGGGCGAAGTCAAGAAAGGTTTGGCTCTACTCGACGAGGCGACCGTGGCGGCCATAAGTGGCGAGTTGCGTCCCTTCTCTACCGGAATGATCTATTGCGTTGCGATCTCCACCACCAGTGAGCTGACGGACTACGGCAGAGCCAGCGAGTGGGCGGAAGCCTCGATGCGTTGGTGCGAACGTCAATCAGTCGGTGGGTTTCCTGGGATGTGCCGAATCCATCGAGCCGAGATCATGAAGTTGCGCGGCTCGTGGGCAGAGGCCGAGCAAGAGGCACGGCGCGCCCTCACGGAGCTCGGCGGCTTCAATGTGATGTTCGCTGGCGAAGGTTTCTATGAAGTCGGCGAGGTGCGTTTGCGGATGGGGGACCTGGAAGGCGCCGAAGACGCCTTTCGCCAGGCGAACGAGCTCGGGCGCAGTCCCCACCCAGGGCTCGGCTTGCTACGACTCGCCGAGGGCAAGGTTGAACCAGCCCAAAGAGGGATCGGCCGCGCCGTGGAGGAGGCGTCCGACATCTCGCGCATTCGCCTTCTTCCCGGACAGGTAGAGATCGCCGTTGCGGCCGGAGACCTCGAAACGGCAAGGCATGCACACGCCGAAATGGAGGAGCTGCGAAAGACCTACGACAGCAAGGTCTTTCACGCGGCGACGTTGCAAGCGGGCGGCTCGATTCGCTACTCCGAAGGCGATTATTCGAGGGCGATCAAGGAGCTGCGCCACAGCCTCCGCTCGTGGCAGGAAGCCGACCTTCCCTACGAAGCCGCCCGGGTGCGCCTCCTGCTCGGAATGGCGCTTCAATCCGCGGGCGACGAGGACGACGCCCAATTCGAGCTGCAAACGGCAAAGAAGGCTTTCGAGAAGCTCGGCGCGCAGCTCGACCTGCGCCGCGTCCTAGACCTCTTGGGCGAAGAAATCTCAGAGAAGCTGGCCAAGGCCTCCATTCCCACGCAGCGGCTGACCAGGACTTTCATGTTCACCGACATTGTGGGATCGACAAACCTCGCGGGGGTGCTCGGCGACGACGCATGGGGTCATCTACTTTCGTGGCACGACGACGCCATGCGCAAGCTATTCGCCACACATAACGGCGAAGAGGTCAAGCAAGTCGGCGACGGTTTCTTCGTGGCGTTCGAGCAACCCGGCGAAGCAGTGGAATGCGCGGTCGACGTTCAAAAGCGTCTCGCGGCGCACAGGAAAGAGACCGGCTTCGCCCCGCAGGTGCGAATAGGTCTCCATTGCGCGGACGCAGCTCGACGAGGCCGCGACTACGAAGGAATGGGCGTACACGAAGCCGCACGCATCGGTGCGCTTGCACAAGCCGGCGAGATCCTGGCATCGCGCGAGGTCGTTGAGGCCGCACGGATCCGTTTTCCAGTCTCGGAGTTTCGGACGGCGGAACTAAAGGGAGTCCCCCAACCCGTCGAGATCGCGTCGATCTCGATTTCTTAGCTGCTCAGGCGAGGTTCGCCGAGCGCGGGTACGCGATCTCCGGATCAGTCAGGACGTTGACGAGGTAAGGCTCGCCCGCATCGAAGGCTCGTTTCAAAGCCGGCCCGATGTCGTCGGGATCCTCTACTAACTCGCCGCGGCCCCCGAAGGCCTCCATCATCTGCTCGTAGCGAATGCCCGGCTGAAGCTCGGCGGCTACGTCCTGGCCGTAGAGCGCGCGCATCGGATGCTTCTCCAATCCCCAGATTCCGTTGTTGCCGACGATGCACACGACCGGCAGCTTTAGCCGGACCATCGTTTCCAGCTCGGTGCCCGAGAAACCGATCGCGCCGTCACCGAACAAGAGGACCACCTGGCGATTCGGATGCGCGAGCCTGGCCGCAATCGCGTAGCCGGGCCCGCAACCGAGACAACCGTAGGGCCCGGGGTCGAGCCAGCGGCCCGGCTCGAACGAGGGGACCTCGCGGCCCGCATAGGACACGAAATCGCCGCCGTCGCCTATGACGATCGCGTCGCGGTCTAGCAGAGGCACAAGCTCGCCGTATATCCGCATCGGATGTATGGGTCGCGCCGGCGAATGCAATTCCTCTTGTACCTGGGTCCTCTTTTCCTCCTCCATGCCTCGGAGCGTGTCCAACCACTCCTTTGTGTCGGGCGGTTTCCGGATTCCCACTGTGATCGCATGGAAACTGAGATTGAGAGGAGCCTTCACGCCCGCGGCCGCAAGTGGAATGTGCTCGGTCACGGCGGTGGAATCCAAATGAACGACCCGTGCGTCGGGGGCGAATCCCTGGCCGAAACCCAAACGAAAGTCCAAAGGCGCGCCCGCCACGATCACGAGGTCCGCCTGCTTGAGAGCCGCGGATCGGCTGCGAGAGAAAACGAGCCTGTGGTCGGCGGGAAGGCAGCCTCGGCCCTGGCCATTCATGTACACGGGTATCTCTGCTGCCTCGACCAATTCGCGCAGCGAGTCCTCCGCCCGATCCAGCCAGACATTGGAGCCAACAACCAACACCGGCCGCTGGGCCTCCTCGATGAGCTCGGGAATCGTGGGCTTGCCTCGGAAGAGGACCACTCCCCCGGTGAGTTGCACATGTGGAGGTCCGATCTCTACATCTAAGGTGTTGAACAAAACCTCGAGAGGGAAGTCAAGGAACTGCGGACCTCGGGGGTGTCTGTCGGCCCGCTCGGCCGCGGCCAAGATCTCGTCGGCGATCGCGGCGGTGTCGGTAACGGTCTTCGCCTCGGCCAGTGGGGCGACAAACGGCACGTGGTCGATCTCCTGCAGCGAACCTTGCCCCCACCTATACGTCGGGGCGCGGCCTGCAAGCGCCAGCACGGGCGCCGAGTTGAAACGCGCCTGCGCGAGCGGACTCATGATGTTTGTGACGCCGGGGCCGGCGGTCACCGCGCAGACCCCGAGACTTCGAGTCAGACGCGACCATCCTTCCGCTGCGTATGCCGCGCTCTGCTCATGACGGAAGTCGACGATCCGGATTCCTTCCTCCCTCGCACCGTCGAGCAGCGGAAAGATGTGGCCGCCTGTCAAGACGAAGAGGTGCTCGACGCCCAGCGCTTTGAGAGCGCGCGCCGCGATGACGCCACCGTGGACCGCTTCGGTCATGGGTGCAGACTAGCCACCAACCCGGCTAGTTGTTGCTGTGGTGATGAACTATTCAGTGTGGGAGCAACCGCTGGACTACAAAAGGGTCTGCGAGACGAGCCGGCTCATGGCCGCGTTGTCTTGCGGTGTGGCGAAGTAGTGGCCCTGGGCGAAGCCGCACCCCATCGCGAGCAGCTCTTCCATCTGCTGCCGCCGTTCTACCCCCTCCGCGATCGGCTTCATTCCCAGGGCCAACGTCAAATGCACTATGGCTGCGACTATCGCCGAGCTGTCCCTATTGCGCCCCAATCCATTGATGAAGGATTGGTCGACCTTCAAAACGTCGAGAGGAAAACGTCTCAGATAGCTGAGCGAGCTGTACCCCGTTCCGAAGTCGTCCACACTGAGTGTGAGCCCGAGTGCTTTCAGGTCACGCAGCACCGCAAGCGTGAACTCGACCTCCTCCATAAGGGTGCTCTCCGTGATTTCGAGACAGAGACGGCGGGGGTCGATGCCGGCATCGGCGATGGACTCCGACACAAGCTGAACGAGGTTTCTCTGCGCCAGCTGTCGAGCTGAAAGGTTCACCGTCACTGAGATCTGCTCGCCCTCCGGAGCCTCCTCGATCCAGCGGCGCGCATCGAGACACGCTTTCTGCAGGACCCATGCCCCGATCGGAACTATGAGACCCGTCTCCTCCGCCAGCGATATGAACTTGTTCGGGGCCACGAGGCCTTGATCCGGCCGCTCCCAGCGCAGAAGTGCCTCGACGCCGCTGACGCGTCCGGATCTGAGGTCCACCTGTGGCTGATAGAGGATCCGGAACTCGTCGCGATCGACCGCTCTGCGAAGAGCGCTCTCGATCTCACGGCGCTCGACCGCTTGCTCGCGCAGACCCGAGTGGAACAGCTCGTGACGAGCGCGCCCCTGCTGTTTCGCTTGGTGCATCGCCATATCGGCGTCGCGCAGTAACGCCTCGGGGCTGTTGTTTCGCTCGCTCGAGAACGTCACACCGATAGAGGCGGTTACGAATACCTCGTCCTCGTCACGAACAAAGGGCCTTTCGACCGTCTGAGTGATTCGATCGACGATTTCGCCGACGCCCGCCTCCGTCGAGATGTCTTCACAGAGAATCGTGAACTCGTCGCCGCCGAATCTTGCGACGGTGTCCGAAGGTCGCAGCGCGGTCTGCAGCCGGTGCCCGAGCGAAGTCAGGATCTGGTCGCCGGCACTGTGGCCGAGACTGTCGTTGATGAACTTGAAACGATCGAGGTCCAGGAACAGCACGGCGACTTTGGTTGCGTTTCTCTCGGCCCGAGTAAGAGCGAGCCTCAGACGGTCGAGGAACAAGATCCGGTTCGGCAACCCCGTGAGCGGATCGTGCAGAGATTGATGAGCGAGCTGCTCTTCAAATTGTTTGCGCTCCGTTATGTCGCGAGTTACCTGAGCAAAGGAGACGACCGCGCCACCGGCGTCGCGCAGCGGCGTGAGAATGACGTTCGCCCAGAAGCGGGCCGCGCTCTTCTTGATGCGCCAGCCCTCGTCCTCGTAACGACCCTCCGTCGCAGCGATCTGCAATTGGCGCTGTGGCTTGCCGAGCCGAACGTCCTCGGAGGAATAGAAGCAGGCATAGTGCTGACCGACGACGTCGGCCTCGGAGTGGCCGAACAGTGCCGCCGCCGAGTCGTTCCATGTGGTTACGAAACCCTCGGGGTCCAGCATGAAAACCGCGGAGTCCTTGATGCTGTCGATCAGGGCGCGGAAGTGTTCCTCCGCGCTGCCGGTCGACTCAGTCGCCGAGACGGCGCCGACGTCGAGAACGAGTTCAGGGGATGCCTGGCCGCTCACCGGACGCTCAAATCCAGAAATTCCCACGTGACTCATCCTCGCCACGTAGGGGTGGCCCGGAAATCGCACGTTCGGGTGGAGCCCAGGCCCAAACGGGTCGTTCGACTACGTCATGTAGCGAGCGCCGGTTCTCGCGTCACTGCCCGTAGTTAGAGCGCGAAAACCCTGCCTACTCTCCGTCCGAGACGCGGGGGGTGCCTCCGGTGTCGCCGCTTGCCGCAGTCTCAGAGGAGGAGCGCCTGATTACGTCGTCGTCATCGGGATCGAGCTCCGCAGCCTGTGAGGTGCGGGCATCGGATTCCTCCAGCATGCGCCGGGCGGCACGCCGGGCCGCCTCCATGTCTTGCGCCGCGGGAGCGTTTCCATCGCCGCCATGCAGAAGCTTGCGCGCGAGTCGCTCGACCTTTTCTTCGTAGGCGGTGCCACCCGTAGGTGTGTCGGCCATGGATCCCCCATCCCTGTGGTTAGGAGGGCAAGTTATACGAGCCGA
>JBHELF010000125.1:0-3552 GCA_046263155.1 Actinomycetota bacterium
GTAGAGAGCGAGGGTGGGGATCGACACAAAGGTGAGCAGATAGAAGAGGCCAGCGGCCAACGAGTACTTCCGCAGCGAATTCATGCCAACTCCCCTGTGCACCGCACGATGCGAAGATCGCGGATGACTGTGCACCCTTTCTGCATCTGTTCTGTTGTGCTGTTTTGCCCCTCGGCCTAACGCCCCCGCTAAGCTGCGAGCGAATCAAACAAGAGCGAGCGCCAAGCGCTCGCAATCCACAGATCGCTCGTCAGCTTCAGCGTTCGTTACCCAGCAGCCAAGAGACACCTAATCACCGACAAGTCGGACGTCCGTATCGGCCTCGTTGAGGGCGCGTTCGCCGATGGCTACCTTCTGGGCTCATACCGCATCGCCACCGCCCCCGAGCCAAACTCCAGCCGGCTCACGAGCTTCAAGTCGACATGCTTCGATAGCCCCGCGAACAACGTCGGCCCATGGCCCGCTAGCCTGGGCTGCACCACGAACTCGTACTCATCGATCAATCCCAGCTCCGCCAGCGCCAGCGGGAGCTTCACGCCTCCCACGAGCAGTCCCTTACCCGACTCCCACTTGAGCTGCTGAACGGCCTTCCCCAGATCCCCGCGCACGAGCTCCGCGTTCCAATCGACCCGGTCCAGGGTGCTCGAAACGACGTACTTCTTTGCCGCGTCGATCGTCCGGGCGAAGGGTTCCATCCAATCAGGCCTCGCTCCCGCCGGCGCCGGCCGCCGCCACCCCGCCTCCATCATTTCGTAGGTCACCCGGCCAAGGAGGAGGGCATCGGCCTGATCGAGGTTCTCGACCGCGTGACGATGCACGTCTTCGTCCGCGAACATTGCACGATGATCGCAGCACCCGTCCAATGTGACGTTGATGGAATACCGAAGGGGTCGCATTACGTAAGAGTATCGCCGATGGTGTAGCGTAGCAAAGTATGCTCTTCAGCCCCGCCGCCCTCCGTTTTTTTCGATGCTCGTTGCTGGCTAACGCCCGAGTTAACCTGCGAGCGAATCAAACAAAGGCGAGCGAAGCGAGCGATCCGCAGGTCGCTCGGCAGGTTCAACGATCGTTAGACCGCGCCGCGTATGCGGAAACCAGATTCCGACTTTGCGCTCGCAAGGTGACCGAGCTTTGCAGACGAAGCCCGAGCGTTGACCCGCGAGTCACTGCTTCGGCGGCGAAACAGCGCGGTAGCTGAAATAGTCAACGCTGCCATCCAGGTTGAGCCAAATCCGCCATTCCAGCGAACCCTTTTCGAACGTGGCCTGATAGATATTCGGACCGGCCGGGCCGACGCCCTTGAAGGTCAGCGACTGGAGTGCTCCGAGCTTCGCTATTGTAGCCTGCTCTTGTGCGATCTGCCGCCGCGTCAGTCGTGCCAACGCTGAGCTCATGAGGTCGTAATTGGGCTTCCCGAGTCGCAATTCTCCAATGACTCTACGAACGGCGGCTTCGCTACCTGGAGATGCCGCTTGCGCTTTCACTCGCCTGTCGATGTCTGCCTGGATTTCGGCGCGTTTCGTCGCGGCCAGTGAGGAGAGGATGTCAACGGCGAGGCGATCGGGATCCTGTTTGCCGCCGACAACATTCCGAAGGAGCACCACACCAAGTTGATATGCACGGTCGTAGTACATCGCTGCCCGATAGCCCGCGACGCTCCCGCTATGCCCGAAAAAGGAGTAGTCGTCGCGCCGCATCGCCATAAACCCCAATCCGTACCCGGATTGCAGAAGGCGGTCCGTCGCCACAACGCCTTCGAACGCTTCATCGAGGACCGATCTGGCGAGCACGCTGTCCGGGCCGCGACCAAGCTCGAACACCACAAAACGAGCGAGGTCGTCCACCGTCGTGAAGATCGCCCCGTTCGGCACCTTGTAGCCACGCCCGTCTCGAGCCTCTTGTGCCGCGGTCTGGTCGTCGAGTGTTCCGTCGCCTTTGATCTGATATCCCACCGCCAGATCAGATTCGATAGTCGGATCGATTTCGAATCGCGTGCGTTGCATCCCAAGCGGCTTGAAAATGTGCGAGCGTTGCCACTCGACGTACGGCTGGCCGGCCACGCGAGCGAGCGCGGCCCCCAGGATCGCGTAGCCGATGTTCGAGTAGGAATACTCAGTGCCGGGAAACGATGTGTAGCGCGTGTGAGGCAGTGCAGCGAGCAACTTCGTTTCCCAAGCTGATACTGGACCCGTCCAAAATGGCCCGGCGTCCTCGGGCTCTCGTGCCAGCCCGGCGGTCATTGTCGCCAGTTGCAGAAATGTGAACGGCGAGGCGCCCCGCGGCTTGGAGGCGATCTGCTTGACCTCCGGCAGATACCGTTCAACAGGATCGGACAACTGCATCCGTCCCGCGGCGACTAATTGCATCAACATGGCGGCCGTGAACGGTTTCGTGATCGAACCGATTCGGTAGACCGTATTGCGGTTCGCCAGACGACGTGTCTTCATGTCGGCGAAACCAACGCTGCGCGTCCACACCAGCTGCGAGCCCGCGATTACGCCGACGGTGATACTCCCGACGCTGTCCTTGGCGAACTCCGCGGAGACGAGCGAGTCCACTGCCTCAATTCCCTTGACCGCTCGTGCAGGCAACGACTGGGAACTCGCGCTGTTTACGAGAAATGTGCCGCAAGCGACAGACATCACCAACGCTTTGGCGGCCGCATCGCGCGATGTGCGCCACTTCCACAATCTGCTTGTCATCCGTCTGCTCATAGGGGTCTGCAGCTACGAGAGGAGAGACCAGGCCTTGAAATGTCTTAGGTGCGTTGCCGAAAGACTTTCACTACGCCAATGGATGGTGCGCGGTCTAACGCCGATCGGAAGTATGGACTTGACGCAAATTAGGCGGCTCGCTATCTTTGGAGTACACGCAAACGCGGGTGCTCCACATGCGCAAGATTCGCCCGGTCGCCACCAGCAAGTCAGAACTCGTTGCCAAGTTACCACGCGCCTGCTCGGACGAGCTAGCGGCGGTGGAGTTCATGGAAGAACAGCGGTGGGGCGACGAGCCGTCGTGTCCCAGGTGCGGCGTGGTGGGAGAGTGCTACAAGATGACCGACCGGAAGACCGGCGAGCGCAGCAAGCGGTTCCTGTGGCGGTGCCGGGCCTGCGGGGAGCAGTACACGGTCCGCCTCGGGACGATCATGGAGGACTCGCCCATTCCGCTGCGTCACTGGTGCTACGCATTCTGGGCCGCCTGCTCAAGCAAGAAGGGCGTCAGCGCGAAGCAGATCGAGCGCATGACAGGCGTGACGTACAAGTCCGCCCTGTTCATGATGCACCGCATCCGATGGGCGATGGCGCCAGCGAACGAGATGGACGGCGGCCCGCTCAAGGGCACGGTCGAGGTGGACGAGACGTACATCGGCGGGAAGAAGCCGAAGGCGCTCCGCAAGACCGGGCGCCCGAACCCACGCGACAAGGCGGCGGTGCTCGGGATGGTGGAGCGGGACGGTCGCGTGCGGATGCGTCATCTAGCGGACTTCAAGGCGCCGCGTCTCCGGGCTGCGATCCGGGAGCACATCGCGCGGTCGTCGCGGCTCATGACGGA
>JBHELF010000126.1:0-2690 GCA_046263155.1 Actinomycetota bacterium
AGAATTTGCGCGCACCTATCTCGACGTCGAACCCCTGACGGAGGGAGTACCCATCGTGCCTACCGCGCACTACGCGATGGGAGGGATTCCCACAAACACCAGAGCCGAGGTCCTGAGAAACCACGAGGGGGAGATAGTGCCGGGCCTGTACGCCGCAGGCGAATGCGCGTGTGTGTCGGTCCACGGCGCGAACCGCCTCGGCACGAATTCATTGCTCGACATAGTGGTGTTCGGTCGACGCGGGGGCCTCGAGATGGCCGAGTATGCGCGGGCCAACCCATTGCCGGAGATTCCGGAAGAGGTCGAGGGCTCGGTCGAGGACTGGCTTAACTCGACGATGGAAGGCGATGCCTCGGAATCGACCGCCGATATTCGACAGATCCTTCAGGAAGAGATGATGGACAAGGCTTCGGTCGTTCGCTCCGAACACTCACTGGCACTGGTCCTCAACACGATTAGGGACCTCCGCAAGCATTACGAGGGTTCTCGCGTTCGGGATCGGAGCAAGATCTTCAATACGGAGCTGGTCGAGCACCTCGAGCTCGGTTTCCTGCTGGACATGGCCGAGGCACTCGTTATCTCGGCCCGGGCGCGCACGGAAAGCCGCGGAGGCCACTATCGAGAAGACCACACGCTCCGAGAGGACGAGCACTGGCTGAAGCACAGCTTCATCACGCGAGCCCCGGACGGTGAGGTCCGATTGGCGTACAAAGATGTCACGATGGGCAGGTACATCCCCGTGGAGAGGAAGTACTGATGGATGTGGCCCTTCGGCTCCTGCGGTTCAATCCCGAATCCGATACGGAGCCGCACTTCGAGGACTACACCGTCCAGGCCGAGCCGATGGATCGGCTTCTCGACTGCCTGCACCAGGTGAAGTGGTATCAGGACGGGTCGCTCGCCCTGCGGCGATCTTGCGCTCACGGGATCTGCGGCTCCGACGCCATGGTCGTAAACGGCGTCAATGCCCTTGCATGCAAGGTCCTCGTGAAGGATCTCGCGCAGCCGATCACCGTCGAGCCGATCCGCGGTCTCCCCCTCATCAAGGACTTCGTCGTGGATATGGAGCCGTTCTTTGCGGGCTATCGCGCGGTGAAACCGTGGCTGATCACCAACGAACAGGAGCGCGCGCCCGAGCGGGAGCGGCTGCAGACGCCAGAGGAGCGAGACCGCTTCGACGACACCACGAAATGCATTCTGTGCGCCGCGTGCACGACGTCGTGCCCGATCTTTTGGGCGGATGAGGAATACGTGGGTCCTGCGGCCATCGTCAATGCTCATCGTTTTATTTTCGACTCGCGTGACCGTGGATCGCAGGAGAGGCTCGAGATCCTGTCGCAAAAGGACGCCGCCTTCAAATGTCGCACGGTGTTCAACTGCAGCGCGGCGTGTCCCCGCGGCATCAAGGTGACAATGGCTATTCAAGAGGTTAAGCGCGCAGCGTTGTTTGAATCCTTCTAAGGGCGCAGTGAAGGCTGCCGCCCGAGTCCTGCTGATCGTCCTCTTGATCGTCGCCGCGTATCCCGCGGGTCTCGGTTATCAGATCTGGCGTCAATCGCATCGCGATGAGCTCGGCTCCGCCGACGCGATCGTCGTGCTCGGCGCCGCCCAGTACGACGGCGAGCCATCCCCCGTGTTCAGAGCGCGCCTCGACCATGCGGCCTATCTCTATAAAGAGGGATTCTCGGGCCGCGTGATCGTGACGGGGGGCAAGCAAAGCGGAGACCGCTTTACCGAGGCAGAGGCGGGGCGCCGCTACCTCGTTGCCGAGGAGGTGCCCCCCGACGACATCCTGGAGGAACCCTCGGGTCGCACTACTCTTCAAAGCCTCGAAAATGTGAAATCGCTCGCCGAGCTAAACCGCATTGCTTCCTTGCTTCTCGTGTCCGACCCTTTGCATTCCGAGCGCATCAAGCGAATCGCCGAGGACCTCGGCTTCGACGAGGTCTACACGAGTCCCGCCTCTTACCTCGAGCTGCAGCGCAGCAGGTTGACGAAGGCCAAGGAGCTGCTGCGCGAGGTCGCGTCCCTCATGGCCTACGAGCTCTTCGGGAGATAGCAGCTACCTAGCCACTGCCTGGGCTGTTTTCGAGGGGTCGGTTTTGGGGCGGGCGGAGTGCATGCCGGATTCAGCGACGGCGATTGGATAGACCACAACCTTCGAACTGAGCCCTCGGATCTTGCGCGTCCGGCTCTTGCCGAAGGAGACCGACTTGAGCCTTCGACCCGCGAGCTCCTTGGCCGCCTCGGAGACGATGATCTCGCCCGGACGGCAGTGATCGAGCAGCCTGGCCGTCAGGTTGACGTCGTGGCCGAGGAGATCGTCCTCCTCTATCAAAGGCTCGCCCGCGTGGATTGCCGTTCTGAGCTTGAGATCGAAGGATCGGTCGCGCTCCCCCTCGCGGGCCATGGCCTGTCGCAGCGCGAGCATCGATCGGATCGCCTGTGACGACGACGGAAAGGCCAACAGAAAACCGTCTCCGAGTTTCTTGACGCACTCGCCCTGTCCCAGCTTGACTGCCCGGTCGATCAATGCGCTCAGCCGGTTGAGGAGGGCGATCGCCTCGTCGTCGCCCCGTTGCTCCGTGAGAGTTGTAAAGCCTGCAACGTCGATGAAGACGATAGCCACCGTCTTGCCGCGTGCGATATGCGCGAGTCGACGGTTGGATCTCTCGTCTTCAACTGCAAGG
>JBHELF010000127.1:0-6624 GCA_046263155.1 Actinomycetota bacterium
AGCTGCGTGGAGTTTCCGAGTCGACTGAGCGATCGATACGTCGAGATCGAGGTCCTCGACGCTACGGGTCTGGCCGTCCCTGCCTTCATCCAGCCGCACACCGACGACGGGGGAGCTGCCGGCGTACAGATCTGCGGCCAAACGCAGGAACCATTCAAGGTGGTGCCGGGCTTCGAGATAGTCGTGTGGCTCAACTCGCTGTCGGCGTCACTGCCCTGCGCGGGAGTGGCGACAACCGGGGTCGTCAAGGCAACCTTTAGCAACCGGCCCTAGGTTTTCGGCAGTCCCAACCTTCTATTCAGAAAACTTCTTGAACAGCTCGATGCGATCGAGGTGCTGCGCCCGCAGCTGAGGATCGCGCACGCCGAGGCCCTCTCGCGGCGCCAGACACAGCACTCCGAGTTTGCCCTTATGCAGGTTTTGGTGGATCTGGTTCGCAGCTTCGCCCGCCTCCTTCAGCGGATACGTCTTCGACAGGATCGGATGGATCTTGCCGAGATAGGCGAGCCGGTTCGCCTCCCAGGCCTCGCGGTAGTTGGCGAAGTGTGAGCCGATGATCCGCTTGAGGTGCATCCACAAGTAGCGATTGTCGTAGGTGTGCTCGTAGCCCGACGTCGACGCGCAGCTCACTACGGTGCCCCCGCGCTTGGCGACGAACACGCTGGCGCCGAAGGTCTGACGCCCAGGGTGTTCGAAGACGATGTCGGGGTCCTCGCCGACCAGCTCGCGGATCTTCTTGCCGAACCGGCGGAATTCCTTTTGATCCTGCCTATCGCCATCCCAGAAGCGGTAGTCCTCGGCCTTGCGATCGATCACGTGCTCAATGCCGGCCTCGTGGAGAAGCCGCTCCTTTTCCGGCGACGACACAACGCCGACGGGAATCCCGCCGCCGTTCAAGACGTATTGGCAAGCGAATCCGCCGAGACCTCCGGTGGCTCCCCAGACCAGCACGACGTCGCCTTGCTTCATCTGCGCGCCGTTGCGCGACACGAGCATTCGGTAAGAGGTCGACGAGACGAGGCCGAGACACGCCGCCTCCTCCCACGTCATGTGGCGCGGTTTCGGCATCAATTGATTGGCCTTCACCATCGCGATCTCGGCCATCCCGCCGAAGTTGGACTCGAAACCCCAGATGCGCTGGCCCGGGTCCATCATCGAATCGTCGTGGCCCTCGGGCGCCTCGAGATCCACGTAGTTGCAGTGCACGGTGACTTCGTCGCCGGGCTTCCATCGAGTCACGCCCGGGCCGGTTCGCAATACGACTGCAGCGCCATCCGAACCGACGATGTGATAGTCGAGGTTGTGCCTCGCGCCGAGCTCCGACTCCTTTCCGAGCCGCTCCAGGAAGGCGAAAGTCGGAAGCGGCTCGAAGATTGAGGTCCAAACGGTGTTGAAGTTGACCGCTGAGGCCATGACTGCAACGAGACACTCGTTGGGGCCCAGCGGGGGGAGTGCCACCTCTTCGACGTGAAGTGACTTGCGCGGGTCCTTGTCCTTGTGGTCGATGCCGGCAAACATCTCTTGCTCGTCCTTGCGGACGAAGGCCGCGGTCATCGCTTCAGGAAGCTCGAGCGCGCCGATCTCTTCGCCGGGCACCTCGTTCAGAATCGCATCCCTGATCGCGTCTATCGAACCCGCCACGTTCGCCCCTGTATTCGTGAGTGCATCGGGCCCGAAGCCTAAACGTCGCGGGTAGCATCGTTGCGTGGTCGAAGGATTCAATTTTCATTTCACAGAGGAGCAGCAGGCCTTCCGTCAGTCCGTGCGCGAGCTGGCCGAGGAGAGGATCGGCCCTCGCGCCGCAGAGATCGACGAAGCCGATGAATATCCTTGGGATATCGATGAACTCCTCGTCGCGAATGGATACGCAGGTGTCTCCTATCCCGAGGAATACGGCGGCTATGGCGGGGGGGCAGTCGAGATATGCATCCTCGTCGAGGAGATCGCCCGCGTCAGCGCCGGTGTTTCGCTGATCCCTGCGGTCAACAAGCTTGGTGCGATCCCGATTCTGGTGGCCGGCAACGACGAGCAGAAAAAGAAGGTCTGCACGGGCATCGCCTCTGGCGACCACCGCATGTCCTACTGCCTCACCGAGCCGGGATCGGGTTCGGATGCCGCCGCCATGCGAAGCCGTGCCGTTCGGGACGGAAGCTCCTGGGTCCTCAACGGGGCTAAACGCTTCATCACGGGGGCCGGAGCATCCGATCTGTACACGTATTTCGCCGTCACCGATCCCGATGGACCGAAGGGGAAGAACATCACGGCCTTCCTGATCACCAAAGACATGGATGGGTTCTCGTTGGGGCGCAAGGAAGACAAGATGGGGATCCGAGGATCCCCTACTCGAGAGGTGATTCTGGAAGACGTTCGCGTCCCCGAGGAGAACGTCATCGGGGAGATCAACAAGGGGTTCCCGATCGCGATGCGCACCTTGGACTTCTCACGGCCGACGGTGGCGGCCCAAGCACTTGGGATCGCCCAGGGCGCGTTCGACTTTGCCGTCGCTTACTGCAAGGAGCGCAAGCAATTCGGCCGCTCCATCTCCTCCTTCCAGGGGATGCAGTTCCTGTTCGCGGACATGGCCATGGCCGTCGAAACCGCCCGCCTGGCCGTGTACCGGGCCGCTCGCGCAATCGATGAGGAGGACAAGAACGTCTCCTACTGGGCCGCCATCGCGAAGTGCTATGCCTCGGACGTTGCCATGCGCGTGACCACCGATTGCGTACAGGCGCTTGGAGGCTATGGCTACGTCCGGGAGTATCCGGTCGAGCGCTTCATGCGAGACGCGAAGATCACCCAGATCTACGAGGGCACCAACCAGATTCAGCGAGTAGTGATCGCCCGCAGCATTTTCGGCAAGGACTGAACATGAGCCTTCGGATTGATGCTCCCGTCTTGCCACCGCTACCCATCCAAGATTGGGACGGCGGTGGATCGGAATGGGTCGTGCTCGGACGCGCCGCCAACGACATAGAGGCGCATCTGATGACGGGGGTCCTGAACGAAGCGGGCGTCGAGACTTACATGGTTAAGGATCGCTCAACCCCCGGCGCGTGGCTGCACGGAGGCTCCGATCCGTGGGCGCCGGTCACTGTCTATGTCCGCCAACTGCAATACGAAGATGCCCGAATAGCCCTTGCGGAAGTGGCCCTCGAAGACGAACCTGCATCGCCGACAGGCGAGCGAGGTTCCGGTTTGAGACGAGTCGTCGCCTGGTGGGTGATAGCGATCCTTTTGGGCCTGTTCTTCACGTTCGTAGGCCTCTCCCGGACCGCGGAGGCAATCCGCGCATGTGAGTTCCGCTCCACCTGCGGGGCCGAGTCACAGACGTAGGTCCCCGTGGGGGTACGTCTAGCCTCGAAGTTACAGACCTCAGCTCCGGGTGCAGCCAGCAAGCCAAGCTCGACCTTTCGGCTGGAAAAAGGGTCTTTTCAATAGTCATTGCAACTCATAGAGTGAAGCCACCGCACTATCCGGGGGCGAACCACGATTCAGGCTAGGTAGATCTATTTCCGCAGACTCCCCATTCCCAGTCCTGCCGTTCTAGCAAGGAGCCATCCATGCGCCGCGTCCTTTTTCCGCTGATTCTTCTTGTAGTTCTGCTGGCCGGTCTTCCGCCGGCCGCGGCCGACCCCTCTGAGCGGAAAGGGTCGTTCGTCGCGACGGCAATCCCCTACGGGGACGTCAACTACAGCTACCCCACGACGAGCGAAACCTATATGTGCTTTGACGGAGTGGAGAACGTCCATTACGTCAAGGAAGTCTTGACGGCCCCGATCGATGGTGTGCTGCGGGCAACCATGAGCGATTTTGAGGGCGACTGGGACCTCGGACTCTTTGATGAGACCGACCTTTTGGTGGAGACGCCTTGGTTCTCGCAATGGATTACCGATAGCGGCAAAGAGGTCGTGGCCCGGCGGGTGCATCGCGGGGACAAGATCACGATCGGTGCCTGTAACTGGCTCAGCGCCGACACGACTGCACTCGTCGAGTGGAAATTTGTTCCCGGAGACGGTTTCCAGGCCAAAGCCTCATCGCGTCCCTTCACTGCAATTGCTCCGGGCGAGAAGGCGCACCTATCCGAAAGAGTGCCGGTGAACTTTGTCTTCCTCGGGTACGACGAGGACGACATCGATCTTCGGAAATTTCGCAGGGGCCTTCCGGCGCGCTACCGCCCCCTCGTGCGGATGCCCGCGATCATCTATGGGCAGGACCATTACCTGGGCATCGACTACACCTATGACTTCCGCACATCGTTCACCGACCGTGCCTACGAGGATCGCTTCTTTCGCGAGCTCCGCAGGTTGAGCCGGTCTGCTGCGCCGACCCTGATCCAGACCCAGTACAACGCGCAGGCAGGAAACGTGCGCGACATCCTGACGAACTATCAGATTCCGGCATCAAAGGTAGAGCGGTGGCTTGTGGAACACGCCCCGCGAGGAGTTGATCCCAGCCAGAACACTGTGTTCTTCGTCAATTGGTTCGGACGCCGCGATTTCAGGCACCACACCTATACGAAGTACGGGGAGCCGGATAGCGATACAGGTAGGGACTTCGGGAGCGAGTACTACTCCCAGACGATCGCGTGGGGAGGCACGCCCCCCGATGATCCCGAAACCGGATTCGGCAGGACGAGTCGTGTTTGGTTCTATGACCTATCGGCCGGACCCGACTATTGGACGAGGAACTGGAACGTAGATCTTCCTGATACCGACGGCGACGGACGCGTGAACTACCGAATGCCTCCTGCCTGGGAGTACTCGAAGCAGGGTTTCAGGTCGCCGAAAAGGATCAGCGGCGATCTCTCTAAGGTCGCCCGCTACATCGCTATCAACATGCTGTTTACGACGTCGCCGCTGTACTTTCCCGCGCTGAACGCGCCCGATCTTCCTCAGAGCGTGGCACTCGACCTGAATACCTATGAAGGCATACCGGGGTTCGATGCGTCTGAGGAATGGGTCCAAGAAAAAGAGGTCCTCAAGAGCTTCCGCGCCTGGTTGCCGTTTTACGAGCTTTCGGTAGACGAGCAGGATCTGGACTTCTACGAAACGCAGTTCTTAGGTTGCTACGAGCAGTGGAGCTGGACGTACTTCGGTCCCAACTGTCACACGGACAAGCCGTATACGGTATGGGCGAACTTCTTCGTGCACAACGCACTCAACCTCGATAAGACGGCGGACGACGAAAAAGCCGACTATGCAGCGAGTGCGTTCAATTACGCGCAGGCGGACGGGACCGGCTGGACCTTCGGCTACGCCGACGACAACTATCTGGATGGGACGCAGAGCTTCACCCATACCTTCGTGGATGGTTCCTTCAGAGACTCCTTCGGGATGACCGACATCATCATTCACGAGTTCGGGCACCACTTCGGCGGCAGTCATCCTCACGACGGCTACGACTACGAGCGCGACTTCGACTACGGCCCCTGGATGGATGAAACTCAATTCGCGTACGCGGGGACGCAAAACAACAGCATCATGAGTTACCTCAGCACGAACAATGAATTCAGCCAGTTCGATCGCGACAACATGAATCGGTGGATGACGTCCGCTTATCTGAACGCGGTCAATGAAATTGTGAGCGATGTCCTGCCCAAGATGAAGGATTCTCAGGTCACAAGCTACGTGCAGGAGGCAGACTCAGCCGCAGCGGCTGCCGAGCGGGCATTTGCCGACCACGACTACGAGACGGCGGTATTCACCGCCAGGCGTGCGTATCTGCTGAGCCGTGCTGCGGCACGCGCCGCCGGCGTAACGATTTCCGGCCGGTGGACGGGGACGAAGGTCCTGGAACGAGAGGGCGCCTCACCCCGTGGGATCTTCTTTAATGCGCGGGAGCATGCGCGTTATCACCGGATGTTCGTGGATCGGATCGATCTCATGAAGCCGTTCATCCGCCATATGGACAAGCATGGGTCGACTCCGCCCTTGGTCGAGGTGCGCTAGCAACCAACGCCTTGAACGGGGTCTAGCGGGGATTCCGCGCGGCAACGAGTAGGGTCGCGTCGCGTGGATGAGTTCAGGATAGAGAAGGACACGCTCGGTGACGTTCGTGTGCCCGCGGACGCCTTGTACGGCGCGCAGACGCAGCGTGCGCGCGACAACTTTCAGATCTCCGGAATGCCTCCTCAGGCCGACTACCTGTGGGGGATGATCATGATCAAGAAGGCGGCCGCTTTAGCCAACCGAGACACCGGCCGTCTCGGCAAGGACGTGGCAGATGCCATCGTGGCCGCTGCGGACGAGGCGCTAGACGGGCGCCACGACCACCATTTCGTCATTGACCCCTGGCAGGCGGGCGCGGGGACCTCTCATAACATGAACGTGAACGAGGTTCTGGCCAACAGGGCCACGCAGATCCTGGCCGAGGACGGCAAGGACATAAACGTTCATCCCAACGACCACGTGAACATGGCGCAGTCGTCGAACGACACCAACCCCACGGCAGTGCGTCTCGGGGCGTTGCGTGTGGTTCCGATGCTCGTAGATGCCCTCGAGCGACTTCGCGACGCGCTGGAGGGCAAGGCGAACGAATTCGATCGCATCGTCAAGCCGGCTCGTACGCACCTGCAGGATGCAGTGCCGATTCGTTTGGGTCAGGAGTTTTCCGGCTACGCGGCGG
>JBHELF010000128.1:0-8635 GCA_046263155.1 Actinomycetota bacterium
CGGGCGACGACACGATCATCGTGAACGTGAATTCGCCGGCCGGCAATCAGCAGGCGATCGAAGTTCACGGCCGCTGCGGGCGGGACCGCTTTATCGTCAACCCAATCCGGGGCGGGGGCAACGTCAACTTGATCCTCAAAGGCGAGTGCGACGACGACACGTTCTCGTTGCCGGTCGTGGTGCCGCCGGGAGTTGCCGCTTTCATCGATGGTGGAGAGGGCAACGACTTCGTCTCCGCGCAGGGCCAGGACTCACAGGCCGGCCCGTCGCTCAACCCGCGGGGGGCGGTCGAGCCCGGGCTTCCGGGTTCGGGCGGTTACACCATCGACGGTGCCGGCGGCGACGACGAGGTCATAGCCAGCGCGGGTGCCGATCTCGTGTTCGGTGGCGAGGGCACCGACGTCCTGGACGGATCCGCGGGCGACGACGATATAGATGGCGGCGCTGGGGCCAACAACTCCATCACGGGCGGGTTCGGCCAAGACACGATTCGCTCGAAGGGAATCGAAGATCGAGGCGTCGGCGGGGAGGGCAACGACACCATTCGCTCCAAAGGTGTCGAGGGTCGCATGGTCGGTGGCGAAGGGAGCGACACGATCCGATCCAAAGGGGTCGAGGGCCGCATGGTGGGAGGGGATGGCGACGACACGATCCGCTCGAAGGGAGTCGGAGACCGCCTCATCGGCGGCAGCGGCAACGACACGATCCGTTCGAAAGGTATTGCGGGGCGTATCTCCGCGGGCGGCGGCGACGACTTCATCGAGGGAAGCGATCGGGATGACCTCGTATTCGGCGGTTCCGGCAACGACACGATCAGTCTGCTCGGGGGCAACGATGAGGCCTACGGCGGATCGGGAAACGACGTGATCGACGGCGGTCCAGGACACGATACGTTGGATGGTGGCCCCGACAGGGACACATGTTTCGCAGGCCGCGGGCGCGATGAGCTTCGCAATTGCGAGGCTTAGAGACGCCACTTCTCTGCCCATCCGGCTGATGGCCACGCAGCGGGTGGTTGCTATCGAGCCGGTCTCGTACGATGCGTTGCACGAAGCTGTCGTGGGGGCCGGGGGAGTCCTTGGCCCGGCGGACTCCGCCGACGCTGTGGTCTGGACCAACCCGCGCGATCCCGACGCCTTGAAATTGCTGCTGGAACTGTCGCCGGCCCGTTGGATACAGCTTCCCTTCGCGGGGATTGAAGATTTCGTGGCGGCGGGTGTAATCGACCCGACTCGGACCTGGACGTGCACCAAAGGCGTCTATGGGCCGGCCTGCGCGGAGCACGCGCTGTGTCTGATGCTCGCGGCCGCGCGGCTACTGCATGAGCACGTTCGGGCCGACACCTGGCGAACCCCGGGACTGGGCTCACCGGAGCGCTTGCTAAGCGGCGCGACGGTGGTGATCCTCGGCACGGGCGGCATAGGCGGCTCGTTGATCGAGCTGCTGAAGCCCTTCGATGTGCGGATCATCGCGGTGAACAGATCGGGTAGCGAGGTGACGGGTGCGGAGCGCACGGTGGGCTCGGACCGTCTTGACGAAGTATTGCCGGAGGCGGATTACGTGGTGTTGGCGCTTGCGCTCACACCGGCCAGCGAGCGCATCATCGACGCGAGGAAGCTCGGTCTGATGCGCCGAGATGTATGGCTGATAAACGTGGCCCGCGGCAGGCTGGTGGATACGGATGCCCTGGTTGCAGCACTTCGCGGGGCGGAGATCGGCGGAGCGGCATTGGACGTGACCGATCCGGAGCCACTGCCCGACGCTCACCCGCTCTGGAAGCTCGACAATGTGATCATCACGCCTCACATCGCGAACACATGGGACATGGCTCTTCCCGAGCTCACCGCCTTGGTGAGGCGAAACGTCGCTCACTTCGTGAAGGGGGAACGATTGGAGGGGCTGGTCGAACCCACGCTCGGGTACTGAGACATGGGAAGTGAACTGTGAGGAAGGTCGTAGTGACGCTGCTTGTTGTGGGCGTGGTGGGGATCGGAGGGGCGGGAGTCTGGTTTGCCGGCCGATCCGAGCCGGCGAATCCCCGACGGCCGCGCGCGACGCGATCCGTCGTGCCTCCGCGGGTGGGTAGCGCTCAACGGGCGCCCACAGTGAGGATCGAAAACCTTGCGCTCGGGAAAAGCCGGGCCCGCGTGGCCGCCGCGGTCGCATCGCTGAAAGAGATCGAACTTTGGAGACGGCTGACGCGTCACCTCTACATAGTGCGACTCGGGTCCCGGCCGGGCGTCGGCGATGTCCCGGACGATCGCCATCTCGCCGACGCCTATCTGCGCGCGCAGATCGACGAGGGGGGCGCCGGGGGGGTGTGCGACATCATGTTCTATCCCCGGGCGCTGAAGGACGACCTCCAGCGGGCGACGGATTACTACTCCCAAGGGCTGGGTGGGCCGCCGCCCGCGCTCGAGGATTTCTGGGCCGCCATCCTGGCTCACGAGCTCGCCCACTGCCTTCCGTACAAGACCAAAAAGGGGGTGGCGAGGGAGGCTCCGGAGCCCCTGGCGGAAAGGTGGGAGGCTCGGGTGTTGCGGCGCCTCCAGGGGTGACCGTGAGTGTACGGAGCAAAGGGCCGGCGCCGTCCGGCCCTTTCGTTTTCTAGGGTGTCAAAAAGGCGGGGGCGGTGATTCCCTTCACCGCGGAAAAGACACCGAGTCGTCCTAGACCGCCGGGATCGGAGAGGGCTCCCAGAGCCTGATTGCGGGAGAGCGCCCTGATGGCGTCCAGGCCTCGACGTTCCGCGAGCGCGGCCTGACGACTTTCTCGGGACGCGTTCAGAAGCGCGCTCGCACCGAGCTCCTCTAGCACGATGCGTTGGGGGACGGGTCCCAGGGGCCGCAATCCGAGTGCCGCGCAATCACGGCGCAGGGCTCCCCAATTTACGTGGGCGGTTATATCTTTTTCGCCGGGACCCTCCAGCGGCCGATCGTCGACCCCGGTATGCGAGTAGCTCATCAGAGTTCCCTGAGGCCGCGCGACTAGATCCTCTTCCTCGTGGCCGTAGTCGACAAAGATGAGCGCGCCCCGGGAGATCGTTGCCGCCGCCGCCTGGATCAGATCTCGGGCTGCCGGCCGGAGCTCGACGCGGTGACCCACAGGGAGATCCGGTCCGATTGCATCAAGCTCGGGCCTCAGTTTCGAGTCGAGCGCGCTGCGTATGAACGCGAGCCTCGAATCGACGAGACCCACGCGGAGCTCGACGGCCCCCTCAGGGGTTTGCTCAACTAGATGGATCGGAAGGTTGTCGAGGACTTCATTGGCGAATACGCAGCCGCTCGAAGTGGGCTCCACTTCCGAGAGGTCCTCGACCCATTCGATCGGGACGTCCGAAAGGTGTGTCCTTTGGCGCGTTCGTAACGTGGCGAGCGGTTCGACGACGACGTATCTGAGAGCGGATCGGAAGTCCTCCGCCACGCTTCCAAGAACGGCCGAGGCGAAACCCCCCTCGCCGGCTCCCAGCTCTATCAGGTTGAAGCGAGAGGGCCTACCGCAGGACTCCCAAAGCAATCGGAACCCCCGGGCCCATAACTCTCCGAAAGTCGGATCGAGTTCGGCTGAGGTCAGATAGTGGCCCGCCCACCCGGATCGTGGGCCGCGCGCGTAGTAACCGTGCTCCGGGTGGTAGAGCGCGAGATGCATGAAGTCGACAAAGGACAGGGGGGAGCGCGCCGCTCGTTCACGTATCAGGCGCTCGAGGTCCGTGACACCGCGTGCTATGGGCCCTCCTCGGCTCGTGCCTTAGGAGCGGCGCGCGGAACGTTGGCCGCCGCTGCCTCCGCTCGCTCTCGCATCGTCCGGTACCAATCCTTCTTGTCCTCGTAGGTCTTGACCGCCCCCAGTGCGGACTCCGCCACGCGCATGACCTCGACATGCTCGGAGCGGGAGGAATAGATATGGATCAGTCGGTCATAGGGGCCGCCGGCGTCGAATCCCGCAGCGATGATTTCCTCGTACAGCTTGATTGCCGCGTCGAGGTCCCCGAGTTGCTCGAGGTTCTGTGCCTTGAGAAAGCTGCGTACGAGCTGGACGCTGCTCATGCCCGATCCGAAAGTTGGGGCTAACCTGTGCTTACTCGCACAATGTAATCACGAGCAACCCTCGGGCGAGGTTAGGGAAGGAGAACTCCATGGCCGGCGGCTACACGGGAAAGCTCTACATCTTGGCTTTTGACCACCGCGGTTCTTTCCAGAAGAAGATGCTCGGCATCAGCGGTACTCCGACACAGGAGCAGGCAGAAACCATTTCCGATGCCAAGAGAGTCATTTTCGAGGGCTTCCTGGAGGCGATCGACGGCGGTGCCCCGCGGGACGCTGTAGGTCTTCTCGTTGACGAACAGTTCGGAGGTGACATCGCTCGCCACGCCAAGAAAGAGGAGCTCATGTTTGCCATGCCCGTGGAGAAAAGCGGGCAGGATGAATTCGATTTCGACTACGGGGATGAATTCGGAAAGCACATCGAGGAGTTCGATCCCACCTTCGTCAAGGTCCTGGTCCGGTACAACCCCGAAGGGGACCGATCGATGAACGAACGGCAGACGGGACGACTCAAGGAACTTTCCGACTGGCTGCATGCTAACGGGCGAAAGTTCCTGTTCGAGCTGCTCGTCCCCGCGGAGACGACGCAGCTCGATTCCGTTGGTGGCGATGCCGATCGCTACGACAAAGAGGTGCGGCCCGGGCTGATGCGGCGGGTGATCCAGGAGCTTCAGGATGCCGGAGTGGAGCCGGACATCTGGAAGATCGAGGGCATCGATCAAAGAGAGGACTGCGAGAAGATCGCAGAGCAAGTTCGTGGTGGCGGACGGGCCGACGTCGCGTGTGTCGTGCTGGGCCGAGGCGCCGATGAGACAGCCGTCGACCACTGGCTCCGTCAGGGGGCGGACGTGGCCGGCTACGTCGGTTTTGCCATTGGACGGACGATCTGGTGGGATCCCTTAAAGGCGCATCTCGACGGCAACCTGGGCCGCGATGAGGCCGCGCGTCAGATCGCGGACAACTATCGACGTTTTATCGAGGTGTACGAGTCGGCTTCCGTCCAGTAATTCGCGCCACTTTTTCTGCAACGGCGGCCGTCCTTATCGTGATGGCCGCGCAGACTCCTCTTCCCGCGCGGGAGCGTCCGGGGTCGCCGTCGGCCGCGGATCGAGCCGCCATTCAAGAGCTCCTGGATCGGCGCGCTGCTGCAGTCCTCAGCCGGTCACGCCGCGACTTCGTCGGATCGATGCTGCCCGGGAGCCAGAGGTTCGCCCGCCGGCAGAGGAGAGCCTTCGATTCGCTCGGCGATCTTCCCCTGGCTTCTTATCGGCTGGTGGCGGCGTGGGATCGTTTTGGGGATTTGTCGCGGCCCTCCGACCTCGACCGCTATCCGAATGCCGAAGACGTAGCGATAACGACCGTCGAGGAGCGATTTCGCATCCGCGGGTTTGACCGCTTCGAAAGCCTTGAAGATCTTTTCCTCACCTTCATCAAGGTCCGGGGTCGCTGGCTCATCGCCGCCGACTCTGATGTCGCGGACATCGGATTCCGGTCGGCTCGCCACCTCTGGGACTTCGGGCAGCTCCACGCCGAACGCGGCAAGCGATTCCTCGCGCTCGGCCACGATTGCGCGGGTCCAGGAGCACTTTGCGGCTCGGCCGCGGAGTCCATCCTGTCGACCGCGGAGCGAGCGCTGGATCAGGTGGATGACTATTGGCGCGGCGCCGCGGATCTGAGGGTCGCGATCTTCGTGCCGGCGGACAGCCAAGAGCTGCAGAGATTGCTTCAGGCGACCTTCGACCCGGAAGAGTTTGTGGCATTCGCGTATTTCACGTTGGACCCGCACGCGGAATACCGCTTCACCGGCAATCGGATCGTCTTCAACTATGCGTCGTTGGCAACTCGATCGGCGGCCGACGTTTATCGGGTACTGGTGCACGAGCTCACCCATATCGCGACGAGGGCGGAGGCGGGGCCTCTGATCCCAGTATTCGTGGATGAAGGAATCGCCGAATACGTGTCTTACCGGGGCGATCCGGGATCTCTTTCCTTTCTTGAGTCACAGATCGCCTCTGGAGGATTTGACCGTCGTCTTCCCCATGACTACGAGTTCCTGACCGGTTCCTTCGAGTCCATCTACGAGAGCTACCAGGAGGCCCAATCGGCAGTCGGGTTTTTCGTGGAGCGTTGGGGGCTCGACGCGTTCGTGCGGTTCTATCGCTCCCTGGGTCGTGTGGCCGTGGCTCCCGGAACGACGCGCTATCACGTAAGCCGAGCATTGCAGCGCTCGATCGGGATGGGTTGGCGATCTTTCGAGCAGGCTTGGGCAGATAGCATCGGCTGATGCCGGTTACAGCCGTCGCGGACGGCAAGAAAGATGGCTTCGCGCTCGCGAAGGAGGCCTCGGTCGGTGGCGCCGTCGTCATGCTCGTCGACGGACGCCAGCGTGACCTTGCCTTCATGCCACCCGCCGATGCTGAAGTTGAGCTGATTGCTGCGTCGGAGCCTCTTGGCCGAGAGGTATTGCGGCACTCGACCGCACACGTCCTGGCCCAGGCGGTACTGAACCTTTACCCCAAAGCTAAATACGCGATCGGACCGCCGATCGAGGATGGCTTTTATTACGACTTCGAGGTGCCGGACCCCTTTACGCCGGAGGACCTCGAGCGAATTGAAGCCGAGATGAAGCGCATCGTCGCGGAGAACCAGCGATTCACACGCGCAGAGGTGCAGCGCGAAGAGGCTCTCGAACTTTTCTCCAATCAGCCCTACAAGCTGGAGATCATCGAGGGGGTGGCTCAGGGAGCCGACGCTCTGGAGGAGCAAGGCGTCGACGGCGAGGTCCTCTCTGTGTACCGAAATCGAGTTCCCGACGCGCCGAGCGATTCATTCATCGATCTGTGCCGCGGCCCTCACTTGGCGAGCACCAGCCGAGTCAAAGCATTCAAGTTGCTGCGCTCATCGGGGGCCTATTGGCGCGGAGATGAGCAGCGACCCATGTTGCAGCGGATCTATGGGACTGCGTGGGAGTCGAAAGCCGCTCTCGACGACTACCTTCATCGACTCGAGGAGGCGGAGCGTCGAGACCATCGACGGCTCGGCCGGGAGCTCGAGCTCTATTCCTGGCCCGAGGAAGTGGGACAGGGCCTGGCCGTGTGGCATCCGAAGGGCGCGATCGTCCGCAAGCTGCTCGAAGACCTCGCGCGCGAAATGCATCTCGAGCGCGGCTACCAGCCCGTCTACACACCTCACATTGGTCGGGCCAACCTCTGGCAGACAAGTGGGCACCTGGATTACTTCCGGGAAAACATGTATCCCTCGATGGCCGCCGACGAAGGCGAGTACTTCGCCAAACCCATGAATTGCCCATTCCACGCGCTGATCTACAAATCGAAGACGCGCTCCTACCGGGAACTGCCCATTCGACTCTCCGAGCTCGGCACCGTCTACCGGTACGAACGGTCCGGCGTGGTACACGGCCTGCTGCGCGCTCGTGGCTTTACACAGGACGATTCCCACATCTTCTGTCGTAACGACCAGGTGATCGACGAGATGGTTGCGGTGGTCGATTTCTTCCGCGCCCTCTACGAGACCGTCGGTCTAGGCCCCGACGAGGTTCACTTCTCGACCAAACCGGACAAGGCAGTCGGCACCGACGAGCAATGGGAGATGGCCGAGGAGGCGATCCGTCGGTCTCTCGATGTGGCGGGACTCGAGTACGCGGTTGCCGAGGGCGAGGGAACTTTCTACGGCCCGAAGATCGACATCCATGTGCGAGACGCGATTCGGCGGCTGTGGCAGGTATGCACCATTCAAGTCGATTTCCAGACTCCCGATAGGTTCGGTCTCGAATACGTCGACGAGCACTCGGCGCGCGTGCGGCCCGTGATGATCCATCGCGCCCTATTCGGGTCGGTGGAGCGATTCATCGGGGTTCTGGTGGAACACTTCGCGGGGGCATTTCCGACTTGGCTCTCGCCCATCCAGGTTGCGCTCCTACCGATCTCGGACCGTCACTCCGACTACGCGCGCAAGGTCGCGGACCGGCTCAAGGCCGCAGGGTTGAGGACAGAGGTCGACGATTCAGATGACACCATCGGGGCCAAGATCCGGAGACATCAGCTGCACAAAGTTCCCTACATGCTGGTGCTCGGAGAGCGCGAGGCCGAGGCGGGAACGGTCTCGGTGCGCTCACGCCCCGGTGTCGAGACGAAGGACGTGGACCCCGATGACTTCGTGACCTCTCTCAGGGCGGAAGTAGAGGAGCGCCGGCTGACTCTGTCTTACTGATGGAGCGCCTCTGGAGTCCCTGGCGCATGCAATACGTGACGGCGGCACGGACATCGGGAGAATGCATCTTCTGTCATGCCTTCGCCGAGGCCCGCGGCGAGCCTTTGTACCGAAGCGAGCTGAGCGTGGTAATGCTCAACGCGTACCCATACAACACCGGCCATCTCATGGTCGCTCCCGGTCGGCACACGGGGGCCCTGGACGACCTGAGCGCGGAGGAGAGGCACGATCTCATGGACGTCGTGAGCATTGCCACGCGTGTGCTCGACGAAGCCATGAACCCCAACGGCTTCAACCTGGGAATGAACCTCGGATCTGTGGCTGGAGCGGGTGTTCCAGACCATCTGCACATTCACATCGTC
>JBHELF010000129.1:0-11642 GCA_046263155.1 Actinomycetota bacterium
CAACGTCGGGTCGAGCCCACGACATACGTCTGCGTAAAGAGTGGGATTGTCGATGACCGGCAGAAGGAAGGCCGTGCCGTCCTTCCCACCGAAGTAAACGGTCACGACCCCGCCGGCGGCAAGCACCGGCACCTTGTCGGGATTATTCGATGACACCACGAAGCGGAGGCTGTGACCGGCTTCGATCAGGTGAGCCTGCGACATGCTCTCGAGCGTCATCGTCATCTCCTGGCCGGGCACGACCGGCTGCGGCTTGTCGATCCCATCACGCAATTCCGGCTGAATGGCCCAGTTTGCTTTTCCGATTGCGTCGGTCTCGGATCCGGTGACGTCATACAGGGTCGCGTTGATGTGGAGGAGAGGACTTGTCTGCGAGATCTTGAGGGTCAGCTTGGGGACTCCGACGATAAACAGGTCCTCTTTCAGGGGCTCGGTTTCGAAAACGACCTGACCGTTCGCGTGCGGCTGAGGAGTGGCGACGAACATCGCCGACCCTGCCTCTGCCGGCTTGCTCACCAGCTTTCCGTCGGCTGCCGGGTAGAAGGCCACCTGTCGTGAGGGCGTCGGTGGCCACTCGTCGGATGTGAAGACCTGACGATTGTTCAGGAACGCCTCCACCGCTGGCCCGGTGTCGACATCGAGAGCGAGAAGGTGTTTGTCGAACCAGGCGTGAAGAGCCTCGGTCCACTGGTCGTTCTTGCACGCGGCGGTGGCCGTCTGCAGGCAGGTGCGGCTGTTCGGGTACCTGCCCGATCCATGGTCCCACTGTCCGATCCAGGCCTTATCGCCCGGGCGGCCGCCGCGCCGGTTGAACCACGCGGCGGCGGCGATACGAGCCGCGTTGTCGTTGACTCCGTGGACGATAAAGACGGGGATGTTGGCCTTGGTTGCGCCCCGGGCCCAGTCACGAGCGGTGTCCCACGCATGCTCGTAGCCGCGGATGTAGGCGTCTCCGGTCGTTCCCGTGTTGGCGAGCCAGCCGCAGCCGAAGTACTGCATGTCGTTGCCGAAGTTGTCCCCGGCCTGGCTGCCGACCGCCGGTACCTGCTGCCATACAGGACTGAGCTGGGGCGGAAAATGCCGGGCCGTCGACAGAGTCGTGTAAGCGATAAGCGGGCCCGCCCATTGCAGCAGATAGGGAACGCCGTCCTGGAATTTGTGGTCGTACATCCGCGCCAATCCCGCGCTCGGCACGATAGTCGCCAGACCCTTCGGCTTCTGGGCCGCTGCCACCATTGGTGTGGACCCGACGTAGGAGTGGCCGGTCATTCCCACGCGTCCGTTCGACCATTTCTGCTTCGCGGCCCATTCGACGATCTCCTTCAAATCTGATGCGTCGTTCGGCCCCAGGTGGTCGAGGCAGCCCTGCGAGCGACCGGTACCACGAAGGTCGACCATCACTACCGCGTAGCCGCGCGGCGCGAAGTAGCCGGCGAGCCCGAGGTGGTTACCGTCCTTGTCTACTGGACCCGGAAGGATGCGAATCCCGAGTCGATCCGCCAGCGTTCCGTGGTAGGGACTGGCCTCCAGGATCACGCCGAAGCGCCCGGGCGCCTTGGGCCGGGTGACCTCGACGTAGAGATTTACACCGTCGGCCATCGGGACCTGGAACGACTCGGTCGTGGTCTTGTAGCGCGGCTGCGACAGACCCTTGACCTGCGTGTAATCGACCGGGGGACCCGCGGTCTGAGAGGCGGATCCGGCGGACGCCGGGAGCTGCACCGAGGCGACGAGCGCCAGCAATGCGGCAAGCAAAGTAAGCGAACGGCCCTTCATGAAGTCGTCCTTTCGGAGGGGTGACGGTCTCGGCGAAAAACTTCGCCACAGAGCCGGAAATTCCCGCGCGCGCGACTTGCTCAGGCCGTTCCGGGGACCAACGGCGGCCAGAGGCCGAGGGGCAACGACGGGACGCCCGGGACGTCGGGTGAGTCGAACAGGTGGACGAAGTTTCGGTCACGCAGCGACCCCAGGGTGTACAGGCGATACAGAGACAGGTACTCGCCGCGCGTGTGCTCCCGCCATTCGTTGCAGAAGCCGCAATCGAGAGGCCACCAGCTCCTCAGGATCCCGCCCTCGAAGACACGAAAGAGCGAATAGCCGCCCGGGTATTCCTTCGTCGGCCCTACCTCGAGGATCGGCATCCGCCCGGTGTGCGGCGAATAGGCGATCCAGTTCCGATGCGTGTGCGCGTTGATCACCAGGCGTACGTCGTAGGCCCCGATCAGCTGGAGGAACTGCTGGGCGTCGCCCTGGTTCACTCCAAAGATCACCGGAGGTATCGCCGCCGCCGATGAGTACTCTGCGACCGGGTGGTGAAAAAAGATGACGACGGGGGAATCGGATGCCGCAGCTCTCTCGAGTTGGCCGCGCAGCCACTCCAATTGATCGTCGCTGAGCTCGCCTACACCGCTTGCGAGATTCACCGAGTCGAGAGCGATGAAGGTCCATCCGTCCTGGACGCGAACCTCGGGAAGGTGTTGTGGATC
Source organism: Actinomycetota bacterium (assembly GCA_046263155.1). Lineage (GTDB taxonomy): Bacteria > Actinomycetota > CADDZG01 > CADDZG01 > WHSQ01 > DATADF01. The sequence continues at coordinate 2,487 of JBHELF010000129.1, forward strand.
GCGACGCGGCTTCACCTTGGGGTGGAACACCTGTCGAAAGCAATCCAGATCCGGCGGACACTCCGGCTCCTCGGGAGACTGACCCGGACGGTCGTGTGCTCCGCGTGCGATCAGGTAACCGGATTTCAGTTTGCTCAGAATCTTGGCGGCGCCGCGGAGCTGCGCGAGCTCTGCGTGTGAGGTGTTGTCCGCCGGCAGCAGGGTTAGCGATGCACCGGATCGATTTACCGCGTCCACCGCGGCGTCGAGCATGAGCGCGGAATAGGGCTTCTTGCTCCGGTAGCTGGGTGGGAATTCCGTGGGCGTCGATGTCGCAAGCCCGGAGACCTCCTCGCCGATGTGGACGTCGGCCATCACCGCGAAGGAGAAGAGTTCTTTGCCGGACGGAGGAGTCAACGTTGTGAAGACTCCCGGATTCCACGAGTCGTTCACCGCGCGCAGACCATTGGAGAAGACGCTGTAGTCGTAGGCACGACCGGGCTCGAGCTTCGATATCCGCGCGTAGTGGAAGGCGGTCTTCTCGTCGCCTTGATAGGTCGTCTGTTGAGGGCTCTCAAGGTAGGCGTAGACGACGGTCGTGTCGCTCGGCAACGGACTGCCGTTCGCGCAAGTCAGCCAGGTCAGAACGACCTCAGTGTCCGTGACGGTCGTGAGCTCGACATTGACGGGCATGCCGGGAGGTACCTCTGCGAATCTCTCGCAAGCTTTGAGCCCTTCGGTCTGCCCTCGCGCGGACGGTGCGACGCCCATCAAGAGCACGAGCGACGCGGCGAGAGCCATGTGCTTTCTCATCGCCCTAACGATTCGGTGGTTTGAGGCCAAGTCCTCGCGCTTCTGCCTGGGGGAGCCAACGTTTACTCTGTAGATGGCAGAGGAGGGACTGAACGATGTACGACGCGTTCAAGGATCAGCTTCCCGACATCGATCCCGACGAAACCGCGGAGTGGATCGAGTCGCTCGACGCCGTCATCGACAGCTCGCCGGCACGAGCGCGTTTCCTTCTCTACCGCATCCTTCTGCATGCGCGCTCTCGGCAGATCGGCCTTCCCGCGATGGTGTCGACGGACTACATCAACACCATCTCGCCGGAACAGGAACCCTATTTCCCGGGGAATGAGTCGATCGAGCGACGGATTCGCACGATCATCCGCTGGAACGCGGCGGTCATGGTTTCGCGTGCCAACAAGAAGTTCGAGGGCATCGGAGGCCATCTTTCGACCTACGCTTCCTCGGCCTCCCTCTACGAGGTGGGCTTCAATCATTTCTTCCGCGGCAAGGACGCCGAGGGCGGAGGCGACCAGGTCTTCATCCAAGGCCACGGCGCCCCCGGCATCTACGCCCGGGCGTATCTGGAGGGCCGCCTGAGCGAGGAGCAGCTCGACAGCTTCAGGCGGGAGTCAACCGGCAAGGGTCTCTCCTCCTATCCGCACCCGCGTCTGATGCCGGACTTCTGGGAGTTCCCCACGGTGTCGATGGGACTGTCGCCGTTGAACGCGATCTATCAGGCGCGCTTCAATCGTTACCTCCACAACCGGGGGATAAAGGACACATCGCAGCAGCGGGTCTGGGCTTTTGCCGGCGACGGCGAGATGGACGAGCCCGAATCCCTCGGCGCCCTGTCGTTGGCCGCGCGCGAGGGACTCGACAATTTGATCTTCGTCGTCAACTGCAACCTGCAGCGCCTGGACGGTCCCGTTCGCGGCAACGGCAAGATCATCCAGGAGCTCGAATCCATCTTCCGCGGCGCCGGCTGGCACGTCATCAAGGTCGTGTGGGGACGAGAGTGGGACGAGCTGCTCGCGCGCGATACGGACGGCGTATTGGTCAACAAGATGAACACCACCCTCGACGGCGAGTTTCAGAAATATGTCGTCGAGAGCGGCGCCTACATCCGGGAGCACTTCTTCGGCCCCGATCCCAGATTGAAGGCGATGGCCGAACATCTGTCCGACGAGGATCTGCGCCATTTGCGGAGAGGAGGGCACGACTACCGCAAGCTATATGCCGCGTACGCGAGCGCCGTCGACCTGAAGGACGCGCCGGTCGCAATTCTTGCGAAGACCGTCAAGGGCTGGGCGCTGGGACAGGCCTTTGAGGGTCGCAACGTCACGCACCAGATGAAAAAACTGTCCGAAGAGGAGCTGCGGAAGTTCCGCGACCGTCTGGAGCTACCCATCCCCGACAGCGAGATCTCCGAGGGGGTCGCTCCCTACTACCACCCGGGTCCCGACTCCCCGGAGATCGAATACCTGCTCGCGCGCCGCAAGGCGTTGGGTGGGTTCGTCCCGGAGCGACGCGTGGTGTCGAAGCCGGTGGAGTTGCCCAAACCCGATCTCTACGAGGAGTTTGGGCAGGGATCGAAGCAAGCGGTCTCGACCACGATGGCGTTTGTGAGGCTGCTGCGGAAGCTCCTCCGTGACAAGGGCTTGGGCAAGCGAGTGGTGCCCATCATCCCGGACGAGGCGCGCACTTTCGGCATGGAGTCGTTGTTTGCAGAGTTCAAGATCTATGCGGCGCACGGTCAGCTCTACGACCCCGTGGACTCGGCCCACGTCCTCGCTTACCGCGAAGCCACGGACGGCCAGCTTCTCGAGGAGGGCATAACCGAGGTTGGATCGATGGGCTCGATGACCGCGGCGGGGACCTCATACGCGACCCATGCAGAACCCATGGTTCCGTTCTTTCTCTTCTATTCGATGTTCGGCTTCCAGCGCATCGCGGACTCGATTTGGTCATTCGGGGATCAGAGGGGCCGGGGGTTCTTGATGGGAGCGACTTACGGCCGCACCACCCTGAACGGCGAGGGGCTGCAACATGAAGACGGGCACACCTTGCTGATGGCCACGACCAACCCCGCGGGGCGCGCGTACGACCCGGCGTTCGCCTACGAGATCGCGGTGATCGTTAGAGACGGCCTCCAGCGGATGCTGGAGAACGAGGACGACGTCTTCTACTTCATCACTCTTTACAACGAGAACTACCCGATGCCGGCCATGCAGCCGGGTGTCGAGGACGGGATCCTCCGGGGCCTTTATCTCTATCGCCAGGCTCCGGGGGACCACACTCATCGAGTTCAACTGCTGGGTTCGGGCACGATCCTGCAGCAAGCCCTGCGGGCGCAGGAGCTGCTGGCGGAGCACGACGTCGACGCCTACGTCTGGAGCGCAACCTCGTACCAGCAACTGCGAGTCGATGCGCTCGAGGTCGAGAGGTGGAATCGGTTGCATCCCGAGGAGGCGCGCAAACAGCCTTACGTGACTCTCTGTCTTGAAGCCAACGAGGGCCCGGTCGTGGCGGTATCGGACTCGATCAAGGCCGTGCCGGATCAGATCTCACGCTGGGTCCCGGGTCTGTTCCTACCCCTCGGTACGGATGGTTTCGGGCGCTCCGATTCACGAGAGGCCTTACGCCGACACTTCGAGATCGATGCGGAACACATAACCGTTGCCGCGCTGGCAGCGCTCGCGCAGACCGGCGACGTTAAGCCGGAGGTAGTCGGCGACGCGATTCGTCGCTACCGGATCGACCCCGACAGGGTGCCGCCCTACTTCGCCTGATTCAAACTTAGCTAGGTAACAAATCGGGCAAATCCGCCACGACGTCGGGCGAACTTACGCGAAGAAGTATTTGTGCTGATGGCGCAACCGGTCTTTCATGACGTTATTAGAGGTATGGCAAACCGCCCCGTGGTCTTGATTGCGGATGACGACTCCCAGATGCGGAGCTTCCTCGCGAACCTCTTCGAAGTTCATGGAGGCTTTCGGATCGGGGGCGTCGCGCAAGACGGATTCGAGGCCGCCATGCTCGCCATCGACGTGAAACCCGACGTCGTGATCATGGACTTCTACATGCCGCGTTGGGACGGAGCGAGGGCTGCCAGGTTCATCCGCGAGCACAGTCCCAAGACCAAGATCATTGCCTATTCGGCGATCCTCACCGAGCCGCCGGAGTGGGGCGACGATTTCTTGCTCAAGAACATCACCAATGAGGTGATTCCAAAGACGCTTCGTTTGTGTTCGGCGGCGCCGTTGGCGACGGGGACCTAACCTCCCTCGGAGGACAGCTCCGCAAGCTTCGCGGCAACGGCCCGGTTCTCTCCTATCTTTTCGAGAACTTCATCGGCCCCCGCGTCCAGAAGTGCCTGGCGGTTGATGCGAACCCCGCTCCAGACGACGATCTTCATCTCCGGAGCCGCCTCGCGGAGGCGTGGAAGCGCCGCCAAGCCGTCGAGCTTGGGCATCTTCAAGTCCAGGACCACCGCATCGGGCTGTTCTTCCGTGGCCAGGCGGAGAGTCTCCTCGCCGTCGCCGGCTTCCCCCACGACCGCGAACCGACCGTCGTAATCCAATGTCCAACGTAAGGACGTGCGGACGTCCGAGTCGTCGTCCGCGATCAGAACCCGGATCGTCATCGGTCCTCGATGGGCTAGGAATCTGGAAGCGCCATCCCCCAGTTTGGTGGGGAAGTACCCGTAAGAGCCGGTTTTAGTCCTCTCCTATGAATCAATTTCCCTCGTGGCCGAAGAAGCGCGCCGCGCCGGCGAGCTTCTCGATGATCATCGCCATTCCCTGGCCGCCGCCGACGCACATGGTCTCCAAGCCAAAGGTTGCGTCCTTGCTGCCGGCCAGATCGTTCAGGAGAGTGGTCATGATCCTGGCGCCCGTCATGCCATAGGGGTGCCCAAGCGCGATCGCCCCACCGTGCGGGTTGAGCTTGTCGCCGAAAGGATCGAGCCCGATCTCACGGCAGACGGGGATGACTTGGGCGGCGAAGGCCTCGTTTATCTGCACGACGTCGATGTTGTCGAGAGAGGTGCCCGCTTGCTTCAGGACCTTGCGGACTGCCTCGATAGGGCCGACTCCCATGATCTCGGGAGCCACTCCGGAGACCGAAGAGGCAACGATGCGCGCCAGGGGATCGATCCCCAGCTGCCGGGCGCGCTCGTCGCTCATCACGACAACCGCCGCCGCCCCGTCGTTCAGGGGACAGGAGTTGCCGGCCGTCACCTTGCCGTCGGGCTTGAAAGCGGGCTGGAGCTGCGCCAGCTTCTCGAGTGTCGAGGAAGCCCGGGGGCCGTCGTCCTGCTCCACAACCGTTCCGTCTTCCTTGGGGTAGGGAGTTATCTCCCGGGCAAAGAAACTGTTCTGCTGAGCGGCGACTGCTCGCTCCTGTGAACGCTGGGCGAAACGGTCCATCTCGTCGCGCTCGACGTCGAATTTCTCGGCAACGTTCTCTGCCGTAAGGCCCATCGGGATGTAAACGTTCGCGATCTCGGCGTCGTCCCCGAAGAGTTTGGGATGAAGCTCGTCCACGTCCTTTGGGTAGCCGTCGACTTGCGAGATCGACTCGACCCCACCGGCGACGAACGCGTCGCCCTCGCCTGCCTTGATCGCGTGGAAGGCCATTCGGATCGTCTGGAGGCTCGAGGCGCAGAAACGATTCACGGTGGTCCCCGGCACGTGGTCGGGCAGCCCCGCCAGCAACGCCGCTCGACGTCCCAGATTCATCCCTTGTTTTTCCTGAGGGAACCCGCAGCCGATTATCACGTCTACGATCTCGCCGGGGTCGAGCCCGGGGACCTTCTCCATAGCCGTCTTGATGGCGAAGGCGATGAGGTCATCGGGCCGGACGTCCGCCAGCGATCCCTTCTTGGCGCGGCCGATCGGCGTACGGGCGGCGGAGACGATTACGGCTTCAGGCATGGGGAGGCTCCTTCCTCGGTTTGCTCGGAGCCTACGCGCTCGGTGCGGAGCCGATCGCCCCGGTTACCTGACGTAGATCGGGGAGGTAAGCGCAACCATCACCAGGCGATTCCGGCAAAAGGTTGCCTCAGGCTGATCAAAAAGTTCCGCCACCTGGGAGAGCAGGTCGCAGAGCGGTTGGAGCAGGGGGCGCTGGTCCTTGGCGTCCTCCTGGTAGAGCTCGGCCCGAACCCAGCTCACTCCTTTTGGGATCCCAAACTCGTGGAAGCCGCCGTTATCCCATTCGGCGAGCGTCTGGGAACCATCGCCTACGAGCCGAATCCGGTTACCGCCCATCCCGCCCCACGCGTACACGTCGAGGCCGCTCCCGGCAGGGACGGTGTCGCCCATCAGCTTCTCGAAGACGAAATCGCGATCGGAATCAATTCCGATCATCAGCGCGCGCCACTCGTGCGCAGGCGGGTGATGCGTGATGAACGTTCGCCCCCTACGAATCCCTTCGAGGATGGCGCGTGGCTGCCGCTTACGCGCGCAAACCCACGTCGTCGGTTGGCCGACGCCGGCGAGCGGCGTGACAGACCTCCAGTGGTTATCGCTTCCTCCCGTCGCCGTGACCTGGTAGCCGCGATCAAGAAACGAGTCGTACCACCGAAGGCTGAAATCGTTGTCGTTGGCGGCCGGGAGCGGTGGTTGATAGAACCAAGGCCCGAGATTCCACACCTCGATCGAATCGGGCACGATCGCGTTTCCGTAGGCTTTGATCCACTCTCGGTCGGACGGGTGATTGATCTGGAAGATGCCGCCTAGCGAATGCATCTCGCGCGCCAATCGACGAACGTTCTCCAGATCGCCTTTCCGGTTCTTCAGAAGCTTGGTCGTGCCGAGCATCTGCGAGTGGCCTTTCAGCGAGTTCTCGTAGCCGGGAATCCACTCCAGGGAACGGCCCCCATAGGCCTCGTCGCTTACGGAGCGCACGTCGTTGTGATCGGTGATGGCAATGAAGTCCAGTCCGCGCGCCTCGGCGAGCGCGGCTTGTTCTCCAACCGACCAGCCCCATGTGTGCGCCTCTTCGGGCCCCGTGTTGTCGTCGGACGGTCCTCCGTAGGAGTCATGTGAATAGGTCGTGTGGACATGGAGATCGCCGGCGAACCATTCACAGTCGCGTCCCGCTGGTGTTCCCTTCGCGACCGCGATCTCCGCCGGCAGGGCTGAGAGGAGCCAGAGGGCGGCGAGGTAGGCCAAGGCCTTCGCTCTCATGGGGGCCGGGACTCTCGGCATTCTCGAATCGCCTAAAGGCCGAGTTCCGCTACGAGCGCCAGCTGAGTCTCGAGGACGTGATCGCCGAAGCAGGGATCGAGAGCGAAGAATTCTTCGTACTCGGCCGTCTGCGTCCCGTACTCCGTGGCTACGTTTGTCGTGCGGTCGAATTCGAAGCTCTGGATGATGTATCCGAGCGAGTCATTCGTCTGGCCGAAGACCATCGCCTGGACGGACTGGCGGGCCTTCGATTTCACGACCTCAGTCATGTTCGAGAAGAGCTCGCCCGGGCCCGTCACGACGCCCAACTCACCGATCTTGAACGCCGAGATAGGCGTTCTCACCTGTTCCGCGCTTGCGGTCACGCAGGAGCGCGCGGCGCCGGGCCCGACCCCCTGCTTCGACCACTGATAGGCGCCCGGAGGGGCGGCTCCCTCCGATCCCGGCGTGAACTCTCGGTCGAAGGCTCCGATGGCGGCAAGGCCGAGTTCGGGCCAATTCGTGACGGGATGCTCGATCACCACCGATGTTGTCTTGATGTCGTTGCTTCGCAGGGAGGTCCCCGCCCGCCCGGTGTCCGCCGTCAGCAATTCGGCCAATTCGCGGCCCATGAAGTCGACCTCCTGCGGGGGTGTCATCCTCTCCGCTTTCTTCTCGGGGAGTGGCGGTGTCGCCGGCGACACATTGCCCAGGCCACCCTCGAATAACAGGGCCGTCCCTCCATTGATCCTTTCCAGGTGATGGTTCAGTGCCCCCGGCCAATCCGCGTGCAGCACCGCTTTCTGACATCCGTCCGCGTTGCAGTCGGCGTTCTGGTCGTCCAAAAGCGTTGGGTGGGCCGCGTAGTTGACCAAGGTCGCGATGACCTCACCGGTGGGTCTTCGCGCCTGCAGCCAGACCGCGAGGTAGTCCGGCGTGGAGTAGTAGTAATCACGTCTCTCGTTGTTGAAACGACGAGCGTCGATCGCACCCACCGTTATCCGAGCCGGAGTCAATTGGGCGACGGCGCGCTCAGCGGACGCGATCACGGAGTCGCGGATCTGGTGCCAGTACCACTTGGGGAGGCCACCCCAGCCCCCATATCCATCGGGACCGCCATGAGTATGCGTAGCACCGATCGCTATCGCCTCTTCGGATGGCAGCCCGACCCGCTGCGATATTGCCCGCCGCATGTCGAGCATCCCGCAGTCCTCACAGACGTCCGGGCGGTACACATGGAAGTACCCAACGGCGTCGATGATCTGGAAGACCACGGTCGTCGCCCCGTTTGATATCGCTATAGAGCGCACCCACACTCCGAAGTCCTCATCCACTCCCTCAGCGGCGCGCAGAGGTCCGATTCCGTAGCCACCGAGATAGATGCAGTTCGGGTTGTGGCCCGGCCAACCGAGTGTCGAATCGGGAAAGAGTGAGGCGTGCGGTTCGCCGGGATCGATGTCGGGCTCGGGTGGTTGGGGGCTGTTGCACTCGCCCGGCTCCTTCACCCATTGGGCGGCCGGAACGGAGTTGTCCTTACGTGCCGAACCATCGGGTTGGTACAGCTTCGGGGTCGGAGCGAGCGAGGTCTTGTTCGCTCCGACCAGGAAAACGCCGGAGGGAAGTCGCTTGCCCTTTGGCGCCTTACCGGCCAGCTCTGCAATCTCTTGTGGACCGGTTTGGGGGCTCGTCTCGTTCGGGTTGCCAGCGGGCTCGTCGGCGACCTGCGTTCCGACGGGCCTGAGTCCGGCCCCTGCCCAGGCGAGCCCGATCGAGAGAACGCCCGTCAGAAAGGCGACTACAGGGGTCTTGAGCCGAACATCCATGAGTCCGCTCCTAGGGCAGCCGGCACCTAGGACGATTTCGTTGTTACCTGGTCAGCCTCCTGCCGACCCCGGGCCGGGCGCGAAAGGAGCCCGGCTCCCCTAGCCGGGCTCCTGAAGCGGGTAGTTATTTAGCGGAAGAGCCCGTTCGTCGAAAGGACGAGGTCGGCGCAGGCGTCGATGATCTCGACCTGGTCGTGCGAGCGCGCGTCCTCCAGCGTGTTGAGCCAGTCACGGCCCTTCTCGGTCAGGTGCGGCATCGGCGAGGCATCGATCAGGCCCATCTGGCGCAGCTCTTCGATCACAGCGGTTCCCATACTCACCTCCCACCCAATAGTCGGGATCCGTTGTGTTGGACGCTCACGGTAGCGAATGGTTTCTTGACTGTCAGGTCAGGG
>JBHELF010000130.1:0-3030 GCA_046263155.1 Actinomycetota bacterium
CGGTCGAGGCGGAGAAGGGTCGCCTCTTGATCGATATCGCCGAGGAGCTGGGCATCTTCGTGCCGCGCTTCTGCTACCACCCCGGAATGAAGTCTGTCGCCGTATGTCGGATGTGCCTCGTCGCCATCGAGGGCCAGCGCAAGCTCATGCCCGCCTGCGCTACGCCGGTTGATGACGGAATGAACGTCAACACGGTGGACGAGCAAGCCATCGACGCGCAGCGAGGAATGCTCGAGTTCCTTCTGATCAATCACCCTCTCGACTGCCCGATCTGCGACCGCGCCGGAGAGTGCCCGCTCCAGGATCAGACATACCAGCATGGCCCCGGTTCGAGCCGCTACATCGAACCGAAGCGCACGTTCGAGAAGGCGCTTGAGATTTCCGATCTCGTCGTCCTGGATCGCGAACGTTGTGTTCTCTGCTGGCGCTGTGTCCGGTTCGCCGACGAGATCGCGGGCGATCGTTTTATCCAGCTCGTGAATCGGGGGCCGGGAACCCAGGTTCTGGCGTTCAACGACGAACCGTTCAACAGCTATTTCTCCGGGAACACCATCCAGATTTGTCCGGTAGGTGCGCTGACCGCGACGACCTATCGTTTTGTCTCACGCCCGTGGAATCTTCAGGCCGCGCCCTCAGTGTGCGCCTATTGCTCGGTCGGCTGTCCGGTCACCAACGAGGTCCGTGGCGGCAAGCTGGTCCGCTGCCAAGCCCTTCCCAACGAACAAGTCAACGACTTCTGGATGTGCGATAAGGGTCGCTTTGGATTTCACTACGTCTCCTCCGACGAGAGACTGACGTCTCCGCTCGTTCGGACGGAGGGCGAGTTTCGGAGCACCACGTGGGCCGACGCGTATAAGGCGATCATTCCCAAGCTGTCGGGCGAGGTCGGTGTGATCGCCGGGGGCCACCTCACGACCGAGGATGGATTCGCGATCGCTCGGTTGGCCAGGAAGGTCCTCGAGACTCCGCATCTCGACTCGCGCATCGTGGATGCGGGCGCTCCCTATGAACTTGCCGTCGACGCGACGGGCATCGCAGGGTCGTCGGCGAGCCTCGACGATCTCGTCGGCGCATCCTCGATCCTCTGGGTGGGACCGGATCCGAAGGAGTCGTTGCCGGTCCTTTATCTGCGCTTGCGACGCGCGGTCGTCGATGCCAGAGCGCGCCTGGTTGTGGTTGCGCCGCGGGCGATCTCGCTCGATGAGATCGCCGCTCAAGTCATCCGCTCCGATGCCGGGGGCGAGGTCGATGCTCTGCATCGACTCCAGGAAGACGACCTCAGCGAGCCGTTCGTGGCGTGTTGGGCCCCCGGGCCGGGTGGGCGCGATGAGAGTGAGACGTTTCAAGCGATCCTCGACCTCACCTCCGCTCTGCAGGGCAAGCTTCTCGTCGGTCCGCCACATGCAGGTTCGCAAGGGCTGCTCGACATGGGAGTCCATCCCCGTCTCGATGGGGGATACCGTCCGGCGGCAACCGAGGGCAAGGACTCCCGGGCGATGCTGGAGGCGGCCGCCGCGGGCGAGATCGACACGCTGCTGCTGTTCGGTGCGGATCCCATAACCGATTTTCCCGATCATGATCTAGCGCGCAACGCGCTCGAGAAGTGCAAGTTCGTTGTGACCGTCGAGCTCTTCCCCACCGAATCCGCGGTGCTCTCCGACGTAGTCCTGCCGAGCACCGCTTACTCCGAGCGAGAAGGCACATTCACTAACCTCGAACGCCGCATCCAGAAGCTCGAGCGAGTCACCGAGCCACCCGGGGTTGCGCGCGAGCCGTGGCGGCTATGCGCGGATCTCGCCCAGGCGCTCGGTCAGCCCTGGAATTGGGCAGGCCTGAGCGACATATGGGACGACATCAAGAAAGAGATTCCGACACACGCCGACGTCGACATAGCCGCGGTCGCGGCCCAGGCTCCCCTTCCCACGCCGATCTACGAAACCGGCTTCGCACCCAAAGAGGATTTATTCCGACCCGGAAACGGGCGCGCCGCGATCGTGGCGGGCCCGGGCGCGCAATATCCGAAGGGCTACCGTTCCGGCGCTCCGTTCCAGACCGGGCAGAACTGGCCACTGTCCTGGGAACTGCGCGCCTTCGAAGCCAAACAGCGCCCCGGAGTCATTCCTTCTGTTTCGAAGGTCGCAGGAGACCGACTTGCGGAGTCTGATGCAATCGACGAATTGGCCGATGTTTCGGGGCGGGCGGGGGGCCCCCAAGATGGAGCTGACGGCCAACGAAACGAACCAGCCTCCGCCGTAAGCGAGCGCAGCGAGCGGGGTGACGAAGAGCGGCCCGACACGCGGACGACGCCCCAAGAATTTGTCCTCTATTCGGGACGGATGATCTACGACGACGGCGCCATGGTCTCCAAGACCGCCGTCCTGAGCTCGATACAGCGGCCGCCCTTCGTCGAGCTGAATCCCGATGATGCCGACGCGCTCGGGGTCGGTGCCGGCGACGAGGTCGTCGTGGCCGCCAACGGCAATCAGGTTCGTCTCCAGGTCGTCATAGCGGATATCGCCCGAGGCGCCGTCTTCGTGCCCTTCGCTCAGCGCGGCGTCCAGGCGAACAAACTCATGAGTGGCACCGACCCACGAGTGACGGTGACGAAGCCGTGACCGTGATTCTGATCGCGGCCGGGAAAGTGATTGTTGCCTTCGGGGCCCTGCTCCTGGTCACGATGCTCGTGGTCTGGTTCGAGCGCAAAGTGATCGCCGATATGCAGGCGCGGGTAGGCCCGAACCGCTGGGGGCCGTTCGGGCTTCTGCAGACGCTTGCCGACGGCATCAAGCTGTTCTTCAAGGAGGACTTCAGGCCCGCCGCCGCGGATAGGTGGACCTACGCGCTGGCTCCCGTTGCGGCAATGGTTCCGTCCTTCCTGGCTTTCGCGGTGGTCCCGTTCGGGGATCACATCGGAATCGGCGAGCGCCGCGTGGGATTGATCGTCAGCGATCTGAACATCGGAATCCTCTACTTCCTCGCCATGGGATCGCTCGGCGTCTACGGGATCGTGCTCGCGGGCTGGGCGTCGGG
>JBHELF010000131.1:0-9004 GCA_046263155.1 Actinomycetota bacterium
TCCTGAGTAGCGCCCGGTACGAGGAGCCGGGCGCGAAGCCGGGGGGACCACCCCCCAAGGCTGAAGACTCCCGTGTGACCGATAGCGGACGAGTACCGTGAGGGACGGGTGAAAAGCACCCCTGCGCGGGGAGTGAAACAGACCCTGAAACCGCACGCCTACAAGCGGTGGGAGGAGGCTCGGGGCCCTCGGGCTCTGATGTCCTCTGACCGCGTGCCTTTTGCATTATGATCCGGCGAGTTACTGCTCACCAGCGAGGCTAAGCCGTTCGACGGCGGAGCCGCAGCGAAAGCGAGTCCTGCAACGAGGGCGTTTTCTAACGAGTTGGTGGGCGTAGACCCGAAGCCAGGGCGATCTACCCGTGGGCAGGGTGAAGCTGGGGTAACGCCCAGTGGAGGCCCGGACCGGTGTGGGTTGAAAACCGCTCGGATGACCTGCGGGTAGGGGTGAAAGGCCAATCAAGCCTGGAGATAGCTGGTTCTCCCCGAAATCTATTGAGGTAGGGCCTCGGGGCGTTGTGGGGTCTTCGGACCGCCACACTTACCACTGGGGGGTAGAGCGACTGGATGGGCGCGGGGGCCGGAGCGGCCTACCAACCCCAACCAAACTCCGAATACCCAACGTGGCGGACCCCGGGAGGCAGTCCGCGGGCGATAATGTCCGCGGGCGAGAGGGAAAGAACCCGGAGCCGCAGCTAAGGCCCCGGAGTGGCCGCTGAGTACAGCGAAGGATGTGCGCCTGCCGCGACAGCGAGGAGGTTGGCTTAGAAGCAGCCATCCCTTTAAAGAGTGCGTAACAGCTCACTCGTCCAGCGGGCGTGCGCCGAGAATGGTCGGGGTTAAGCGGCCCGCCGAAGCTCGGCCTTGTGGGGTCTCCTACGACCCCGCAGGGGTAGGGGAGCGTTCCCAGTGCGGCGAAGCCCCGGTGTGAACCGCGCGGTGGAGCGCTGGGAAGTGAGGATGCCGGAATGAGTACGCGCAAAGCTGGGTGAGAACCCCAGCCACCGTAAGCCCAAGGGTTCCCGCGCCATGGCAGTCAGCGCGGGGTGAGGCGGGCCCTAAGGCGAGGCCCCAGAGGCGTAGCCGACGGACAGCCGGTCGAGATTCCGGCCCCGCCCTCACGTGTCGAAGCTCACAGGGACACCGGAACGAAGGACGGGCGGCCTTGTGGATGGCCGTCTAACCGCGTAGGGGTGCAAACCCCGAGACGGGAACGCGAGCGAAGGCCTCCGGGCCTGACCGAGCCGTCTGGAGTCGACGGGCGAGAAAAGCTGTGGGCGGAGCGTGAGCGGCGCCCGTACCGTAAACCGACACAGGTGGGCGAGGCGAGCAGCCTCAGGTGAGCGAGTGAAACGTGGTCAAGGAACTCGGCATAATGGTCCCGTAACTTCGGAAGAAGGGATGCTCACGGCGGTAGCGGCCTCGCGGCCGCCGCTGGCGTGAGCCGCAGAGAATCGGCCCAAGCGACTGTTTAGCAAAAACACAGGTGCGTGCGAAGCCGCGCAAGGCGCCGTATACGCACTGACGCCTGCCCGGTGCCGGAAGGTTAAGGGGAAGGGTTAGCTGGACTTCGGTCCAGCGAAGCTCTGAACCTAAGCCCCGGTAAACGGCGGCGGTAACTATAACCGTCAACCAATTTAGGGCGGTTATAAAACTCGGCTAAATGCTGGGAACTCCGAGGATCCGGCGGTACTCGTTTTTGTCACACCCTCGTGGTTGGGTGATGACATGGACAGTGACAATCCGACCGGTGCGGACAATCAGCAGGGAAGGCCGCAAGGAGATCTGACTCCTGATTACGTAGCGGGGTTTGTGGATGGAGAAGGTTGCTTCAGCGTAAGCATCCATCCTCATCCGACAGTCCGTTACGGGACCCATTGGCTGATAGCTCCGGTGTTTCAGGTCTATCAGCATCGCGACAACTTGGAGCTGCTGGAACGCTTTCAGCGGTTCTTTGGAGGTGGGCGCATCACTTCCAAAGGACCAAACAGCAGCGTCATGACGTTTGCGGTTTCGGGTCGCAAGGATCTGGAGTCGAAAGTGATTCCCTTCTTCGAGAATCACCCACTGCAGTCCAGCAAGCAGCAGGACTTCGAAAAGTTCAGAGAGATCGTGATTGCGATGCAACGCAAGGAGCATCGAACGATCGAAGGCTTCACAAGGATCGTGAAGCTGGCGTTCTCGATGAACCATCGAGGGAAGCAGCGGAGATACAAGCTCGAGGAAGTACTTGCGGAACCCTCAGAGACTGTACGCCGAGCACCTCGAAAGAGAGGTGATGAGACAGTCCGACCCCTACGGCGACGTAGGGAGGGCGACAGAAATGATCGCCCCGCCACTCAATTGAGTCTTTGAGTGGGGGTAACAGACCTGCCTAAGGTAGACGACCCAGGTTTCGTGCGCCTGGGGTGCTGCCCCTCCCAACGGTGACGTTGGTGAGTGCAGCTGGCTGTTTGCTGGAAAACCCGGTGTATCCAATCGGTACTCGTCATCGCGAGGTGACAGTGAAAATCCGATCGGTGTGTGGTGTGACAAGGGCCACGCCGGAAAACCAGCAGGAAACCGCGCTAAGCGGGATCCTCAGAGACCATACGCCAGCCATCTCGAGGGATCGAGATGATGAGATGGTCCGTACCCTGCGGCGACGTAGGGAGGTCGGCAGAAATGACCGGCCCGCCAATCAATCTGATTGGTCGACAAGTAACAGCAACAAGGAATGTGCATTCCTTGGATTACAGCGAAATTCCTTGTCGGGTAAGTTCCGACCTGCACGAATGGCGTAACGATTTGGGCACTGTCTCAACCAGGGACTCGGCGAAATTGCAATACGAGTAAAGATGCTCGTTACCCGCGGAAGGACGGAAAGACCCTAGGACCTTTACTGCAGCTTGATATTGGAGCTTGGGGCATCATGCGTAGGATAGGCAGGAGGCTTTGAAGCCTGGACTCCGGTCCAGGTGGAGCCAACCTTGAAATACTGCCCTTGGTGTTCTGGGCTTCTAACCCGGGCCCGTTATCCGGGTCGGGGACAGTGTCAGGTGGGTAGTTTCACTGGGGCGGTGACCTCCCAAAATGTAACGGAGGTGTTCAAAGGTTCCCTCATCCTGGTCGGCCATCAGGAGTCGAGTGCAATCGCACAAGGGAGCTTGACTGCGAGACCTACAAGTCGAGCAGGTACGAAAGTAGGAGATAGTGATCCGGCGGCTCCTCGTGGTAGGGCCGTCGCTCATCGGCTAAAAGGTACCCTAGGGATAACAGGCTGATCGTTCCCAAGAGTCCATATCGACGGAACGGTTTGGCACCTCGATGTCGGCTCAGATATAGGGCCCTCAGGCAGGTAACTGCTTGAGCAGACTCGGCTAATAACGGGGAAACCCTCTCGGTTTCTGTCATACCCAGCAGCTACGTTGAAGACGTAGTCGCGAACCGAAGGGCAATCCCGTGGGAAGTCGAGAAGCGAAGCTCAGCTTCTTTGACCCCGTAACGACTGAAGGCAATAGGCCTGAGATGGCGATCTCTGGAGCAATCCAAATCTATGGTCGCCATAAGACGCCGAGCTCCAACTTAACAAGTTGGATGAAGGGATAGTCTGCGCCGCTGGAAACAGCGGATAACCGTGCGTCGCATCCTGGGGCTGGAGCAGGTCCCAAGGGTTGGGCTGTTCGCCCATTAAAGCGGCACGCGAGCTGGGTTTAGAACGTCGTGAGACAGTGAGTTGACCGCGCTGTCTATAAATTCGGCTAAATGCTGGAACATCCGAGTATCCGGCGCTACTCGTTTATGTCACACCCCCTCGATATAAGGGAGACATGAGCAGTGACAATGCGACCGGTGCGGACAATCAGCAGGAAAGGCTGGATGACTACTTAGCGGGATACGTCGACGGAGAAGGAAGCTTTCACGTCGCGATCCAGCGGAATCCTTCCACTAAGTTTGGATGGCAGCTTGTTCCGGAGTTCCATGTAAGTCAGAACCCTGAACGAGCTTCGATCCTGACCCTCTTGCAATCCCATCTGGGTTGTGGCCGCATCAGGCCCAATGCAAGGACCGGGGGCCGAGACAAAGCGCTCGTCTACGTGGTTAGGAACCGCCGGGATCTACTCGAGAAAGTGATCCCATTCTTCGAAACGCATCCGATCCTGAGCGAGAAGCGACTCGAGTTCGAGATCTTCGCTTCGATCGTCCGAGCCATGGCTCGAGGCGAACACCTCACTCAGGATGGATTCTTCCGGTTGCTCTACCAGGCGACTCACATGAATGGTGGAGGGAAGTACCGGAAGTACGACTGGTCGTCCAGAATCCTCAGAGACCATATGCCGGATGCCGCAATTGTTCAAACTGAGAAATTGTGGTGAAGAGATGGTCCGACCTGCATGGCGACATGCAGAGTCAGGCAGAAATGACCTGGCCCTCGATGAGAAATCGGGAGTAACAGAAGTGTCGGTCCCTATCCTCCGCGGGCGTAGGAGACTTGACGGGAGCTGTCCCTAGTACGAGAGGACCGGGACGGACGCACCTCTAGTGTGACAGTTGTCGTGCCAACGGCATGCTGTTTAGCTACGTGCGGATCGGATAAGCGCTGAAAGCATCTAAGTGCGAAGCCGACCCGAAGATGAGGTCTCCCACCGGGTTAACCGGGTAAGGCCCCTTGCTAGACCACAAGGTTGATAGGCCGGAGGTGTAAGCGCAGCAATGCGTTCAGCCGACCGGTACTAATAGGCCGAGGGCTTGGTTTCGCTCGCGCTCGCTCTGGAGCGTTCAGGGTTCAGTCCTGAATGCTTTGAAAACTGAATACGCACAGCCACAAGAAGGATTCGTAGGTTTCCGGTGGCTATGGCGGAGGGGAAACACCTGGTCCCATTCCGAACCCAGAAGTTAAGCCCTCCAGCGCCGATGGTACTGCCCTGGAGACGGGGTGGGAGAGTAGGTCGCCGCCGGGATTTTTAAGAAGCCGCCTTCGGGCGGCTTCTTTTCTTTGGCACAGCACAAATGTTCTTTCTCTACTGAGAACCCCAACTGGGAGGTGACAGCGAACTCCCGCAGGTCAGCTCAAGATCGATGAGGGGCCGGGCATTCCTCCCATCGGAATCCATCGTGTACAGGCGATAGTCCCCGCCCTCCCGATTGCTCAGGAAGGCGATCCTTTTTCCGTCTCGCGACCACGAGGGGCCGCTGTCAATTGAGTTTCCGACGAACGCTGACGTCAGATTCCTCATGTCGCCGTGAAGGTTGGTTATCCAGATGTCGCCCGACATGCCGAATGCGATCTGCGAACCATCCGGAGACCAGTCTGGATCTCTCGGCCGGTTTTCCGGTACATCGATAGTTCGGACCGGCCGCCCCCGCCGATCTACGAGCCCGATCCTACCGGGGGAGTGATCGCCATAGGCGATCCACTTCCCATCGGGCGACCATGCGGCATCGACCTGATCGCCGGGGGCCTCGACCAGACTCCTCTGCTCTGTGCCGTCACTCTTCATCACATAGATGTCGAAGCTCAGCCCGTGGCCACGGGAGAGCGAAAGATCCATTCCCGCTCCGCGATCGCTGTCGAACGCGATCTGATCGGCGTCGGGAGACCAGTCGGGCGAGAACTCGAAGCTTTCCGGTGTGTTCGTGAGATTACGCGCGCCCGTGACAGGGTCCAGGACCCAAATATCCGTGGGGGTGAGATGGGTAGATGCAGTGGTACCGACGGGAGTGAATACGGTCGATAGAGGTGCTCCACGCCAAAAAGCGAGGGTCTGGCCATCCGGAGCCCAGGCAGGTCCCCCGTCATAATCCGATCCCTCGGTAATTCGAGTTAGTCCGGCCCCGTTTGGCAGGACGGTGAAGAGATCCGTATCCAGATACGGCCCGCAAGGGGAATCGACGGCCAGATTGATTGCGGAGAAGGCGATGCGCCCGTTCCGAGTGCGAGGGCTTCCTTCGGCAACTTCCAGAGGTATCCCCCCCGGTACCGAAGCCAGGCAAAAAAGCAGACAGGCGAGCGCCAACGGCTTCATAGCCCCGCCCCCACGTGGTCGGTATGGATTTCCATGCAGCTCCTCCGCTTGATCTGCCACCATCCTGGGCACAGGGACTCCACCATGTAAAGGGACGGGAAAAACTCCTGCACGTTCGTGCGGTCGAGCGAGAAGCCGACGCGCTGAGCGGGCACAGACTCCCACCGCTTGTCGGGGCGTGTAGTGCCCGAGCGTGGTCGGCAGGAGATTGCCGTGCGACGAGCGAACCAAGGGGAATGCTTCTGCGCACCACCGTCGTGGGGGTAGGTCTCGCGGCGTTTTTAGGAATTGCGCCGGCGGCCGACGCGGTCGTGGCGGTGGCCGGGCCCGGCGCTTACGCCGCGACCTACGCGACACCCGTCGTCGTCACGGTGGAGGGAGGGCCCGTCACCTTCGTCAACGCCGATATCGCCACTCATACGTTCACTGCGAGCGAGGACTTTCTCGCCCGGTCGGCAGCCAAGAAAGCACCTTGGTGCAAGGAGTTCTCGGCCAAGAAATGCCCTCTCTTCACCGCGACCGCCTCGACCGGCGGATCCGAAGAAGTGGCGGGGGTCGAACACTTACAACAGGGTGAGCAGTACGCGTTTGTCTGCACGATCCATCCGAACATGACGGGCACGCTCGTGGTGGCTCCCGGCTACGGCTCTGGCCCCGCGCGGCGAGCTTCTCCGCGCCAGCAGCCCTAACGCCTCGAGCTCTTAGCGCTAGATCCCTACGCGTTCTCGCCTTCTCGCGTCCGTGGTTGAGAATGCGGCTTTTGGTGTCCCCGGCACGAGGCAGGAGTAGCGTGCGAACAGAAGTCCGACCCTTGGTGGCTCAAGCGTCTCAGAGATCGGGACTTCTGCGCGCGGCGGGGGCCGCGCTCGCTTTCGGTACGCTCGCGATCTTCGCCAAGTTCGCTTACGAGCAGGGCGCTCGGCCTCTACCTCTTCTCGGTGTTCGCTTCGCCTTCGCGACGGTGATCCTCGTGATCTTCAACCTCTTTACGGGTCGATCGCTCAAGCTTTCGCGCGCGCGAGTGCTTCGCCTGCTGGCTCTCGGTGGTCTTGGCTACGGCTTGGAATCCACCCTGTTCTTCGCGGCGCTCGAGCGGGCCCCGGCGAGCCTCGTAGGACTGATCTTTTACAGCTATCCGATCTGGACCAACATCATCGGCCTCGCCACGAAGCTTGAGAGCTTTCGCGCCAGCACGCTCGTCGCGCTCTTGCTCGGAACCGCCGGGGTCTTGTCGATCTTCACGATTCCCAGGATCGATCCAACCGGAGCCCTGCTCGCATTGGCATCGGCCGTGGCAGTCGCTTTTTATTACGTACTGGCACAGATCTTCCAGAGGGGCGTGGAACCTGCGGTCGCAGCCGCCTATACGGCCGGAGGAGCCGCCCTCGCAACGTCTGCCGGCGCGCTCTTAGCCGGGCAGGGCATCGTTGCGGACGCTCTCCCACACGCGCTTGGCCTGGCGGTGGCTACCGCAGTCGCGTTCATCCTTTTATATGGAGCGATCGCGCGCATTGGGTCGGCGCGCAGCTCCATCGCGGCCATGCTCGAGCCCGTCACAACCCTTGTTCTGGCCGCGATCTTTCTCGGAGAGCTTCTCAGCGCGAGAGTCCTGATAGGCGCGACTTTGATCGTCGCAACGCTTCCGGTGTTGATGACTGCGGAGACTCGACGGACCGGCCGGCCGGCCGCTCCTGCCGACGCCCTGTGACGCTTAGACGAATTCCAGGAAGTCGTTGTGCGTGGGGGCGTGAGCCAGCTTGGGATCGTCTCGGTCGATGCGACTCTGCACCAGCAAGAAGAGGATCACAAGAATGACCAGAAACAGGGGGAACGTAAGAGCTTGAGCCGTCTCGATCAGGAGGTCGGCGAAGTTGGCCGGTCTGTCCGTCTCCGGCGAAGCCGTCTCCAGGATGATCGTTGGCTCCTGCGGGACTCCCTGCGTGTCTCGCGGACGCCCCTCGGGATCTCTGGGACCGGGACCGGACGGAACCTCGATTCCAGGCGCCACAAGCTCGTCCAGGGGGTCGTCATCGCCCGTGCCGGGAGGGACCGGACCACCGCTTGGTAGCGGAGATTCCGGGGGAGGATTCAACGTCGGCGCGGGCGACTCGACTGGGGGAGTTCGGGTGGGCTCGATCGTCGGCGGCTGATCGGTCGGAGGCGCGTCTGTGGGCGGCGCATCCGTCGGTGGCGCATCCGTGGGAGGCGACGTCGGCAGCGAGGGCCCAGGACTGGGCGACGCGGTCGTTGGACTGGGCGTTTCCACAGGCGTTTCCGTCGGGGTCGGGGTCGCTGTCGACGTCGGTGTCGGCGTGGGAGTTGGCTCTTCGCGATCGTCGTCGATGATGGTCACGACGCCCTGAGCATCCGTGATGTTGCCGTTGGGTGCGTCGCTGAGATTGACGGTAAAGGTCTCGTCGGACTCATCGATAGTGTCCCCAATCACCTGAACGGTGATCGTCTTGCTGATTTCAACCGGCAGGAAAACAAGCGTGCCGCTCGTCGGCTGGAAGTCGGCTTGCGTAGCGCTTCCTACCGAGGTTTCGTACTTCACAGTGACTGCGGGATGGGCGTGGGAGAGAGAGACTGTCAACGTGACCGCAGTGGTCCCCGAGTCGCCTTCCAAAGCGGACGCATCCGAGATGACTATGTCCGGCTTGCCTGGCTCGTCATCGTCTGTGATCGTCACGACGCCTAGAACGTCCGATATCGTTCCGCCGACGGCGGCCGATAGCCTTAGCCGAACGGTCTCATCGCTTTCATCAATGTCATCACCCGCGACGGCGATGCTGATCGTCTTGGCGGTCTCACCGGGGTCGAACGTGAGCGTCCCCCCCGTGCTCGCGTAATCGCCGTCTGCGATGGTGGCGGTGCCATCCTCCGTCTCGTAGTTGACGGACACCGGATTAGTCGCGGGTACCGACAATGAGACCGTAAGAACCGCGAAGGTGGTCGTGCCGGTGTCACCTTCGCTGTGAGAGACGTCGTTGACCGTGATTT
>JBHELF010000132.1:0-3457 GCA_046263155.1 Actinomycetota bacterium
CTTCTGCACACCGTGTACGATGATCCTGTCGCCCGCGTTGAGGCCCTCGGTGACGACGCGCAGTCCATCGATGATGCGCCCGAGCCTGACATCGCGGCGTTCCGCGGTATTGCCCGCTCCGAGCACAAATACATATCTGCGATCCTGATCGGTGAGGATCGCCTTGTCGTCCACCAGCACGGCGGAGAATTTGCCGCTGCCGAGAAGCTTCACGCGCGCGAACAGTCCCGGGGTGAACCAGCGGTCCTTGTTGTCGAGGACCGCGCGGGCACGGATGGTGCCCGTGGCCGGATCGAACCGATTGTCGACGAAGTCCATGCGCCCTTCATGCGGGAAACCCTGTTCGTCGGCGAGGCCCACGAAGACCGGGTTTTCCACCTCGCGCGAGCTCGGTCTCTCGCCTTGACGCGCCATTGCGCCGTAGCGCAGATAGGTCGGCTCGTCGCACTCGAAATAGACATAAACGGGGTCGAGCGATACCACGGTCGTGAGCAGGGTCGCGTCCGGGATCATCTCACCGCCGCTGACGAGATTGCCCGGCCTCACCAGCGCACGGCCGGCACGGCCGTCGATCGGCGAGCGCACCTCGGTGTATTCGAGATTGAGCCTAGCCACCACGACGGCCACCTCGGCGGCGCGGATATCGGCCGTAGCCTGCGTGTCGGCCGCTAGGCGCTCGTCGAACTGGTCCGCCGAGATCATGCGTTTCTCGACCAGCTTCCGGGCGCGCGCCACCTGGGCCCGGGCCAGTTGGGAACGGGCCTGCGCCCGTGCCAGATCGGCCTCGGCGCGCAGCAGCTCGGCCTGAAACGAGCGTTGGTCTATGACGAACAACACCGCGCCCTTCTTGACCTCCTTTCCTTCCTTGAAACCGAGCCGCTCGATATAGCCGGCCACTCGCGGCCGGATCTCCACCGTGTCCACCGCCTCGATATGGCCGGTGAATTCGTCCCACTGGGCCACCTCTTTGGCCACCACCTCGGCCACACTGACGACCGGCGCCGGGGGCGCCGCGGGCTCGGGGTTTCCGGCGGGCTGGCCGCAGCCAGCGATCAGTGCCCCGAGTAAGCCCGTGAGTAAGCGCAGGAATAAGGCTTTTCCTGCCCGGCATCCTTGCCGAGCCTCGAGGTCGCGCGAGTCGATGATCAGGTTCTCTTCCCTCCCGCCCATCGCGTTGGGTCCCAGACTAGAAGTCGGGCGATCCTACTGGTCACCTGTCGGGAGGTAAAGGTACGATGATCCCGGGCTCTGCCGATGGCGCCGGTACGAGGGTCCCGACGGCTACTTCGGCTTGAGCGTCCACTTCCTATATGCAATTCCGAGGTTCGGTCAGACTTCGGGACCACCGCCCCGCGTCTTGAGCGCCCCCAATAGAAGGTAAACCCAAGGAAGTCGAACACCTCGGCCCGGCCGCCGTCCTGATGCGTGCTCTTGGAGAACGGTACCAGCTTGGTTTTCCCCTCGTTGAGTGTGAGGTGGAACTTCGCCAACCGTCTCCCGAGCGCTTGGTGGATACGCGCGGCGTCCCGTTCGTATTGACAGCGGATGACTAAGTCATCGCAGTAGCGAAAGAGTGCCACTCGACCCACACAGTGCGGCTTCGCCGTCTCTTCAAACCACGTATCAATCACGTAATGCGCAAAGATGTTGGCTAGCACGGGGCTGCACAGGCTACCTTGGGGAACCCCTTCGTCGCTGACCTGCAGGTCTCCCTTTGCTAGCACCCCCGCCTTGAACATCCGGGCCAGGTAGCGCAGGAACCGTGGGTCCTTGATTTTATCGCTTAACATCGTGAGCAGCCGTGTGTGATCGATTGTGTTGAAGAAATTGGCCAAATCAATGTCAATAATGGTCTGAACCTCGTAGCGAAAGAGATGGTCGAAAAGTGCCCGAATGGCATCGTGACAGCCCCGCCCCGACCTGAACCCGTAAGAGCAGTCCAGAAACAGGGGCTCATAGATGCTCTCGAGCACCTTGTGCATCATCTTCTGCACGAGCTTGTCCTCGAAGTTGCTGATGCCCAGCGGTCGTACCGCACCCGGCTTGTCTTCCTTGGGAATGAGTACTTCTCGTACCGGTCCCGGCCGATAGGCCATACGCTTCATCCGCGCCACCAGATCTTTGCGGTTCTCGTCCAGTTCCATCCCGTATTGCGCTTTATCTACTCCATCGATTCCCACGGCTTTCTTTCCATCCAGCTCGTGGAAACAGCCGGCGAGCGACTCCTCGTTGAAATAATGCATCAAGCAATCAAATTGCTTGTCGGAGTCTTTCGCCGATAGCCACGCTATCCTCTTCAGTTTTGTGTCCGTTATAGTGCAGGGCTCGGGTGTCCCCATAACGTGTCTCCTACAAGGTTGATTTTACCCAGGGGCCTTCCCTCCACCGACATTACTCGGCTTCAATGGTACCTATGCCCTATCTGACTTCCCAACCGCCGTCTCGATGTCCTCGCTATTACCCTTGTTCACCGATACTTCCTCGCCCTGGAAGGGCGGCCAGGATCTCCCACGTTCACCTAACTACTTTGGATACATGCCATGCTCTCAGACCCCGGGGATGCCGCACGTCGCTGCCCTTTCGCGCGACCTGCGATGTCGCCTTCTGGCCCTATGAAGCCATCGGCCGTCCCAGAAAAAAACGTTAACGGGGCTCAATCACTTCAACCCGACGGTTTACGGCCTGCAGCCTTTCTATCTACGCTTAACCCTCGTTGTTACCAACGCGTGCCCAAGACTCGATACTGAGTGTGGCGGGTCCACCACTTCTCAGGCGGCACTCTCAGCCGCTAGCAGTTAGGCGCCTCGTGGCGCACCATAGGTAGGATCTTATAACTATATGACTTATAAGATAACTAACTCGGAGAACTTTTCGGGCTCCACCCGATCTCATTAACTTTGATCGGCAAATCAAGATTGATAGGGAGGGGAGGATGGGGCGAGAGAAAGTCAGTACGTTCGCGGCAAAGCTCAAGAAGGCCTTCTCGGAAGGCATGCTCAATGAGCTCGGCAAGGCGACCCGCTACTGTCATCGGGTGCGGCAGCTCAGCCCCTATCGAATGGTGATGACGCTGATGGCCTTTGCGGACACGCGGGTGGAAAGCTTGGCCGATCTGCAACGGGGTTTCAATGCACTCTTTGGCTATGCCATGGACTACAAACCATTCTACGACCAACTGGCCAAGCGGGAGTTTGCCGTGTTCATCCTGTACCTCCGAAAGGCATTACGTCCATGTAATTCCGGTTCATGCGCGAGACGGCGCGTGGGCTTTTGGAGACGCTGGTGATCCGCGTGCTCGGCGTGGCGCCGGGAGGCACCTTCTCGGAGTTTCGGCGCATCGTCATCCAGGATGGCAGCTCCTTCGCGATCAAGGACGCCCTGAAAGAGGTCTTTCCGGGACGGTTCAAGAAGGTGAAGCCCGCGGCGGTTGAACTGCATGCGACCTTGGACCTTTTGA
>JBHELF010000133.1:0-9908 GCA_046263155.1 Actinomycetota bacterium
ACTCGAGACATATAGCAGCGCGTCGACGAAATTCGACCAGTGGAAGGTGAACGCGAGGACACCGACCGCGAAAGCCGCCGGCTTGGCAAGCGGGAACGCAATTCGGCGCCAGATCTGAAACGGCCTCAAACCCTCGACTCGCGCCGCCTCGAACAGCTGTTTCGGTATCCGCGAATACGCAAGGGCAAAGATCAATACGTAGAAAGGAGTCGTGGCCATGAGGGATGGAGCGATGAGTGGCGTCAGGCCTTCGAGCAACCCCATCCACTTGAACATCACGAAGCGAGGGACCCACAGCGCGCTGAGAGGAACCATCAGCGCGACCAGCGACAACACGACCAGCCGGCGTCGCACCGCGGCAGTCGCCGTGGCGATCGCGAATCCGGCCCACGAGGCGACCAGCACGGTGACGGGAACCGCCACAGCTACGACCAAGCCGGAGTTCCGGACGTGGGTCCAGAGATCTACGAATCCGAACGCCGAACGGTAGTTCCCCCAGCGCGGATCGTCGGGCCACCATTCGAACCCATCCGGCGGCGGTAGTCCCGGCTGGCGGAGAGAGCCGCCGACCATAAAGATCAGCGGCAACAGAAAGAGGGCACTCAATCCCACGATCGCGATGACCCGAGACCAGCGCACCGAGCGATCAAGATTCACTGTCCGGTTCTCTTTCCGTACAGAAGTCTGATCGTGACGAGACCTTCGCAAGGACCCTCACGCAGCCGATAGGCACCCGTGCGCCGCTTGGAGGCGAAGAATATCTCCGCCTCGAAACC
Source organism: Actinomycetota bacterium (assembly GCA_046263155.1). Taxonomy (GTDB): domain Bacteria; phylum Actinomycetota; class CADDZG01; order CADDZG01; family WHSQ01; genus DATADF01. Next base: position 777 of record JBHELF010000133.1, read on the forward strand.
CTCGTTTTCAGAGGCGAGGATCTCGAACCCCGCGTCCAGCACCGACCTCGCGAGTGGCGGATACAGCTCGATGATGCTCGTGGTTGTCACGGCCTCCGCCGTTAGCGAACGGGGCCGCCGAATCACTTCGGTGATTTCGGCGAACTCCTCGAGCGCAAACTCCGTCGGTAACTCCGCCCTAGTCAACTCCGTCGGCGTCACGCATGGACTGGGTCGGGCTTGCGAGGTATCGGAATCGGACCCGCAGCCCGAGAGTAGGAGCGCTACGGCACAAGTTAGGTGCGTCGCCGCCCGGCGGCTCAAACCGGATTGAGGCGGGCGCTGGCACTTCGATACTGCTTGCCGGCGTGATAGCTGGAGCGCACCAGCGGTCCGGACTCCACCCACGCGAAGCCCAGCTCCCTTTCTCCGAACTCCTTGTAGCGCTGGAACTCGTCCGGATGGACCCAGCGATCCACGGCGAGATGCCAGGAGACGCTGGGCTGCAGGTACTGCCCGAGGGTCAGCACGTCACAAGCCACGTCACGCAGGTCGCGCATCGCTTCGTAGACCTCTTCCTCCATCTCGCCCATGCCGACGATGATGTTGGATTTCGTGACTTGGGTTGGCCGGATCTCCTTGGCCCAAGCGAGCAGTTGCAGGCTCGCGTCGTAACCAAAGCCGGGGCGAATCGAGGAGTGAAGCCTTCGAACCGTCTCGAGATTGTGGGCCAACACATCGGGTCGGGCGTCGAGCACGCGCGCCAGGGAATCGCGGGGCGCCTCTCTCCGACCCTTGAAGTCCGGGATGAGCACTTCGATCCCGCAGTCGGGCAGCTGCTCCCGGATCGCCGTGATCGTCGCCGCCCAGTGGGCGGACCCCCCGTCGTCGAGGTCATCGCGAGCGACGCCGGTGACGACCGCGAACGCCAGTCCCATGAGCCGCACGGCCTCGGCGATCTTGGCCGGCTCCTCCGCATCGAGAGGATCTGGCTTGGCCGTCATCACATCGCAGAAGCTGCAGCGCCGCGTGCATAGATCGCCGCCAAGTAAGAACGTCGCCTCGCGGGCCTCCCAGCACTCGTAGATGTTGGGACAGTTGGCCTGTTCGCAGACCGTATGCAGCCCGCGCGACCGCATGATCTCGCGCAGCTCCGAGAAGTTCTCCCCGTGCCGGACCTTGACCTTGAGCCACTCAGGACGAGGTCCATAATCGCTGCTCGATTTGGCAGGCCACCCGCCCGCCCCAGCATCCGTATTCACGTCTTGCATGCGCAGCCCGCGTCGGAGGTCGCGCTCGACGGCGGCGCGAGTGCGAATCTTCGGGATCAGTACCTGCGCCATCTAGATCAGAACTCCGCGAGCTTCCTCATCTCTTGCTCGATGCGATCTGCATCGGGAAGGAACCAGTGCTCGAGCGTCGAGGCGAACGGCATCGCGGGAATGTGGGGCCCTCCGATTCTGACGATCGGTCCGTCCAGATCAAACAGTGCGTGCTCGGCGATCTGAGCCGCGACCTCGGCCCCCACGCCGAGGAACTTGTTGTCCTCGTAGACGATCATGACTTTGCCCGTTTTGCCGACGGATTCCAGCACCGTGTCCATGTCGAGCGGGTAGATGCTGCGCAGGTCGATGACCTCGGCCTCGATGCCCTCGCTTGCCAAGCGCTCCGCGGCCTCGAGACAGAAGTGGTGCATCAACCCGTAAGAGACGCAGGTGAGGTCTTTGCCGGGCGCCGGATCTCGGCCACCCCGAAGGGGACGTCGTAGCGGTCGTCCGGGACCTCGCCCTTGATCAACCGGTAGGTCTTCTTGTGCTCCAGGAAGAGAACGGGGTCGGGATCCTCGATCGCGTGAATAAGCATTCCCTTGGCGTCGTACGAGGTGGAGGGCGCCACGACCTTCAATCCCGGCACATGCGCGAACAGCGCCTCGATCGATTGCGAGTGATACAGCGCGCCGTGAACTCCACCGCCCCACGGTGCGCGAAGGACGAGCGGCACTCCGAAGTCGTTGTTCGAGCGGTAGCGGATGCGCGCCGCTTCGGAGACGATCTGGTTGAAGGCGGGGAAGATGAAGTCGGCGAACTGCATCTCGGCCACGGGCCGAAGTCCGTCAAGCGCCATTCCGATGGCCACGCCGGCGATGAGGCACTCATCCAAGGGGGTATCGATCACTCGCTCCTCGCCGAACTCGTCGAGGAAGCCCATCGTCACCCGGAAGACCCCGCCGCGTGCCCCCACGTCCTCGCCCAAGACGACGACGCGGTCGTCGCGCTTCATCTCCTCGAAGAGGGTGTCGTGGATGGTCTGAACGATGTTCTTTTCGCCCATCAGACCACCTCGAGGTCGGCGAAGACGTGCCTGGCTGCGGTCGCCGCGTCGGGGAACTCGGCCTCATCCGCCTGCTTCACCCCGTCGGCGACATCCGCGCGCGACCGTTCCTTGATTTCCTCGATACGCGCGTCATCGGCGAGATCAACCGATTTCAGATACTCCTCGAAACGAGGAATTGGATCCTTGCGCTTCCACTCCTCGACCTCTTCGCGCGGCCGATAAGTGCGGTCGTCGTCATCGGAGGTGTGCGAGTAATAACGGTAGGTCCGTAACTCGAGCAGGGAGGGCCCCTCGCCGGCACGGGCCCGGTCGACGGCCTCCTTGCTCAGCCTGTAGGACTCGAGCACGTCGTTGCCGTCGCCTTCGGCGCCGGGCATTCCGTAGCCCACGGCACGCTTGTAGACCCGACCCGCGACCTGCTTGGACTCGTGCACCGAGATCGCGTACTGGTTGTTTTCGCAGATGAAGACGACCGGCAGCTTGTGGATGCCTGCGAAGTTCATCGCTCCGTGCCAATCGCCCTCGGACGTGCCCCCTTCGCCGAACCAGGTCCCGACGACGGCGTTCTCCTTCTTGTACTTCTTCGAATACGCGATGCCGGCCGCGTGCAGCACCTGGGTCGCGATCGGAGACGAACCCGTGATGATGTTGTGCTTCGCGGCTCCCCAGTGCGCCGGCATCTGCCGGCCGCCCGACGAGGGATCGCTCGCCTTGCCGAACAGGCCCATGAAGACGTCGGCAGTCGAAAAGCCGGCCGCCAGCACCAGCGCCATGTCGCGGTAGTAGGGACAGAAGACGTCCTTGCCGCGCTCAAAAGCCCAGATCGATCCGATCTGCGCCGCCTCGTGACCCGATACAGGAACGACGAAGGGGGCCTTGCCCTGACGGTTGAGTGCCCACTGCCGGTCGTCGCACATGCGTGCGAGAACCATGAAGCGGTACATCTCGAGGAGGTCTTCTTCCTTGAGACCAAGCTCCGAATGCTTGTCCTTGCCCTTCGCCATCAGGTCTCCTTGTCTCTACTGCCCGCGCGCTCCGGTGTGCACGGTTTGAAAGCCCCGAATGTGACGGGGATGGGTCCAAACCAAACCTCTCTCAAAAACCTCTGCCACATGACGCGCCGCGATCGCCGCCACCTCTTTCAGGGAGGGCTTACGGCCGCCCTCGGCCTCGATCGATGTCACCCAGCGGTCCTCGAGTCCGCAGGGAACGATGCCCCGGAACATGGAGAGGTCGGTCGACACGTTGAGAGCGAAGCCATGCATGGTGATGCCACGCGTGATCTTGACTCCGATCGCGGCCAGTTTATTCCGCCCCACCCACACACCGGTGTGCTCGGGATCTCTGGCCGCTGCCACGCCGAGCTCGGCCGCCGTCTTTATCAGGGCAGCCTCAAGTTTCCGAAGGTATGAGGTCACGTCATAGCGATCCCCCAACGCGAGGATGGGGTAACCGACCAGTTGACCGGGCCCGTGATACGTGGCGCGGCCGCCACGATCCACCTTGTACAGAGCGATCCCACGCGCCGCGCGCTGACGTTCTCCATAGACCACGTCTTCGGGAAGGGCGCGGCGACCGAGTGTGTAGGTCGGAGGATGCTCGAGCAAGATGATTGAGTCGTCGATGTCACCGTCGAGACGGGCCAGAAAGAGCTCCCTCTGCAGCGCCCAGGCCTCCGCGTAGTCGATGGATCCGAGCCAGGACGCCGAGAGGACGTCCGGACGGACGACCGGGACCACGGCCTCTACGTCGTCGCCGACGTACTTCATGTCGGGGGTCATAGAAATTGAGACAGCTCCCCGGAAAAGTCCGTCGTCTCGATGCGGTCACGCAAGCGGGCGAGAAACCTTGCGGCCTCCGCTCCATCGATGATCCGGTGGTCCCACGACAGCGACAGAAAGCCCATGCTGCGTACCGCTATAGCGTCATCGTCGGTCACGACGACCCGCTTCTGTATCGCCTCGAAGCCGAGAATCGCCGCCTGACCCCTGGGGATGATTGGGACCGAGATGATCGAGCCGAAGGGGCCCGGGTTCGTGATCGTGAACGTGCCGCCCATGAGATCGTCGGGCGACAGCTTCTTGGAGCGAGCTCGTGTCGCGACGTCGTTGATGCCGCGCGCGAGGCCGGCCAAGTTTTTCTCATCGGCAGCCTTGACGACAGGAACTATCAGGCCTCCGCCCTCTAATGCCACCGCGACACCGAGGTTCACGTAGCGCTTGATACGGTTCCCCTGGTTTTCCTCGTCATATGTGGCGTTGACCTCCGGCATCTCCAGGAGCGTCTCGCATACGACGCGTGCGAGGAACGGCATGTAGGTCAGGCTGAAGCCCTCGGCCTGCTTGAATGCATCCTTTGCCTGAGTGCGCAGCTTCACGATGTTGGTCCAGTCGGCCTCGACCGCGTTCCAGGCGCGCGCGGTCTCGAGATGCGACGCCACCATGTGCTCGGCCGTACGTCTGCGAATGTTGGACCAGGGCACGAGTTCCTCACGCTCGCCGGGCGCGCGCGTGGGCGCGGCCTCTTCTTTTTGAGGCGGTGCTTCGGGTTGCGGCGCCGGCTCCGCAGAGGCCGCCGGCTTGATGGCGGCCCCCGATTTGCGTTGCTCGATGAAACGCTGCACATCCTGTTTGCGGATGCGCCCGCCGGTGCCGGTGCCGTCGACCTCATCGAGATTGACGTCGTTCTCGTCGGCCATGCGGCGCACGAGCGGCGAGATGATGCCCCGCTTCGATACATCGCCGGGTTGGCTCGGTCGCCCGGCGGGAGGCGCGGGCGGCGACGGACGCGTGGATTCGGGACGGCGGGCTTGCTCCTGTGAGGGCGCTGGTGGCGGTGGCGGGGGCGGCTGCGCCGCGGCGGGGCCCTGCGCTTCTTGGGCGGCCGGTTGCTCCTCTTTCTTAGGCTCGTCGGCCTGCTGCGGCTCCTCCGCTGGCTGCTCTTCGGGCTTCTCGGCCGGCGCGGCCTCGGCCTCGGGCTGTGCCTCTTTCGATTCGGCCGCGGCCTCGCCCTCGCCGCCGATCTCTGCAATGGGGGTTCCGACCGCGACGGTCTCGCCTTCGGGCACGAGGATCTTCGTCAGCGTTCCGGAGAGCGACGAGGGGACCTCCGAATCGACTTTGTCGGTAGAGATCTCAACGATCAGCTCGTCTTCGGCGACGGTGTCGCCTTCCTTCTTGAGCCACTTCGTGATCGTGCCCTCGACAACAGATTCGCCCAGCTGCGGCATCTTGAGCTCAGGCATCCCTCGCCGTCCTCCCCCTTGAGAAGCGGATCTCACCCTCTAGTCGAGCGAGCCAAGCGTAACCGCAGCCACTACTCCTGATTGCTTAGGGCCCACGAGGTGAAGCGCCACAAGGAGAAGAAATCGTCCAGCGCCGTGAGCCACTCACGGGGAGAGCCGGCGCTCAGATTGACGTGTCGAAAGAGCTCCACCAACAACAGTCGCGTTCGAGGTAACGCCTGTTTGAGGCGCAGGGCTTCCCCATGGGGCACGACCGGATCGTCCGTCGAGTGGATCGCGATCACCGGAACCGTTATTCGATCGCTCACGGAAGCCGGGGAGAATGCTGCCAGCTTGGCTTTGAGGCGACTTGGTAACTCCTCTGCGAGCGCGTAAGTCTTGTCCGGATCTGTATTCGTGAACAATTCGTAGGTGGCACGCGCGCCGGGCGACAGTTCTTGCGGCGACACTCGCCCGTCGAAGGCAGCACGCAACTTCTTCCTGGACTGCGGTGGGCTGAGGCGCACTCCGACGTCGCGAGCTACCTCGATCGCGCGTGGATCGCCGTCCCAACCAACTCGCTCACCGTCGATCACCGATTCGCCGGTCGTGACCGCCTGCACATATCCCACGAGGTCGTAGTACGCGCCGAAGACCGCCACGCTTTCCAGGGTGTCCTTCAGTCGAGGATCCGCCGCAGCGATCAGCGCGTATGAGCCCCCATAGGAGAAACCGAGAACGACCGCTCCGCCCGTAGAACTCGGATGTGCCACGAGTGCCTCCGTGGCCCGAACGATTCTGTCGATGTCCTCCTCGACGAAGCGCTTCTCGGCGAGCTCCAGGACGGGAACGAAAACGGTTCGATCGGAACGCGCGAGAGCCGTCGCCACCCGGATGACGCGCGGGTCCTCCTTTCCCCGCGGGGCGGCTCCCGGTAGCAACAACAGGGGCGGTGCTTGGCCCGGGTGTGAGTAAAGATCCCCGGTGACTCCATCGAGCTGGATCTCCTGTCGCGCTATCGCGGGGGCAAAGGGGCGCGGGAGCTTCAGTCCCAGCGCCTCGGCTAGGACCACTATTGCCTTCGCCCGCGCCTGCACCGGCGGAAGTAAGCCCAAGCCGACGACCACAGGTGCCACATAGAGAACTCGCTTCGACCGCAACAATCTCCCCATCTCGCCGAGTGTGCCCTGAATGCCGCTATGCGGTACTCAGCGCACAGTCGAAGGGTGCGGTAGGCGTTAGGCGCCGTGAAGGGGTTTGCCGGCGAGTTCGAGGAAGGTCTCGCCGACCACCTCGGTAAGAGTTGGGTGCGGATGGATCAACTCCGCAAGCTCTTCGGGGAATGCCTCCCATGAGATGGCGAGCATCGCTTCGGCGATCAGGTCGGAGGCGCGCGGACCCACGATGTGCACACCGACCACCGCGCCGCTCTTCTCCGCGATCGTTTTCGCAAAACCCTGGCCACCGCCGAGCATGAGCGCGCGCGCATTCGCGGAGAACGGATATCTCTTGATGACGACCTCCATGCCTAGATCCCGCGCCTTCTGCTCGGTCAGGCCGACCGCGGCTACCTCGGGCTGGCAATAGATGACGTGCGGGATGTTGCGGTAGTCGACGGGGGCCGGGTCCTGACCGGCGACAAGCTCCGCCAACTTGATCCCCTCGATGAAGGCAACGTGCGCGAGCTGCGGATGGGGCCAGTTGGCATCCGGGACGTGGATGGCGTCCCCGATCGCGTAGACGCCCTCGACGCTGGTACGGAACGACTGATCGGTGACGATGAACCCTTTGTCCGTCTGGACTCCCAGCTCTTCGAGGCCGATGTTGTCCGTGCGGGGCGCGCGCCCAATGGCGACAAACATGCGATCGGCGGACAGAGTCTGCTTCTCCCCGTTGCGGTCGATCTCGACCTCGACGCCGGAGTCGGTGGTCTTCGCTCCAGACACGGTGACCCCGAGATGGAACCTCATCCCGCGACGAGCGAGCAGCTTGGCCAGGCCCTCGGAGATGTCGTCGTCTTCCATCGGGGCGATCTTTGGCAGCATCTCGACGACGTCCACCTCGGCTCCGAACGATCGGTAGATGCTGGCGAACTCAAGTCCGATGTAGTTGCCGCCCACGATCACGACCGACGACGGGATATCGGTCGCGACCAGTCCATGGTCGGAGTTGTGCACCTTGTCGCCGTCGGCTTTGATGAAGGGGAGATCGCGCGGGTAGGACCCCGTCGCAACGACGAGGGCCTTGTTCGCGCGCAGAGTCCGGGCCCCGTCCTTCGTCTTCACCTCGAGGGTCTTGGCGTCGACCACCCGCCCCTCCCCCTCGACGAGCTCGATCCTCTTCTTCTTCACGAGCCCGGAGAGACCCCGATACATCTGTGCGATCACCGAGTCCTTGAAGTTCAGGACTTTGCCCCAGTCGACCTGGGGGTCACCGATCAGAATTCCAAAGTCGCCGGCATGGCGGATCTCGTCGACAAGATCGGCCGAGTGCAACAGCGCCTTCGTTGGGATGCAACCCCGGTGCAGGCAGGTCCCGCCGACCTTGTCCCGCTCGACCATCGCGACGCTCATGCCGAGTGCGACCGCGCGGAACGCCGCCGAGTAACCGCCGTTGCCTCCGCCGAGGATCACAAGATCGTACGAGTCCGCAGCCTGAGCCACGACTACCTCCGCGCGTTAAAGGGACGGGACGCCGCGCCGACGATACTTCAGACCCAGCGTCGAATTACCTCAGCCTCGGGGTTGAACCCCTCGCTGCGCCAACTCGCGGTCGTACATCAAGAGGCTCGCGGTGCTGTCGCCGACAAGCTTCAACGTCTCGACGATCTGACTCGCCGTCTTCTCCTCTTCCACCTGCTCGCTGATGAACGACTGCAGGAAGACCTCGCTCGCGTAGTCCTTTTCGTCCGACGCCCGCGCGTACAGCTTGTGGATGTCCTCGGTCACATCTTTCTCGTGCGCGAGGGCCTGCTCAAATGCCTCGAGCGGAGAGCCGTACTTCGACGGGGGCTGATCGATCGCAAGAAGCGTCACGGATCCGCCCCGGTCGTAGATGTAGGTCCAGAACTGCATCGCGTGGCCGTATTCCTCTTTGGCTTGCGAGTTCATCCACGCCGCAAAGCCCGGCAGGTTGACCGACTCGAAATGTGCGGCCATCGCCAGATAGAGATAGGCGGAGTAGAGCTCCTTATTCAGATGGTTGTTCATCGCCTCGTAAAGGTCCTTGCTGGCCATCTTTCCTCCGTTCTTGAACAGACGGTGACTCAAAGGTTAGTGAGAAAGCCCATCGGGCGTACTTAGACGCACCTATGAGGCGGAGTTCGCTGCGCCGTGGATGCCACCTTCGTGCCACCGCGCCTCGGTCTGGGCTAGTGGTTGCTCGCACGATGAACTATTCATCACCAGAGCAGCAAGTTGGCAGGCGTACGATTAAGACATGAAGGGCGATCGAGTCGAGATCGTCGTCGACGTCGGCGACGGCACGCGGACCTTCGAGATCATCGCGACCAAGGCCGGTCGTCGGGTTGAGGTAGCCAACGTGCGCGGCACTGTTGAGGTCTCCGAGGTCACGCGTACGGGGGTCATCGTTCGCAG
>JBHELF010000134.1:0-46151 GCA_046263155.1 Actinomycetota bacterium
CGAACGAAGGAAAGGGGCCGATGGGTCCACCTTCACAGCGGGTGGGTCGGTCGGCCCCCTTTATCTCCGACTTGGAGAGGCGACGGAAATAGGGCGAGGGAGTTGGCCAAGCGGTACGACGAGCGCATCGAGGTCGCCTGCGACGCGGCTCGAGAGGGCTCAACTCCGATCACCTTCCTCTGGCGCAGCCGCCGTTACGCGATCGATCAGCAGCTAGCGGAATGGCGCGCCGCCGGCGAGTGGTGGGACCGCGAGCGAATGAGCGAACGCGAGTACTACCGCGTGCTGGCGCGCCCTGCCGAGGCTCTGGCCAGCGGCGAGCTGGATCCCGATGGCTTCATGGTGTCGATCGGCGCGGTTTTCGATATCTATCGCGATCGGCTCACCGGGCAATGGCGACTGGCGCGGGTTTGGGACTAAGCCGGCGGTTAGCCCCGCCCGGGAATCTCGGTGCCACTGGCTTTTGCGATGAGGCGGCCCTCATCGTCGCTGATCTCGGCCTCCGCGAAGAGCACCCTGCGTCCAACCTTGAGCATGCGGCCGGTGCCTCGCAGATTGGTCCCCGCGGGCGCGGGCCGGAAGATCGACAGCTTCATCTCCGCGAGGGCCGGAAATTCCTCTTCCGGCAGGTGAGCCGCGGCAGCTCCACCCAAGAGCGCGTCGGCGAAAGCCGCCATCACGCCGCCCTGCAGGTTCCCCGCGGTGTTGCAGTACTCCGCCGGAACCGTCCACGAGTAGGCGATGTCGTGAGTCGGGTCTTCGGTGGGGACTATCTCGAAGCCGAGCGTGCGATTCGCCGGCATGTTGAGCGCGCCACTGGCCAGCGCCTCCCAACGAGACCTTGCGTTCACGGGGCGGACCCTAAATGAGTTTCGTCCACCTGCACTGCCACTCGATGTGGTCGTTGCTGGACGGAACGATTCCCTCCGAGGCGCTGCCTCATATAGCGAAGGCGTATGAGATGGAGGCCGTTGCTCTCACCGATCACGATTCCTTGCTGGGCGCGGTCCGGTTCTCCAAGGAGTGCCGTGCTGCCGGTATCAAGCCCATCTTCGGCACAGAGCTGACGTTGAAAGAGGAAGAATCGACGGTTTTCGGGGCGGGCGGGCGGCTACCCAAAACCGAGACACATTCCCATGTAACCGTTGTCGCTAAGGATCGAATCGGTTACGGGAATCTCTGCCGCCTGATCTCCGACGCGCATCTCCGCAACGAGCGAGGCGCTCCCTGCACATCAGCGGCGTCGCTTGCGGACCGGGTCGACGGTTTATTTGTGCTGTCGGGATGCGCCCGCAGCGAGCTTGCCCGCCTGGCGGCGTCGGGAGACATGCAAAGAGCGATCCTGGTCGCGCGTCGCGCGCGGGCCAAGTTCGGCGATGCCTATCGGATCGAGGTCTTCGACCACCGCGGCTACGGAGATCGCAGTTTGCGGGATCGTCTGCTGCGCATCGCGCACGAGACGGGAATTCCCGCGGTGGCGACCAACGACGTGCACTACGCGTTGCCTACCGATGCGGCAGCCCATGAGGCCCTGCACGCAATCAAGGAGATAGTTCCGCTGTCGACCGCCCATCGTCTGCGGCAGACATCGGAGTACTACTTCAAAGACACCGCCGAGATGCAGGCCTTGTTCGACGACGCCCCGGACGTCCTCCGGGAGACCCTGCGGATCGCCGACGCGTGCGACTTCGATCTCGATCTCGGCAGATTCCATTTCCCGGAGTTCCCGATTCCCTCCGGCGAATCCGCGACCGGCCTGTTGGCGCGGCGGTGCTTCGACGGGCTGCGGCGGCGCTATCCGGTGATCACGCGACAAATCGACGACCGGTTGCAACACGAGCTTCAGATGATCTTCAAGCTCGGCTTTGCCGCTTACTTCCTCCTTGTTGCCGACATTGTGGAACACACCAGGGCCGTGTTGGGAATCCGTTGCGCCTGCCGCGGCAGCGCCGCGGCATCGCTGGTCTGTTACGCGTTGGGGATATCCGACGTCGATCCCGTTCGCTACGACTTGTTGTTCGAGAGATTCATGAATACTCGCCGCGAGGAGTTGCCCGACATCGATATCGACGTCGAGTCCGACCGCAGAGAGGAGGTGTTGGACCATATCCTCTCGACCTACGGCTCGGAACAGACGGCGATGTGTTGCATGGTCGATACGTTCAGGGCCCGGATGGCGATCCGCGATGTCGGAAAGGCACTCGGATTGCCTCCCGACGAGATCGATGTCGTGGCCAAGGCCTTCCCGCGTATCTCGGCCGGTGCCATCCCCGACGCCGTCGAGCGCCTCCCCGAGCTGCAAGGAAGCAATCTCCGCGCGGGCCAGCTCGAACAACTCTTCGAGCTGTGCCTCGCGATCGATCGTCTGCCCCGGCATCTCGCGCTGCACCCTTCGGGCGTCGTCCTGTCGTCGCCGGACCTGGCGGACCGCGTCCCCATGCAGGAGTCGTTCGGGGGCTTCACCATGCTTCAGGCCGACAAGGACGACGTCGAAGAACTCGGCCTGGTGAAGCTCGACATCCTCGGGGTCCGTATGTTGTCGGCGATCACCCATGCCGAGACCGAGATCAAACGGCGCGGCTTGGAATTGGATCTCGATTTCCTCCCGCACGACGACGAGGCCACCTTCGATTTGATTCGGGCCTCGCAGACGCTCGGCTGTTTTCAGATCGAGTCACCGGGTCAAAGGGAGCTGCTGGCCCGCTTTGCCCCCAGTCGCTTTGAGGATCTCATCGTCGACATCTCTCTTTTTCGGCCGGGCCCGGTGAAATCGGACATGGTCAGTCCCTATCTCGACCGCCGCCATGGCTTCGCCGACGTCTATTACGCCCATCCGGCCCTGAAGCCGATCCTGGCGGAGACGCACGGGGTTGTCGTGTTCCACGAGCAGGTCATCCGCGTGATCGCCGCGGTCACGGGCTGTTCCCTAGATGACGCCGACTTCGTGCGTCGGCACTTGGATGCCGAGCGACCCTCCGCGCCCGGCGACCCCAACGATGCAGCACGCAGCAAGGTAGACGGAGAGTTACCGAACTACCCAAGTCAGACGATTTTCGGGTGGGTGGGTGGCCACGAGAACCGAGCCAGCAAAAATGAGCGCCCGCTTTTGGGCGAGGAGTGGCGCCGCAATCCGCGCGTTCGGTTCCACGGGGTAGCCGGGCCCATCGAGATCGTTCCCCCGGAGCAGGACGTGGCCGGGTGGTTCATCTCCTCCGCCGTCGCCAACGGGTTTGAGCCCCCCCAAGCGGAGTCCCTCTGGAAGGCGGTCTTCGCCTTTGCTTCGTTTGGCTTCTGCAAATCGCACGCGGCAGCCTTTGCCCTGCCGACCTACCTGTCGGCGTGGCTGAAGGCCCACTATCCGGCGGAGTTTCTCGCCGGGGTCCTCACCCACGACCCCGGCATGTATCCCCGCCGACTGATCGTGGCCGATGCCCGCCAACTCGGGATCCCGATCCTGCCGGTGGACGTCAATGCCTCCGACGCGGCCTACCGTTCGGAACTCGTCGATCCAAATTTGCGGGCCTCAGGAGCCCAGTACGGAATCCGGCTGGCATTGTCGGAGGTGCGGGGGATCTCGGACGCTGAGATCACATCGATCCTGGCGGCGCGGGCCGAAGCCCCCTTTGTCTCCCTCGAGGACCTCTGGCGTCGAACGACGCTGTCGCGGCCGGTATTGGAGAACCTCGTCCATATAGGTGCGCTCGACGCGGTGGACGGCCGCGCCCGCCGCGAGCTGTTGTGGACGGCACGAGCGCTCGGCGAATCGACGACGCGGCCCTCCCGGCCCGGCGAACAGCTCCAGTTCGCGCTGGATCAGGCGGTCACGCCACAGCTTCCCTCGCTGCCGGCCTACACCCCCCTCGAGGAGACCGAGGCCGAGCTCGAGGTGACGGGCATCGATGCTCATCGACACCTCATGGAGCTGTACGAGCCGATCGTGTCGGAGCTTGGATGTATCTCGGCGGCCGATCTCGGGGGGTGCCGCAACGACTCCGAGGTCTGGGTGGCCGGGGTCAAAGTTTCGAGCCAAACCCCCGCGATCCGGTCGGGACAGAGGATCATCTTCCTTACGTTGGACGATCCTTCCGGCCCCATCGACGTGACGATCTTCGAGCGCGTCCAGCCCCGTTGCGCCCGGACGGTCTTCCACTCCTGGCTCCAGGTCGTCCGGGGCGTGGTGCGAAAGCGCGGGGGCGCTTCACGCTTCCATCCCACGAATGCGGGCAACGTCGGGATCACCGTGGTGGCCGAGGAGGTGTTCGATCTCGCCGAGCTTGCCGAGGACCGCTGGGCCGGAGGATTGCTGGTCGCCGCCCTAGAGCGCCAGCGCCGCCGCCAAATCCTCTCCTCCGGCAAGCCGCCTAGAAAGTTGTGGCATGCGAGCGGGGGATCGGCAGGATGAACGGTTTTCAGGGCGGGGCGGGCGGCATGCCAGGCCGAATAGCAGCAAATGAAAACGGGGGTTCCGCAGGATGAACACCCCCATCCTGCATGTCGACATGGATGCCTTCTACGCGTCGGTCGAGGCGATCAAGGACCCCACGCTGAAGGGCCGTCCCGTGATCGTCGGGGGTACGGGGCTGCGCGGTGTCGTGACCTCGGCCTCCTACGAAGCTCGAGATTTCGAAGTCAGGTCCGCCATGCCGATCGTGACGGCTCGGCGGCTCTGCCCTCAAGCCGTCTTTCTGCCGAACGATTTCGCGGCGTACACCGATTATTCCGAGCGCATTCGGGCGATCTTCAACTCGGTTACTCCGCTCGTCGAACCGCTATCCCTTGACGAGGCCTTTCTGGACGTCTCGGGTGCCGCGCGCCTGTTTGGGGATCCGGAGACGATCGGGCGGCGAATCAAAGTGCAGGTGGCGGACCTGGGCCTCCCGTGTACCGTCGGTATCGCGCCCAACAAATTTCTCGCCAAGCTGGCGTCGACCAGGGCAAAACCCGACGGTTTGCTCCTCATACGTCCCGGTGAGATCGAGTCCTTCCTCCTCCCACTCCCGGTGACGGCGCTCTGGGGGGTGGGGGAGCAGACGGCCGAAGTGCTGCGGCGGCTCGGGCTGAAAACCGTGGCCGATCTGGCGGCGTTGACTCGGCGCAGCCTTCAACGCGCTGTGGGCGACGCTCTGGGGGCACACCTCTACGAGCTGGCCCGGGGCCTCGATGAGCGACCCGTAGTCGCGCACGAGCCTGCACGCTCGATCGGATCCGAGGAGACGTTTGAGAGGGATCTCACGTCTGAGGAGGAGATTCTCCGCGAGCTGCTACGCCTCGCCGACCGAACCGGGGGGAGGCTTCGGGCCGGCAGCCTTTGCTGTCGGACGGTCACTCTGAAGGTCCGCTATTCGAACTTCAAGACGGTGACTCGATCCAAGACCCTGCCCGAAGAGGTCGATACGGCCGCCGAGCTATTTGTCACGGCGCGCTCGCTGTACCTCCGCCTGGCGGCAAGTGGGCAGGTCGCACCACGTATTCGTCTCCTGGGGGTGACCGCGTCCGGGCTCGCCCCCGGGCCCCCCCAACGACAGCTCGATCTCTTGGACGGTCCCACTGGGCCTGGATGGCCGGAAGCAGCCCAGGCTGTAGACGACATCCGGCGTCGATTCGGCACCTCCGCGGTGCAGCCCGCGACGCTGCTGCCGTCCTCATCGCCGGAGGGATAATCGACCCATGCCCTTGTCCGAACGTGAACAGCAGATTCTGGAAGAGATCGAAAAGAATCTCTATGCGGAGGATCCTGCGTTCGCACGCGGCGTCAGGAAAAGTTCGCCGCAGGCCAAGGAATTCAAGCATCTCAAGTTGGGTGCCGGCCTCTTCGCCGTCGGGTTAGTCCTGCTCGTTTCCTTTTTCGTTAGTCGATTGCTGTTGTTTGGAGTGTTGGCTTTTGCAGCAATGGTCGGCGGGATCGTCTTGGTCGCCGGAGCCATGTACGCACTGGCGTCGGCACAGGCCAAGCAGCTGAAGGTCGGAACGCGCTTCACGCGTACCTTCGAGGATTGGGACCGTCGTCTTCGGGATCGTTACCGCCGCCGATAGAACGCGCGAAAAAGAAGACAAAAAAGAAAAAAAGATTTTTCTGCTTCCGGCGTCTCCACCGCTTGCCGCGCGCTCGCGCGCGCGTTAGATTCGCCTCTCGCCCGAACGGGAAGGGCGAAAGAAGTTTTCCGAGTCCGTACTGCAGTTTTTCGATGCAACAAAGTTTCGCCCCCATTTGGAACTTCGGCCGGGAGGTTCGCGCGCTCCATGGAAGGTTTCACGGCAGATCAGGCATCGCGATTCACGGGTTGCACGCCACACCAGCTTCGTTACTGGGATCGAGTGGGCTTGGTACGACCGACGGTACAAGCGACCGGAGGACGGCCGGGTGTCCGTCGTCTGTATTCCTTTCGTGATCTCATCGCTTTGAAAGTGATTCGCTCGCTGCTCGAGGGCGGCATGAGCTTGCAGCGTGTTCGCCGCGCTTACGACTACCTGCGAAAGCGAGCCGGGCTCGAGCAACATCTATCTGAGGTGAAGCTCGTAACGGACGGCGTGTCCATCTTCAAGGTCTGCCGGACGGAGGGCGAGATCCTCGACGCCCTCAGAGAGGGTCAGATGGCCTTCTTCCTCGCGATCGACGACATCGCGAGAAGCGTGGACAAGAAGGTGGCGGAATACCTCTACGACCGGGAGGAGTTCATTGCTGCCCTCCGGCGCGTCGGGGCCTCGGTCGAGAAGGACCTGAAGCCCGAGACCGTCGCTCGGCTACAGGCGGTGGCGCAGTAATCCGAGCCGCCTAACCGAAAAGACCCCGGCGACGCGGGTTCCCCAGGAAGCCGATCGCCACAGGCCCTCCCGTATCTCTCGTGCCAGTCCGCGCGCCTCTTGGGCCGCCCCCGGCTCGGCCCCCGCGGCGGAATACTGCGAGGCTTCATAGACGGTCGCCAGCCGCAGCGCAGGCTCCTTGGCCACCCTGCGCGCGGAGATGAGTCGACCCGAGAAGGCGAGCGCCGATTCCGCAGCTCCTCGTCCCTGAGCGAAGTCGGCGGCGTCCTCTTCGAATTCGACGAAGGCAGCGGTGGCGAGATCATTCGGCGTCCGCGCCCGGCGATAGCGGGCCGCGACGAGCAAGAGCTTCACCAACGGGATCGATATCAGCAGGATGCCGGAGAGGATCAATAAGGCGAGCGTCAATTTGCGGAACCGCTTCGCCCACAGCGGATCGGCGGGAGGCAGTTGCCTGCGCTCCTGTTGGGCGAAGAGGTCGCGGGTCACTCCGGACAGGCCATCGCGACCACCTCCGGTGATCACACTCTCCCGCAGAAGAGATGCGCGCGGTGGGGTGAGTCCGTGTCGAATCAACGCCGTCCGCAAAAGCGCGGGTGCGATGGTGTATCGAGGTCGCGCGGTTTCAGCGCGCGGCGTTGGCTCGAACGAGATCCAGCCGAAATCTTCGAAGTACACCTCCGGCCACGCGTGCGCATCGGTGCCGCGCACGGTGTAGAGACCCTGCTGGCCGGGGTCCGCCTCTCCGGGCAAGAAGCCGACCGCGACGCGCGTCGGCATCCCTAGGCTGCGAGCGAGCAGCGCGAAGGCCGTGGCGAACTGCTGGCAGAAACCAGCTCTAGTCTCCAGGAGAAACTGGGTTAGGTAATCCGTCGAGGCACCGGGTTCTACTGCTTCGTTGTATTCGAAGGACAACAGTTGATCTTGAATCGCGAGCGCGACCTCAAATGGAGTCTGCGCGCGGGCTTCGGCGATCCAACCGTCCAGCAACTGATCGACGTCGGTGGACAGGCCTCCGGGTACGTCCAGATAATCCGGAGTCGGTGGGGGGGCAACGGCAGCATCGCGAAGCTGCCGATAGGTAACGCGGGGAACCTCGGAGGTAACGGAATACTGGACGCCCTGGACGGAGCCATCCTCGACACTCAGATCGCCGGTATCCACATCGGCGAGCAAAGCGCCTTGGATGGCCCCGCGGCCGCGCAAACTGAAATAGCGCGCCTGGGCCGCAGCGGGCAGCGACCGCCCGCCGAGGTTTCCAAGATCGAAGTCTTGTCCTAGAGGCCTCGTGCTTGTCTGACCGGCCGTCGCATTGGTGGCGATGGGCTGATCCGCCTCGCCGATCCTGGTCAGCGCCCGTGGCACCGCCTCCCAGCTTTCGCCGTCGAACTTCGAAAGGGTGACGAGTCTCCAGTAAGAAGGCCTATCTGCCCGTACTCGGAAGAGTGTGGCGCCGCTCTGTTGAAGCAGGCGGGGCGCGATCGAGACGAAGGGATCGATCTCTACTCCCGAGCCATCCCCGGAACCGTCGCCCGAACCGGACAGGCCGGTCCGCCACGACAGCAACCCTTCGCCGACCGAGGGCAGCGCGATCGGCAAGAGGAGCCCCAATGCGATCGCGGATACCCCCATGCGCCGCGCTATCAACCCGGCGACCGTCCCCTGGGGGACGTCGTCCCGGTCGGCCCACGGTCCGACCCAGCGCCCCCAGAGGCCGAGACGATGGCTTGCCGCGATCGCCCAGTAGGTGAGGAGAAGCGCGAGGAAGACGACGACGAGGAGTGGCGCGGCTGCGCGCGTGCCCACGACCAGAACGAAGGCAAGCCCTGCAATGCTCGGAATCGTTGCTGCGAGAGGGCGGCGCCAGCGAAACGTCGCCAGCTCGCCGAAGGTCGCCGCCAGCCAGGTGAAGGCCACGATGCCGATCACGTAACCGACGCGCGGTGGCACGGGGGCGAAATCGGTTTGTCCCGTCTGCCATGCCGTCGTCAGATTCTTGAGCAAGCGGCGAACCGCCTCGGGTCCCGGAAGCCCATAGAACGTGTGCCTGGCTTGAAAGATGATGGCGAGATACGCAACCAGCGCCAGGATCGAAGCTCCGAAGACCGGCACGGTGCCGATGCCCACGCGGCGGAGTCCCACCGTCAGACCGAGGGCCAGCAGTAGGCCGAGAAGAGCAGGCCCCACGTATTCGCCCCGCCCAACGACCTGCGCAAATGAGACGATGCCGATCGTCAGCAGGGCGAAAAGCGCTATACGGGTTCGGGTTTCCGTGCCCAACTCTCTCCTCCTCGGCCTGCGGCGCGGTCCCCGCCGGACCAGGCTTGGCTCAACGGTTCGCCCGGCCCCAGAACGATCGCTCGTCCGCCGCCTCGGGCGACGAGGCGAACCGAATCCAACGTCGTCCGTTCCGCATCCCAACGTGCGCGGGTGTCGAGCGATCCAAATCGGTGCCCCGGGAAAGAGACGAGGACGACGTCGCGAAACACGCGCCGGCAGCGGGTCAGCGCGGTCGCGATGGCGGAGTCGACGCTTCCGCCGATGACCACGAGGATCCCCTCACCGGCGCGGCCCGATTCGAACTCGGCCAACCTTGTCCTCAGGGCTTCGCTCCCGCGGCCCGGTCTGATCTCGGCCAGCACATCCAAGGCTTTCTGCAGCTGCGAGGGTCCCCGTCCCACGGCGGTAGTTCCGCGCAGAGCAGTCGCGAAGACGAAGTTGTAGCCGGCCCTCTCGTAGAGCGATACGACCGCGGCAGCCGCTTCTACGGCTCGCTCGAACGAGGAGTGTTCGCCGAAGCCGCCGTGCACCTCGCTGCGATCGTCTAGCAGTACCGTGGCGCGCTGGTGCCAGGGAGTCTCTTCCTGGCGAATCATGAATCGCTGAAGTTTGGCGGTCGAAGGCCAGTGGATCTTCCTCAGGTCGTCGCCCTCGTCGTACTCGCGGAGTGTGTAGAAGTCCTCGCCCCGGCTTCCCGTTGGCCGCCGCCTCTCGGCCACGGCCGTAGTGCGCTGATGGCCGAGCTCCCGCGGCAAGCGCAGTTTCTCAACTCGCGGATAGACGACGAAGGAAGATGGTCCCTGCGGTCGGGTCCGAACCGCCGCGATACCGAATGGATCCACTATCGAGACCGTCAAGGGACCGATTTCGTAACGTCCGCGCCGACGTGGGGTCAGATCGATGCGGGCGACCCTTGTTCCTCCGGCCTCTAGCCCCGCCACCGAGAAGCGCGCCCGTCCGGAAAGCTCGAGCGGGATCCGGTCCTCCACCAGCAGAAGCGGGGCGGGCGTATCGGCGCGGTTCGTTAGTTCAATCGTCACGGACACGGGTTGTCCGGTTGTGGCTCTTTCCGGAGCGATGGTGCGCGTCGTCGCCAGCTGATGTCCTCGGCGCCGCACGACTAGGACCGCAATCAAAACGAGAGCGAGCAGCGCGGCCGCGGCCTGCTCCAGCGGGTCTGCTCCGAAGGCACGGCCCGTGGTCCATAGCGCGCCGCCGATGGCGGCAACGAACCAGCCGCGGATCGTCGGCATCCGGCTAGGTCAGGCTTTCTCGCGGGCCGGGATCGGGACGCGCCCCACCAGGCCCTCGAGTACCTGCTCGGGCGTGGCTCCACGCATCTGCGCCTCGGGAGCGAGCAGGATGCGATGGGCCAGGACCGGCACCACGAGGCCCTGGATGTCGTCCGGCACGACGTAGTCGCGCGCTCGGCTGGCGGCGACTGCCCGCGCGGACTTCAACAAGTACAGGGAGGCGCGGGGGCTGGCTCCCAGATACACCTCGGGCTGCGCGCGTGTGGCCTCGGTCAGCTCGACGATGTAACGCCTGAGACTTGGAGCCACGTGGATCTCTCTAGCGCCCTTGATCAGGAGACTTACCTCCTCGGGCTCGGAGACCGCGTCGAGATCGTCCAGCATGGGCTCTCCGGCGTGCTTGTCGAGGATCTCGAGCTCCGCTACGCGGCTCGGGTATCCCATCGAGAGCCTCATCATGAACCGGTCCAGCTGTGACTCCGGGAGGGGATAGGTGCCTTCGTGCTCAATCGGATTCTGAGTGGCGATCACCATGAAGGGCTCGGCCAGCTTGTGCGTGATGCCGTCGACCGTTACCTGGCGCTCCTCCATCGATTCCAGCAGCGCGGATTGCGTCTTCGGCGAGGCGCGGTTGATCTCGTCTCCAAGACAGATGTTGGCGAACACTGCGCCGGGCTTGAACACGAATTTTTCGGATTTGCGATCGAAGACATTGACACCGGTCACGTCGGTGGGCAGCAGGTCCGGGGTGAACTGAATCCGCTGCCAGGTGCATCCGAGGGAGCGAGCCAGGGACTTTGCCAGCATCGTCTTACCGACGCCCGGTACGTCCTCCAGGAGCACGTGGCCCTCGGCCAGAAGGGCGACCAGGGCCAGGCGCACGACATCGGCCTTGCCCTGGATCACTCTCTCGACGTTTGTCGCGATCCGTTCGAAGGCGTTCTGGAAGTCCGATCCTGGGCCTGAAGGACGGGTTGGCTTCGTCATGAGGCGACCATTCTCCCTCCCACTACCCTGATAGTAGGACGCCGGCGTTGCGACATATACTGCGCGCGTTTCGTCGGTATCTCGCTGGGGAGGTCCCAAGTGCTTCGGAAACGCTCCGGTCGTGTATTCACGCTCGTCCTCTCTCTGGTCATGCTTGCCGCGGCCTGCGGTGGCGGCGATACGGATGACGGAGACGGTGGCGCTCAGCAGGAAGAAGGCGTCACGTTCACTTTCGGCACGTCCGCCGACCCCGTCGTGCTCGATGGTTTTTTGGTATCGG
This sequence comes from Actinomycetota bacterium, assembly GCA_046263155.1. Taxonomy (GTDB): domain Bacteria; phylum Actinomycetota; class CADDZG01; order CADDZG01; family WHSQ01; genus DATADF01. Next base: position 11,563 of record JBHELF010000134.1, read on the forward strand.
ACGGTGAATCCCTGCGCGCTATCGACCAGATGTTCGAGGGACTGGTGACGCTGGAGGAGGGTGGGACCGAAGTCGTGCCCGGACTCGCACAGTCCTGGGAGGCTTCCGACGACGGGCTCGAGTGGACCTTCGAGTTGCAGGAGGGCGTGACGTTCCACGATGGAACGGAGTTCAACGCGGAAGCGGTTTGCTTCAACTTCGAACGTTGGTACAACGCCTCCGGGTCCTTCCAGAACCCGAGCTCGACGTACTACTGGCAGACGGTGTTTGGTGGGTTCGCCGACATCGAACCCGAGTTCAAAGAGTCGATTCCGGCCGATTCGCTGTACGGCGGTTGCTCGGCCGACGATGAGTTCACGGTAACTCTCACTCTGACGAAGCCATCGGCCGCCTTCCTTCCGGCACTCGCACTGACGAACTTCACGATGGCGAGCCCGGAGGCACTGCAGAAATACGACGCCGATTCTGGAAAGGTCAACGCCGAAGGAATCTTTAGGCCGACGGGCACCTACTCGACCGAGCATCCAACGGGGACCGGTCCCTTCAAGTTCTCGGAGTGGGTTCCCGGAGAGCGTCTCGTGATGGAGCGGAACGAGGATTACTGGGGCGAGTTCGAGGGAAACATCCAGCGACTGATCTTCCGACCTATCGCCGATCCCGCCGCGCTGCTACAGGCCCTGCAAACGGGAGAAGTTCAGGGTTACGACCTGGTGGCTCCCGAGGATTTCGAGACCATCAGCGGAGACGAGAACCTTCAGCTTCTAGAGCGGCCGGCCTTCAACGTGGCCTACATCGGTATCAACCAGGCCGTCGAGCCTCTCGACGATCTGGCCGTCCGCCAGGCGATCGCTCATGCCATCAATCGCGAGGAGATCGTGGATGCGTTTTACGCGGGCCAGGGCGAAGTGGCCACGCAGTTCATGCCTCCCGAGTTGTTCGGCTGGGCGGACGACGTCACTACGTACGAGTACGACCCCGACAAAGCCAAGCAGATCCTCGAGGACGCGGGTTACGACCTTCCGGTGCAGGTCGACTTCGCGTTCCCGACCGAGGTCTCCCGTCCGTATATGCCCAGTCCCCAGGACAACTTCGAGGCCATGGTCAGCGACCTCGAAGACTGCTGCTTCGAGATAGAGACAAAGTCCGATCCCTGGGATCCCGACTATCTGGACAAGTACCAGACGGGCAGATACGGGCTGTATCTGATCGGGTGGACGGGCGACTTCGGCGATCCCGATAACTTCGTGGGAACGTTCTTCCAAGACCCCACACCGCAGTTCGGGTTCGACAATCCCGAGATCCACAAGTGTCTCGACGATGCCGAGGAGGAGACGGATCTCGAGACGCGCACCTCTCTGTACGAGGAGTGCAACCGCCTGATAATGGATTTCCTACCGGGGATTCCTTATGCGCATACGAGCCCGGCTCTGGCCTTCCAGGCGAACGTCGCGGGATACGTGCCTAGCCCGGTCACGCTGGAGCAGTTCTCGAGCGTCGCCGTGGAGTAAAAGCGAGACCAGGATGTGAGAGGGGGCGAGCGTTGAGCTCGCCCCCTTTTTCTTTGCGCACCCGTAATAGGTTCGGCGGATGCTGAAGTACGTAATTCGGCGCCTACTGCTTCTGATTCCTCTTCTGCTCGGTCTTTCGATCATCATCTTCGTTTTCGTTCGTGCGTTGCCCGGGGGACCCGCGATTGCTCTCCTGGGTGAGCGCGCCAACCGGGCGTCGATCGAAGCCGTCGAGCGCGATCTCGGACTGGATCAACCTCTACACGTGCAATACGCCCGCTATATGGGAAACCTTCTGCAGGGCGACCTCGGAGCCAGCGTCACGTCGCGACGTCCGGTGCGAGAAGAGCTGGCGCAGCGTTTCCCCGCGACCGTCGAGCTCGGTCTCGCGGCCATGCTTTTCGCCATCGTCTTCGGTATACCGCTGGGGTTCATTGCCGCGAAACGGCACGGGGGCTTGCTCGACAATGCCAGCTTGGTGGTTTCCCTGATCGGAATCAGCTTTCCGGTCTTCTTCTTGGCACTAATTCTGAAATACATCTTCTCTGTACGGCTCGGTTGGTTGCCCAGCATCGGGCGGATCGATGTGACGCAGCCCCTGGAGCCGATCACGAATCTGTACGTTCTGGACGCAATCCTCAGGGGGGAATGGGCGAAGCTAGTCGACGTCATCAAACACCTGATCCTGCCGGCGATTGCCTTGGGGACGATCCCACTGGCGATCGTGGCGCGTATCACCCGAGCCGCCGTTCTGGATGTCATCAACGAGGACTATGTCCGCACGGCGAGAGCGAAAGGCCTCGCCTCTCGCGTAGTGGATCGTCGGCACGTGATGTCGAACGCGATGCTCCCGGTGGTCACGGTCATCGGTTTGCAAACCGGGCTCCTGCTGACTGGAGCCGTGCTGACGGAAACGGTCTTTGCCTGGCCCGGTGTGGGCCGGTGGATGCTCGACGCGATCACGGCGCGTGATTTTGCAGTGATCCAGGGTGGCGTCCTGTTCTTCGCACTGCTGGTCGTCCTCGTGAACCTCGTCGTCGACGTGTCGTATGCATTCTTGAATCCAAGGATTCGTTACCGATGAGCCTTGCCGAAGCCGAAGCCGTCGAACTCGCATTTGAGCAACCCGCCGGGCTCTGGCGCGACGCCTTCGACAAGGTCCGTCGAAACCCAGGGGCGATCGCCGGACTCATTCTGATCTCGATATTCGTCCTGGCGGCGATATTCGCTCCGCAGATCGCCCCCGCAGAACCGCGCGAGCAGGTGGGGGCGCTGAGCACAGTGCCCGAGGGGCCCTCATCCGATCACCTGATGGGTTTGGACAAACAGGGCCGCGACTATTTCTCGCGCATCGTGTACGGAACGCGGCTCTCGCTGATCGTCGGCTTGGTATCGGTCGCCGTCGGCCTCTCGGTGGGCCTGATCCTCGGCGCGCTGGCGGGCTATTTGGGCGGATGGATCGATACCGCCATCATGCGCGTCATGGACATCATGCTGTCGATCCCGGGATTCCTGCTCGCGGTGGGTCTGGTTGCGGTACTCGGGCGTGGATTGATCCAGATAATGATCGCGGTCGGTGTGACCAACATCCCGATCTTTGCGCGCCTGCTGCGCGGAACCATCCTGGGTCAGCGGGAAGCGGATTACGTCACGGCGGCGCGCTCGGTCGGCGTCCCAGGCCGCAGGATCCTTCTGGCACACATCCTTCCCAATTCGATGGCCCCCCTCATCGTGCAGGCCACGCTTGCACTCGCCACGGCCATCATCGACGTCGCCGGTCTGAGTTTTGTGGGGTTAGGACCCAACGACCCCCGGCTGCCGGAGTGGGGAGCGATGCTGGCCGACAGCGCGAGCCGCTTGCAGTCGTCCGTGCATCTGGTCGTCTTCCCTGGGTTTGCGATCGTGTTGAGCGTGCTCGGTTTGAACCTGATCGGAGACGGCTTGCGCGAGGCAATCGATCCCAAGTTGAGGGCCTGATGGCTCTGCTGACGGTAAAAGACCTCGAGGTCAAGTTCTTCACTCGGCGCGCCACCATTCATGCCGTCAACGGCATCTCCTTCGATCTGGAGGCGGGGGAGACCCTGGGAATCGTCGGTGAGTCGGGCTGCGGCAAGAGTGTCTCCTCGCTCGCGATGCTCGGCATCCTGCCGAAACCGGCCGGACGGGTCACCGGCGGGGAGGTTCTCTTCGACGGAGTCGATCTTCTGAAGCTCCCCGCTGAGCAATTGCGGGCTATCAGAGGCCGGGATATCGCAATGATCTTTCAAGACCCCATGACGTCGTTGAATCCCGTGCTGACGGTGGGACGACAGATCACGGAAGTCCTTACGACACACCTCGGAATGGACAAACGTCAAGCTGAGGACGAAGCGGTGAGCTTGCTGGAACGCGTCGGGATCCCCAGCGCGCGCGTGCGTATCCGCGACTATCCGCATCAGTTTTCCGGCGGCATGCGACAGCGGGCGATGATTGCGATGGCCATCGCCTGCCATCCCAAGGTCTTGATCGCGGATGAGCCCACGACTGCTCTCGACGTAACGATCCAAGCGCAGATCCTCGATCTGCTCAGGCATCTCGTCGCGGAAGAGGGTATGGCCCTGATCCTGATCACGCACGACCTCGGCGTAGTTGCCGGTGTGTGCGCCCGGACCAACGTCATGTACTCGGGCCGTTTTGTGGAGACGGCGCCGACGACCGAACTCTTCGCCCGCCCCCGCCACCCCTACACGTTGGGGCTGTTGAAGTCGGTCCCGCGGCTAGATGCCGCAAAGAAGGAACGGCTATCGCCGATCGAGGGCTCTCCGCGCGATCAAACCAAGCTGATAGAGGGTTGTCCGTTCGCGCCGCGCTGTGCCTACGAGGTCGAAAGATCGCGCGCCGAGAACCCCGTGCTCGAGCCGATCGATCGCGACGATCACCTCGTCGCGTGTTGGAACCCGGTGCCGGATTCAGACCTCCCCAAGATCGCCGCCTTGCCCACTCCGAAGACGGCCGGTCGGGGTACCAAAAAGAGGGCGAGCGCTCGGTGACGGCAGGCAGATCGAACAAGAGTGGAAAACAACCAGACGCCGAGCCGCTCGTTCGCGTCGAGGACCTGAAGGTCTATTTTCCGGTTACCCAGGGCCTGGTTTTTGAGCGTCGGACCGGAGACGTGCGAGCCGTGGACGACGTCTCCTTCGATATCCAGCGCGGTGAGACCCTCGGACTGGTCGGGGAGTCCGGCTGCGGCAAGACGACGGTCGGTCGCACGATTCTTCGCCTGTACGACCCCACCGAGGGCGCGATCTATTTCGAGGGGAACAACATCGCCCATCTCTCCGGCGGTGACCTGCGTCGGCTTCGTCGCCGGATGCAAATGGTGTTTCAGGATCCTTACTCGTCGCTAAATCCGCGCCAAAACGTCGGCAACATAGTTTCGGAACCTCTTCTCGTACACGGGATCAGCGCCAACGGTTCGATGGACGAGAAGGTCCAGGAGTTGCTGGACGTCGTTGGGCTTCCCAAGAACGCGCACAACCGTTACCCCCATGAGTTCTCGGGCGGCCAGCGGCAAAGAATCGGACTGGCTCGTGCCCTGGCTCTCAACCCCGATCTCATCGTTGCCGACGAGCCGGTGTCGGCCCTCGACGTTTCCATCCAGGCCCAGATCATCAACTTGCTCGAGGACCTACAGGATCGATTCGATCTCACGTACCTCTTCATCGCGCACGATCTGGCAGTCGTGCGGCACATCTCCGATCGCATCGCGGTCATGTACCTGGGAAAGATCATGGAGGTCGCCCCCGCCGAGGAGCTCTACATCAACCCACTGCATCCGTACACGATGGCGTTGTTGTCTGCGGTGCCCATTCCAGATCCCGAGGTGGAGGTGAAGCGGGAGCGCATTCTCCTCTCAGGAGACCTCCCATCGCCGCAGAATCCCCCGTCGGGCTGCAGGTTCCACACACGCTGCCCGTTCGCGCAGCCAGAGCGGTGCCCGGATGAGGTTCCCGCGCTGCGTGTGTTGAAGAATGGGCACAGCGCCGCGTGTCATTACGCGGAGGAGATACAGGCGGGAAAGATAAAGGCGCGCCCCCCCGAGGAGGCGGGTATCGGCGAGGATGCGCAAGCCCTCGCAAAATCCACGCTCTGAAATCGCATACCGAAGAGGAGGTCGCCGTGGCCGGTTGGGGTGACGATCCCGAGCTCGAACGTCTCCGCGCATTGATCGACGAGGGCTGGCAGGTGGTCGAGATCAGCGAAGATCCGAGTGCGCCGGGGGGGCCGAGCGACACCGTCAAGCTCACCAAAGGCGGCGAGACGACCGAGGTGACCTCGGACCACCTTGCGTTCCACCGCTACGTAGAAGGCCTCCGCGACCAACCCTTGTAGCGGCCCGCTTAGGGCCCCCCGCTCCCAGCCGGAGTCGGGCCTTTAGGTGACACCACCCTCGAATAGCGAGGGCCATGTTTCCCAAAAGAGGCGCCTGGGGTCATCCACTGAAGAATCGAGCCTTGGAAGGCCCGGCGAACGCGGGCCGTGGCCACATAGCTCCCAGTGCTTACGGAGAGTTAGCAACCGCTTGCGCTAGTTAGCAACCGCGGGTACGGTGCCGACGGCGTCTCCGGCCACAGCGGCCGTGGTGGCCCCCCGAATGGGGCCGTCCCAGTAAGGCGAGGCGCCGGCGGGATCCCGAACAAAGGAGATCTTCTGTGCGTTCACTTGCATTCGGCGCGCGCGGCATGGCCGTGCTCGTCATTCTGGCGGGAGTACTTGGGCTCGCAGCCGGTCCTGCGGCCGCCCGGCCCCGACAGCCGGACGAAACTGAGGCATTCCCTCAGCCGGTTATCGATCGTGCGCCCGATGTGGTCGGGTTCCGGAAGGCAATCAAGATCGCCGGTCACCTCGAAGGCGGTTACGAGGGTGACCATGTCACTCTGGAGAGAAGATGGCCGCGCGACGTGGCGTGGGAGCAGATCAGGACCAAAGCGGTAGACGAGGACCTGGGGGTGCGATTCGAGCTGGAGCACCCCCGCTCTTCCGCTCACTACCGTCTTACGTGGACCGATGGGCAGACCGATCCCAGCACTTGGAGCGACCCCGTGCGGATCGGTGTCGGAGCCCGAATAAGGCTCCACTTTTCCCCGGCCCGCGTGTACTCCGGACGCGAGGTCAAGGTATGGGGATCCCTGCGACCCTTCCACCGCGGGCGGCGCTTTGTCTTGCAGGTTTTCGCCGGTTGGGGATGGCGCACGGTGGCCAAGCTGCCTGCCCCCGAGGGGAGGTTCGTTGCCCGCTTTCACTCCGGCTCCCCAGGCCGGCGGGCCTATCGCGTCGTGTTCCGGGGCGATCGCTGGAATGCCCCAGGACGCTCGAGTGCCCCCCTCTATTCCTACGATCCCGACCTCGCCACCTGGTACGGGCCGGGTCTGTACGGCAACGGGACGGCCTGCGGCCAGACTTTGTCCAGCGAGACTGAAGGTGTGGCGCATCGAACGCTGCCCTGCGGGACGATGGTGAGCGTCTACTTCCAAGGTCGCTCGGTAACGGTGCCCGTCATCGATCGCGGTCCTTACAGCGGGGCGGAATGGGATCTCACCTACGCGACCGCGCGCCGGTTGGGGTTCTCGGGCTCGCAGACGGTCGGCACGATCCACTAGTCGACGAGGCCCGCGTAGGGGGCCGAAGCGGGGCGTATTAGGCGCCGAATAGGGATAAGCCACATCTATACTCATGCCACCTTGGCCAGAGCACTTGTACTGAACGCCTCGTATCAGCCGCTGTGCGTAGTGCCGGTGCGGCGGGCGTTGGTGCTCGCTCTGAAGGGGAAGGCCGAGGTGGTCCACTCGAACGGCCAGATTTTTCACTCGGAGAAGCTCACGATGGCCGCTCCGAGCGTGGTCAGGCTGACCTATTTCGTGAAGGTTCCCTACCGGGCACGGGCGTCGCTATCTCGGCGGGCCGTCTTCGTGCGAGACAACTTCGAGTGCCAGTACTGCGGCCGGGCGGCCGAGAACGTTGACCACGTAATCCCTCGCAGTAGGGGGGGACTTCATACCTGGGACAACGTCGTGGCGGCCTGCAGACCGTGTAATGCGCGCAAGGAGAACCGGGCCCCCGCCGACGTCGGGATGCACCTGCGTCACACGCCGAAGGCTCCTCACGAAAGTGTCTGGATCGTGGTGGCGGTCGACCGCGTCGATCCCTTGTGGGAGCAATATCTGCGTCTTCCCGCGACGCGCCTGAAGGCTCCCGTCTAACCCCGCGCCAGGGCGCAAACTAATTTCAATAATTAACAACTCTGCACTCGCGCGACTAATTACAATTCTGTAATTCCCGGCTTAGACATTGACTCGGGGCGGCAACGGGTCTAACTTTCCCGCTAAGTGGAGGGAAATGGGGAGAAGTGGTGCGCTGTGGAGCATAGCCTCATCCTCGTTTCCCGGTCGTCCAGAGGAGACAGTTGTCTTTCACCGGGGAGTTTCGACATGCCGTGGACGCCAAGGGCCGGCTCATCGTTCCGGCGCGGCTGCGCGAGGAGCTCGACGAGGGCAAGGTGGTCCTCACGGGCTGGCTCGACGGGTGCATCGCGATGTGGTCGGACCGGCGCTGGAACGAGCGGGTTGCGGAGCCACTTATTGCGGCGCGGAACTCGGACCCCCGCAAGCGGATGGTGGCACGTGCGATTGCCGCGAACGCACACACCGACGTCGTGGATGCCCAAGGGCGCGTCACGGTGCCAGAGAACCTGCGCGAGTTCGCGGGCATCACGCGCGACGTTGTCGTCATCGGCAGCCTCGACCACGCCGAGATCTGGAGTCCCGATCGCTGGGATGGACAGAAGGCCAAGGTGGCTTCCGGAGGCCTGGAGGAACTGGCCCAGGAGCTCGACTTCTAGATGGCGGATCCGATGAGTGCGCGCGCTAGGGGAGGGAGAACAATGACAATCAACCGCATCGTCGCGACCAACCGGCTGGCCCGGGAGGTGACGCAGGGGATCGCTCTTCTCGCGCTCACCGGGTCCTCGGTGGGCGGCGTCTTGGGCATGCTGGCCATCGCGACACGAGCCCTGGCGCGGTGATCTGATGGAGGGGGCCGCGTGGAACACGAACCCGTCTTACTCGATCGGGTTGTGGAGTTCCTCGTCCCCGCGCTCGGCTCCGGTGGCGTCTTCGTCGATGCCACCCTGGGACTCGGAGGCCACGCGCGTGCAGTCCTCGACGCGTGCCCGCGCGCGTCGCTCATCGGAATCGATCGTGACCCATTCGCGCTGGCGGAGGCCCGGGCCAACCTCTCCGCGTACGCGGAGCGGATACGGCTCGTTCGTGACAACTTCTCGGAGCTCCAGACCATTTTGGAACGACTCGGGGTTGAGAAGATTCGCGGAATCCTTTTCGACCTTGGCGTTTCCTCACCCCAACTCGATCGCTCGGAACGTGGTTTCAGCTATCGAAGCGAGGGACCGCTCGATATGCGAATGGACCCCGAACAACCCCTATCCGCGGATGTGGTCGTGAATTCCTATCCCGAACGTGATCTAGCGCGCGTGATCAGCCTCTATGGGGAGGAGCGCTACGCGCGGCGCATCGCGGGCAGGATCGTAGCTGCACGACCCATCGCGTCGACGTCTGAGTTGGCGGATGTGGTGAAGCTGGCGATTCCGGCGGCTACGCGTCGACGTGGCGGCCATCCTGCTCGTCGCACCTTTCAAGCGCTGCGCATCGAAGTCAACGACGAGCTCGGCGCCCTCCGAAGTGTGACGCAGGATGCGGTGGACGCGACGGAGCCCGGCGGACGCGTGGTGTACCTCTCTTATCACTCACTCGAGGACCGGGCGGTGAAAGAGAGCTTCGCCGCGGAGGCGAAGGACTGCGTCTGCCCCCCCGACTTTCCGGTCTGCAGATGCGGTGCACATGCTCGCGTGAGAGTTCTGACGCGTCGGCCGATTACTCCCTCGGCCGAGGAGATCGATGCCAACCCTCGTGCGTCGGCCGCGAAGCTGCGCGCCGCCGAACGTCTGAGCACACCGCCGGACGACGCGGCATGAGCGCTCGTCCGGCACATCTCCCATCAGGCACCGACAAGAAGGTCCAGCTCAAGCTCGTCCGGCGCCGGGCTCGACATCTGATCAAACGAGAGAAACCCCGCCGCGTGGCACCGGTATTCATCGCGGGGACGATCTGCGCGGTTGCAGTCGTATTCGGTGTGCTCCTGGAGCAGGTCGTCCTGGCTCAGTCGGCTTTCAAGATGGAACGTCTACGCCAGCGGATCGCAGTGGAAGAGGCTCGGGGCGAAGAGCTGATGCTCGAGGCGGCGACGCTGGATAGTCCGGCCCGAATCGAGCGCTTCGCGCGCGGGATCCTTGGCATGGTGCCTCCGGAGCGAATCGAATACGTCGTAGCCGACATCCGGTTGGGAACCATGCAGCCTCAGGCTGCGAACCGGCTTCTGGCTCAATCGGTGATTCCGGCCCGAACTACAGAGAAGGCGGCGCTGACCGCCGCCGGCACACCCTGATGGATGCTCGGCGCGCCTCTAAGTCGGTACGCGCGTCGGGCGGTAGAGGCTCCTCGAAAGTAGCAGCCCGCCCGCCGAAGTCCGTCGCGCCGCGCCGGCTGGCTGCCGTCTTCACCGTGTTCGCCATTGCCTTTGCGGCTCTCGGCGGACGCCTGATCACGTTGCAGATCTTCGATTCGCCGGCCTATGCGCGACTCGCGGTCGATCAACGCCAGAGGGAGATCCAGATCCCTGCCCGACGTGGATCCGTCTTTGACCGCAACGGAGAACCACTCGCGATCTCGGTAGATGTTTACAGCGTGTTTGCGGATCCGGCTCACGTGCAGAAGGCCAACGCGACGGCGCGCAGCCTGGGGCCGCTTCTCGGCATCAGTTCGGCCGGCGTCCTCGAAGCGCTGCGTGGCTCGGGTCCCGAGGATCGCTTCGAGTACATCGCGCGCCAGATCACTGCCGCGACCGCGCGCCGAATCAAGGGTCTCGAGTTACCCGGGGTGTACCTGCGGCCGGAGCCGAAGCGGTTCTACCCTGGAAAAGCTCTGGCCGCTCATTTACTGGGCTTCACGAATATCGACGGGGAGGGCCTCTCCGGCGCCGAACTTCAGTACGACGACGATCTCCGGGGCCGCCCCGGAAAAACCGTCCTGGAGCAGGACCCGACCGGCCGCGCCATGCCCCAGGCGAGCTACGCGCAGGTGCCGGCCGTTGCCGGCCGGTCCCTGATTCTCACTATCGACAAAGACATTCAATACCAGACCGAGGTCGCCCTCCAGGAGGCGGCTCAGCAGTTTCACGCGGCCGGCGCCAGCGCGATCGTGATGCGTCCCCGCACTGGAGAGATCCTCGCGATCGCCAACGTGCCCACCTACGACCCCAATCGGCCCGGCGAGTTCTCCGTCGACGAACAGCGCAATCGCGCCCTAACGGATGTTTACGAGCCGGGATCGGCATTCAAAACGGTGGCCCTCGCCGCAGCTCTGGAAGAGGGGACCGTCACCCCGGAGACCAAGTTTGTGGTTCCGGACTACATGCAGGTCTCCGACCGAGTGTTTCATGACTCGCATCCGCACCCCACCGAAAGAATGAGCGTCGCCGAGATCATCCAGGAATCCTCAAACGTAGGAACGATCCAGATCGGCCTCGGACTGGGGGCGGATCGACTCGACGCGTATGTTCGGCGCTTCGGCTTCGGCCGGTCGACCGGCTTGCATTTTCCCGGCGAGTCGAACGGCATCGTTCTCGATCGCGAGGACTGGACCGGACCTACCATCGCGACGGTCCCGATCGGTCAAGGCATCGCGGTCACACCGCTGCAGATGGCGTTGCTCTATGCCACGTTGGCGAACGGCGGCGTGCGCGTCGAGCCCACGCTTCTCTACTCCACGGTCGGGGCGGAGGGCGACCTATCTCGGATGCCGGTGCCGACCAGAAAACGAGTTATCAGCCGCGCAACTGCTCGCTCGGTCGTGGACATCCTCAGGGGTGTCGTGGAGGTGGGCACCGGTATGGAGGCGCAGATTCCGGGTTACGACGTGGCGGGCAAGACCGGCACCGCGCAGAAGCCGCTTCCCGGCGGAGGCTATGGACAGTCGTACGTTGGATCGTTCGCGGGGTTCGCTCCGGCGCGCAATCCGCAAGTGGTCGCCGTCGTCGTGCTCGACGATCCCAGTCCGATCTGGGGTGGCGTTACGGCGGCGCCGACCTTCAAACGAATCGTCGAGTTCGCCTTGCGCCAGTTAGGCGTGGCCCCGACGGCCAACGCGGCCAAGGCGGCGCAGGAACTCGAGAGCGAGTCCGCCGAGCCGGTCGTTACTTACGACTAGTGCTCCGGCACTAGCATCGGATCGATGACCTCCGTAAGTCAGATACACGAAATCGACGCGCTCTCCGCGGCAGCGCGCGATCTCTTTATTGAGGTGCGCGGCCCGCGGGAGACCCAGGTGCGCGGCTTAACGCGCGATTCCACTGCAGTGAAGCCGGGGGACATGTATTTCTGCGTTCCGGGTGCGAAATCCGACGGGCACCAATTCGCCGGAGCGGCGATCGCGCGTGGAGCCGTGGCGCTTTGTGTTCAAAGAGGGCTGGACCTCGACCCCGCCGTAACCCAGGTCGTTGTGTCGGACGTCCGCCGGTCCATGGGTCGAATAGGAGCTCGGTTCTGGGGCGAGCCCGCGAGCCGAATGTTGATGCTGGGGATCACCGGCACCAACGGCAAGACGACGACGACCTATCTCCTGAACTCCATACTGGAGGCCGCGGGGCGCACGACGGGTTTGATCGGGACCGTCGAGACCCGCATCGCCGGACGCGAATTGGCGGGCGTCCGCACTACTCCCGATGCACTGGATCTCCAGAAGTTATTGGCCGAGATGTCGTCCTCAGGTGTAGACGCCGTGACCATGGAGGTGACTTCGCACGGCCTCGTGCTCAATCGGGTCGAGGGTCTTCACTTTGCCGTCGCCGCGTTCACCAATCTCTCGCAGGACCACCTCGATTTTCATGCGGGCATGGAGGATTATTTCGCCGCGAAGCGATCTCTTTTCACGCCCTCATTCGCGGCACGCGGTGCCGTCAACGGCGACGATCCTTACGGAAGAATCCTGTTGCGTGAGGCGGACATTCCCTGTGTCGCTTTTGGAACCGGAGACGATGCTGCCGTACGCGCCGAGGACGTAACGAGCGACAGTCGCGGCAGCGAGTTCCTCATCTCCCACCCGACCGGCGAAATCAAGATCAAGACCCCCCTGATAGGAGTTTTCAACGTCTCGAATTGTCTCGCCGCTGCTGCTACCGCGCTTCAGGCGGGAGTGGAAGCCGGGCCGATCGAGGCGGGCATAGCCGCCCTGAAGGCGGTTCCCGGCCGGTTCGAACCCGTGGACGCCGGTCAGCCCTTCGCGGTCGTCGTCGACTATGCACATACGCCCGATTCCTTAGACAACGTCTTGCGAGCGGCCCGACGATTCGTGGCACCCCGAGGGGGCCGCGTCCTGTGCACGTTCGGCTGCGGGGGCGACCGCGACCGGGCGAAGAGACCGCTCATGGGTGCCGTGGCCGGGCGTCTGGCGGATTTCGTAGTAGTGACCTCCGACAACCCTCGCAGTGAAGACCCTCAATCAATCGTGGACGCGATCGTCGAGGGAGTCATCGCGGAGGTTCCCGAGGGACCTGCCGACATCGAGGTGGATCGGCGGGCCGCGATAGGGCGCGTCCTCTCGGAGGCTCGCCCCCATGACATCGTCGTGCTCGCGGGAAAGGGTCACGAGACCGGGCAGGAGTTCGCCGACTACACCATTCCGTTCGACGACCGCCTCGTGGCCGCCGAGGAACTTGCGGCCCTCGGCTGGGGAAAAGCATGACGAACATCATGGTCGCCGGCTTCGTGGGTCTGGTCGTCGCGCTGCTGGGGACTCCGCTGGCGATTCGAAGCTTCCGCAGGCGAGGTTGGGGACAACTGATACGCGAGGAAGGACCGCGCGCTCACTTCGAGAAGCGGGGCACGCCCACGATGGGCGGCCTGATCATCCTCGCCGGCGCGGTTGCCGGCTACGTCTTCGGACATGTCGGGCGCGCGGGACTGGCGCCGTTCCGAGACAGCGGCTTGCTGGCACTGGGAGCGATCGTCGCGTGCGGCTGCTTGGGATTTCTCGACGACATCATCAAGATTCGCAAGTCCCGCTCGCTCGGCCTGCAGTCACGTACCAAGATCCTGGGTCAGGTTGTTATCGCCGCCGTGTTCGGCATCCTCGCCGTGAAGGTCGTCGGGGTGGGAACGGACCTTTCGTTCTTCAGATCGACCGCTCTCGACCTCGGTGTGTTGTTCTATCTCCTGGTCTTCCTCATGATCGCCGCGACGACGAACGGTGTGAACCTCACGGATGGCCTCGATGGACTCGCGGTCGGGTCGGCCGCGCAGGTGCTGGCCGCCTTTGCGGTGATCGGATTCTGGCAATTCCGGCATCCGATCTTTTACGACCTCAAAGCCACGGGGTCCGATCCGTTCGATGTGGCGATAGTTGCGGCGGCGCTCTTCGGTGCCTGCGCCGGCTTCCTGTGGTGGAACACCGCGCCGGCGAAGATCTTCATGGGGGACACCGGCTCTCTGATGTTGGGCGGCGCGATGGCGGTGTTTGCGATCCTGCTCAACACACAACTTCTTCTCGTCATCCTCGGCGGGCTCTACGTTGTCGAGACTCTCTCGGTCATCGCGCAAGTCGCGATTTTCAAGAGGAGGGGCCACCGGATTTTCCTGATGGCCCCCATTCATCACCACTTCGAGCTCGCCGGGTGGCCTGAGTTCACGGTGATCGTGCGTTTCTGGGTGCTATCCGGGCTCTCCGTCGCGTTCGGGATCGGCCTGTTCTATGCGGACTGGTTCTCCAAGGGCGGCACTCTGTGAGCGACTTCACAGGAAAGAGAGTTTTGGTCGTGGGGCTGGGCTCCAGTGGGTTGGCCGCGGCGAAAGCCCTTCTCGATATCGAGGCGAAGGTGCGGGTAACGGACTCTGTCGACGATTCCGTGCGGCGAGAGCGAGCGGAGAGTTTGCGGCGCCTGGGGGCGGAGGTCGAGATCGGCGGGCACGATCTCGAAGCCCCCCATGCCGATCTGGCGATCCTCAGCCCGGGGGTGCCGCTGCACGCACCGGTGGTCAAAGCCGTGCAGTCGGCCGGTATCGAGCTGATCGGGGAGTTGGAGCTGGCCTGGCGATTGACTCACGCTGAGGTTCTGGCCGTCACGGGGACAAACGGCAAGACAACGACGACCAGCTTGTTGACCGACATGCTGCACGAAGGCGGAGTCGGGGCCATCGCGGCCGGCAATATCGGACTGCCGGCTGTAGAGGCGGCCGTCGCAGCTCCCTCCGACGCGGTCCTCGTGCTGGAGGTTTCGAGCTTCCAGCTCGCAACCATCCAACGTTTCAAACCCCGTCTGGCCGTGCTGCTTAACGTTGCGGAGGATCACATCGATTGGCACGAATCCGTCGCCGCGTACGGCGCCGCCAAGGAGCGCCTGGTTGAGAACCAGGAGGAAGGCGACATCTTCGTTTTCAACCTGGAGGATCGCTTCGCCGCGGAGCTCGCGGGCAAGGCTCGCAGCCTGGCGGTCCCGTTCTCGGCACGGAAGGCTCCCGCCAACGGCATCGGCTTATCGGGAGACGACGTCATCTGGCGCGGCCGGCGGCTATTCGGCGTCGGCGAAATCTCCCTGCCGGGGACGGCGGGCCTCGAGAACACATTGGCCGCGGCGGCCGCCGCTCTCGAATACGGCATAGAGCCATTCGCCGTCGGCCAGGCGACTAAGAATTTCCGGCCCTTGCCACATCGCCTCGACACCATCGCCGAATTCGCCGGGGTCCTCTACATCGACGACTCCAAAGCGACTAACCCTCACGCCGTGCTGGGGGCCGTGTCGGGATTGCAGGATGTCGTGCTCATCGCCGGAGGCCGAGCGAAGGGGATGGACCTGTCGGTTCTGGCGGAGACGGTTCCTCCGGTACGCGCCGTCGTCGCGCTCGGCGAATCGAAGGACGCCATCGCTGAGGTTTTCGAGCCATTGGTGCCGGTCGAGCTGAGTTCCACGATGGACGACGCGGTGCGACGCGCGCACCGGCTCGCGGTTTCCGGAGGATCCGTCCTCTTATCACCTGGATGTGCGAGCCTGGACATGTACGAGAACTACGCCCGACGAGGCGAGGAGTTCGCGCGCGCCGTGAAGAGTCTCTTGGCTTCGATGCCCGAGCGGTCCGTGGGGGCCGAATGACGACGCGCGCCGCAAGTCTCGCGTCGACCTCACGGGCGAGGGCCGCAGCAGCGGCACGCAACAGCCCGGTCTTCCTGTTGACGCTCTGCACCAGCGCCTTGTTGCTGCTGGGCCTGATCATGATCCTCTCGGCGAGCAGTGTCTCTTCCTTCGCTACCTATGGATCGTCCTTCCTCTTCTTCAACAAGCAGCTGGCCTGGGCCGCTCTGGGGCTCATCGGATTCATCGGCTTCTCACGGTTGGACTACAGGCGGCTGCGGGGCTGGGGATACCCGGGCATTCTCGTCGCCCTGGTGCTTTTGGTAGCCGTGCTGATCCCCGGACTCGGATTAATGGTGGGCGGTAGCTCACGCTGGATCAGGGTGGGGCCGATCTCGTTCCAGCCGTCCGAGTTTGCCAAGCTCGCATTGATCTTGTTCGCGGCAGAGGTTTTTGCCCGCAAGAGGGAGCGGGCTCTCAAGGCCCGTGCACACGCTTTTCTGCCTTTGGTACCCGTGCTCGCGACCTTCGCCTTGCTCGTGCTGTTGCAACCCGACCTGGGTACCACCATCCTTCTGGGGGCCATCGGGCTCGGGATGCTCTTCGTCGCCGGGGCGCCGTTACGTCACGTCGGCCTGATCGGTATCAGCGGAATCTTTCTCGCAGGCGCGGCGGCTCTGAGCGAGCCCTATCGGCGCGCTCGAATACTGGCGTTTCGTGATCCGTGGGCCGATCCGCTGAATACCGGGTACCAGACGATCCAATCGCTGATCGCTCTGGGGTCCGGGGGTTGGTGGGGGGTCGGTCTCGGCGCCAGCCGCCAGAAATGGCTCTACGTGCCGAACGCGCATACGGACTTCATCTTCGCAATCCTCGGCGAGGAGATGGGCCTCATGGGGACGCTCGTCGTGCTTGGGCTTTTCGCCTTCATCACCTATCTCGGCATCGGGATCGCGCGCGATGCGCCGGACCGGTTCGGTCTTCTGGTAGCCGCCGGCATCACGATCTGGCTCGCCTGTCAGGCGCTCGTCAACATCGGCGCGGTTACCGCCTCCCTGCCTATAACAGGCGTGCCGCTGCCGCTGGTCTCTTTCGGGGGAACGTCTCTCGTCGTCACTCTGTGTGCGATTGGGATTCTCACGAGCATCGGCCGGGCCGGTCGCTCCGCTCGGTCTCCGGGACGCGATGCCGCCGCGAAATGAGGGTGGTGATAGCTGCGGGCGGCACCGCCGGTCACGTAAACCCCGCGATCGCTCTGGCTCAGGAGCTTGATGACGTGGAAATCGTGTTCTTGGGAACGGCGGCCGGCCCGGAAAGGGACCTCACCTCGCGATGGGGCCTGCCCTTCGAGACGATCACGGTCCGAGGTTTCGATCGCGCCCGGCCGCTGAGCCTCTTCCCCACAGCTCTCGTCGCCTTACGCGCCTTCGTCGAGGCCCGGCGTGTCCTGCGGAGGCTGCGTCCCACGGTCGTGGTTGGAATGGGCGGTTACGTGAGTTTGCCTGTTTGTTTCGCGGCTCGTGCCCTTCGCATTCCGGTTGTCCTTCACGAGCAAAACATTGTCCTCGGTCTCGCCCACAAGGTGTGTCGCTCGTTTGCCAGACATATCGCGGTCAGCTTCGAAGAAACGCTGGAGCAAACGGACGGTAGGGGAGTCTTGGTGGGAAATCCCGTCCTCCCGAGACTCGTCGAAAGCGATCCAGAAACCGCCCGTCGCTCCGGTAGAGAGCGTTGGAATCTGGCAGAGTCGCGGCGGACGGTTTTGGTGTTCGGGGGGTCTCAGGGAGCGCGCGGGATCAATCAAGGGGCCGTTGAGCTGGGCGGGCTCTGGTCGGAACGCGAGGACGTGCAAGTGCTGCATATCTGCGGAGTACGCGATCTGGCCGAATACGAGCGTCGCGTCCCGCCGACGCCCTCTCGGCTCATCTACAGGTTGGTGGGTTTTGTAGACGACATGGCTGAGGCATATGGCGTCGCGGATATAGCGGTATGTCGTGGAGGTGCGACGACGGTCGCGGAGCTCACGGTGGCGCGCCTTCCCTCGGTCATCGTCCCCTATCCCCATCACCGGGACCGTCAGCAGGAGCGCCACGGTCGAGTGCTGGAGAGAGCGGGGGCCGCGCGCGTCGTGAGCGACGATGAGGCTACCGGCGCGCGCCTGGCGCGCGAGATCGATGACGTCCTGGCAAGTCCGCAGCTGCTGCAGGAGATGGCCGACGCCGCCGCCGGTCTCGGCCGCCCCGACGCCGCCCGACGTCTGGCCGATTTGGTACTCGAGGCCGCGGCATGAATGTGGGCGACGCTCGACGCATTCACTTCATAGGCATAGGCGGCGCGGGGATGTCGGCGTTGGCGCGCGTCCTCCTCGAGCGCGGTCAGGAGGTTTCGGGATCTGACCTGCAGGCAAACGAGGTCACCGGCTCGCTCGAGTCGAAGGGAGCGGTCGTGTCGCGCGGCCATGCTGCCGCTCACGTGGAAGGGGCCGACCTCGTCGTGGTGTCCAACGCGATAGCCGCGGACAACTCGGAAGTTCAAGCGGCGCGAGCGCTCGGACTGCCCGTCGTTTCCCGAGGCGAGGCGTTGGCCCATATGCTGTCGGGCACGCGGTCGGTCGTCGTCGCCGGGACCCACGGCAAGACAACCACGACGTCCATGATCGTGACCATCATGAGGAAAGCGGGTGGGGATCCGACCTATCTCGTGGGCGCCGAGTTGTTGGGCGATGCGGGCAACGCGCATGCGGGGACGGACGCTCTCGCGATCGCCGAGTCCGACGAGAGCGACGGATCCTTCCTTCTGCTGTCGCCGGCGGTTGGGGTGATCACGAACGTTGACGCGGATCACCTAGATCATTGGGGCTCACAGGAGCTCTATCGAGCGGGGTTTCGGGATTTCGTCGGGCGCATCCAATCCGGCGGGACGCTCGTCGTTCCCGGCGCAGATGTGGATCTTCGCAACGAGGCCATCGAAGCAGGACTCGCAACGATCACGTTCGGTCCCGAGGGCGACGTCTCGGCGCTGGATATCGATGATGGTCGCCCCGGAGAGACGGCAATGACGCTGGTCCTGCCGAGGGACAGATTCCCGCTGAGACTGCCGGTGCCCGGCCCCCACAACGTCGAGAACGCGCTCGCCGCGGCGGCCGCGGCGTTGGCTGTCGATGTCCCGCCCGCCGACATCGCCCGTGGCCTAGAGGCGTATCGCGGCGTTGAGCGGAGATTCCAAATGCGCGCCACTCTCGCGGGCCGCGTCGTGGTCGACGATTACGCGCATCATCCCGTCGAGGTTCGGGCTGCGCTGGCCACTGCACAAGCCGGGAACGGGGAGTGGGATCGCGTGGTCGCGGTCTTCCAGCCGCATCGATACTCGCGCACTGCCGTGTTTGCGTCGGATTTTGGGAGCGCCTTCGCCGCCGCGGATCGAGTGGTCATCACAGATGTCTACGGGGCCGGCGAGCATCCGATGGCAGGCATCAGTGGAAAAGTCATCGCGGATGCCGTATGCGAGCAGCTCCCGGGCCGCCCGGTTGCGTACATTCCCGAGCGGACGCAGTTGCTGGACTATCTCGCCATCACGACTCGACCGGGCGATCTCGTGCTCACGCTGGGCGCCGGCGACGTGACACTGCTGGCGGATGAGCTCCGAGACGTTTTGGAGTCCCGATGAACTTCGACGCGATGACGACGATGCTCCAAAGATCTCTCAGAGGAAGAGTGGAGCCCAACTTCGAATTGGGCCCTCTCACCACGTACAGGCTCGGAGGACCGACCGCGGTTTATGCCGAGCCGGAGGACGAGAAGGATCTCGATCGCCTAATCGAGATCGTTCGCGCAGAGGGCGACGTTTCGATCCTGCCCTTTGGAAGGGGATCGAACCTCGTGGTGTCCGACGAGGGCTGGCCGGGAGTTGCGATTCGGGTGGGACGCGACTTCGGCCACATCCACGCGGGAGAGGGAGAGAACCTCGTTTTCGCCGGCGCGGGCGTTTCGCTCCCGCAACTCGCCAACTGGTGTGGCCGCCGCGCGCTGACGGGGACGGAGTTTGGAGTGGGCATCCCGGGCTCGGTCGGCGGAGCGGTGCGAATGAACGCGGGAGCTCATAAGCAAGACGTCGCGGCCGTGCTGGACTCGGCCGTGGTGGTCGACGCCGGCAGTGGTCTGGTGGAGGAGATCCCCGCGGCGGATCTCGGGTTCTCCTACAGGCATTCGGCCCTGGACGACAGGCGAATAGTGGCCGGTGCGACCTTCCGCCTCAGGCCGGATGAGACACCCGCGATCCGCGCCCGCATGGAGCATTTCCGGCGTCACCGTGCCGAGACCCAGCCCGGGGCTCTGGCTAATGCCGGAAGCGTTTTCAAGAACCCGCCGGGCGACTTCGCGGGCCGGTTGGTCGAGGCCGCGGGCCTCAAATCCTTTCGAGTGGGAGGCGCCTCAGTCTCCGATGTGCACGCCAACTTCTTCATCGCCGGACCGGGAGCCACCTCTCAAGACGTGCACGACCTGGTCCAGGAGGTCGCACGGAGAGTCGAGGACTCGTTCGGAGTACGCCTCGAGCCCGAGATTCGATTTGTCGGTCGCTTCTCCACGGAGACACCGTGAGCCGCCCCCGGCGCGAGCCAAAGCGGGTCCGCACCGACCCTCGGATAAGCCGACGCAGGCGCGCCATCGCCCGCGCCCGGGCCCGTCGCTGGTTGGTGGTCGGCTCTCTTCTCCTGGCGGCGGGCACAGGTGCGTGGGCAACCCTGTGGTCACCCCTACTAAGAGTGCGCGCCGTCGTGGTGGTCGGCGGCGATCACACGTCGTCCGCCGAAGTCGCCCGCGCTGCGGAGTTGGACGACGACGACAATCTTCTTTTCGTCTCCACGCGTGCGGTTGCGCGCGCGGCTCAGTCGTTGCCGTGGGTAGAGGACGCCGTCGTGCAACGTCGCCTCCCCTCCACGGTGCGTGTCGTCATATCCGAACGCGAACCGGCTTTGATTCTCTTGAGCTCCGGGAGCCGTTGGACGATCGACGGCGGCGGACGCGTCCTATCGGTGGGGGAGGCGGAGCCGGGATTGCCGGTGCTCGCGGGCGTGGACATCCCGAGGATCGAACCCGGACTGCGACTGAAAGAAGAGGCGGTGACGGACGCTCTTCTCGCCTGGCGGTCGCTCCCACGCAAGATCAAGAAGCAAGTCATCGGCGTCTTCGCGCCGACGATCGAGCGGATCTCCTTCTCCCTCGCCAGCGGCACCGTCATCCGTTACGGGTCCGCCGAGCAGGTGAGAGCAAAGAACGAGGTGGTCGCGGCGCTTATGAAGAGGCTCGGATGGGAGCGGCAGAGCGTTAGTTACGTCGATGTGCGCGTGCCCGCCACCCCCGCGATAGGTCCGCCCCTGCCCGCGCCAAGTCCTACGCCCACTCCACTGCCGCGTTCCGGCCGCTAAACCACCCAACACGTTTTTTGGATGGGCACGCGGCATGCCAAGCCGAGTCGCTGCCGTGAAAAACCCGCTCCGCCCGTGCTCAACCTGCGCGCGAATGCTTCCCCGCCGGTTGACGCGTTGAGGCCGGGTGATATATTGCTCAACCGTTCGTAGAGGTTGACATAACATTAAGCCTCTAGCTTAGGGTGAGTCCAGTGGGAAAGGCCCTCTGACCTGGCCAAACAGCACCATCAAATGGATCCGGTGCAAAACGGTTAAGCGTTGATCGAGGGTGCGGAAGGAGGATGATGTGGCGACGGGACCCCAGAATTATCTCGCCGTGATCAAAGTCGTCGGTATCGGCGGCGGCGTCAATGCGGTCAACCGCATGATCGACGTGGGGCTTAAAGGCGTCGAGTTCATTGCGATCAACACCGATGCCCAGGCCCTGCTCATGTCCGACGCCGATGTGAAGCTCGATATCGGTCGCGAGCTGACTAAGGGTCTCGGAGCCGGCGCGGACCCGGAGATCGGCCGTCAGGCGGCCGAGGAGCACCGCGGCGAGATCGAAGAGGTCCTCAAAGGCGCCGACATGGTTTTCATCACCGCGGGGAAGGGTGGCGGTACCGGGACGGGGGGCGCGCCCATCGTTGCCGAGATCGCCAAGTCGTTGAATGCCCTAACCATCGGTGTGGTCACGCGCCCGTTTGCTTTCGAGGGACGTCAAAGGGCGATAAAGGCGGAGCAGGGGATAGCGAACCTCAAGGACAAGGTCGACACGCTTATCGTCATTCCGAACGACAGACTTCTGGATGTCGGTGACGCCACGACCTCCGTGCTCGAGGCCTTCCGAATGGCCGACGAAGTCCTGCTGCAGGGAGTCCAGGGCATCACAGACCTGATCACCACGCCGGGCCTCATCAATCTTGACTTCGCCGACGTCAAGGCCGTGATGACGGACGCAGGCTCGTCCCTGATGGGCATCGGTCAAGCTCGGGGAGAGAACCGCGCTGCGGAGGCGGCCCGTGCCGCGATCTCATCGCCGTTGCTCGAGGCTTCGATCGAGGGAGCTCGAGGAGTACTGCTGAACATTGCGGGGGGCTCCGACCTGGGACTGTTCGAGGTAAACGAGGCCGCGCAGATCATCTCCAAGGCAGCCCATCCCGACGCCAACATCATCTTCGGAGCGGTCGTGGACGACACGCTCGGGGATGAGGTCCGCGTGACTGTGATCGCCGCGGGATTCGATCGCTGGGGACAGCGGGAGGCGGAGGAACTCGTCAAGCCCGAGGAGGAGATCTTTTCGGCGTCCGTCGGAGAGTTCGATTCGGTCCTCGGGGCCGAGCCCGAGCGAGAGCGGCTCGTCTTCGATGCGGAAGAGGATCTCGACGTCCCCTCGTTCTTGCGTAACGAATAGAGATAGAGAAACACCGGAGGCGGGGCCTTCCGGCCCCGCCTCCTGCGCGTGACCATCCGGCGCGGGCGGTGGGGCAAACTCGGGTCGTGCATCGGCCACCGACGCTTGCGGAGGTTCACTCTCAGGGAATCGCGCTTCTCGTCGGAAGCGCCCCTCACGCGAACGTCTGGTTCACCAATCGTGAGGGCGGAGTAAGCCGGGGCCCCTATGCCAGCCTCAACGTCGCGGCGCGTGTTGGGGATCACCCGGCAGCCGTAGGAGAGAACCGGCGGCGCGCGGCCGCCGCCGCAGGCTTCGACGTCACGGGGCTGACGTTCAGTCGTCAGGTTCACGGCAAGTCGGTTCTGGAGATCGGGACCAAGCCCGACGGTCCGATGGTGGCCGGCGTAGCGGACGTGCTCGTGACGCGTCGACCAAACGTGATCCTCGGGATCTTGGTTGCGGATTGCGCTCCGGTCGTGCTCGCGGGCGAGCGAGGATTGGCCGTGGTGCACGCCGGGTGGCGCGGCCTGGTCGAGGGCGTCGTCGAATCGGGCGTTGCCAGCGTCGCGCCCGTGAGGTCGGCCTGGATCGGCCCGAGCATCCACGCCTGTTGTTACGAAGTGGGTCCCGCGGTGGTCGCCGCCTTCCGCGAGCGAGGCCTACCCATAGCGGATGACCGTCATGTCGATCCTGGGATGTCGGCGGTGGCAGAGCTTCGCCGGCTGGGCGTTGAACGAGTAGTCATGAGCGATGACTGCACGTCGTGCGACACGCGCTACTTCTCCTATCGCCGCGACGGTACGACCGGACGTCAGGCCGCCTTTGCTTGCCTGTCCGAACCACAGTGACGATCGCGTCTCGCTACGCGGCCGTTCAAAAGCGCGTGCAGGAGAGCCTGGCTCGGGCCGGACGTCCCTCCGACGATCTCGTGATCGTCGCGGTGGCCAAGACGTTCCCGATTCCCATCATTCTGGAGGCGCTCGATGCCGGTGTGACCGATATCGGTGAGAACCGGCCCCAAGAACTAAAGGAGAAGGCGATCGCGATCGGTCCTCGTGCGCGCTGGCACCTGGTCGGGCCCCTGCAGACAAACAAGGTGCGTTCCGTCGTAGGTGTGGTGGAGCTGATTCACTCGGTCGATCGATACGGCTTGGGCGAAGCGATCGCGCGGCGAGCCCGCGCCGTAGGGATCGTTCAGTCCGTGCTCGTCGAGGTCAATCTTGCCCAGGAGGCGTCCAAACACGGCGTTCCCCCGACGCAGGCGATCGCGTTGGCGGAGGACCTGTCCCGGCTCGAGGGCCTCGAGGTGCGAGGGCTGATGTCCATTCCCCCGCGGCGGTCGAATCCGGACGACACAAGAGGTGACTTTCGAGGCTTGGCCGCCTTGTGTCGGGAGATGCGAGCCCACGTGTCGGGAGCGACGGAGCTCTCGATGGGAATGAGCCGTGATTTCGACATTGCAATCGAGGAGGGGTCCACGATCGTGCGCGTCGGTGAAGCGATTTTCGGGGCGCGCAGCCGGTAACTCTGTATCCTTCGACCATGGCGGGAGTGTGGAGAAAAACCCTTGTTTACCTGGGCCTCGTCGAGGACGAGGAGCTGGACGAGTACTCCTATGAAGAGGAGCCCGAGCCTCGACGGCGGCGCTCCCGTCCCACCCGCTCGTCGGTGGAGCCGGTGGAGCCCCGGCGCGAGGCGGTTGTACGAGCCATACCCACGGCTCCGTCGGCTCGCTTTCACCTCGTCACACCGGGCGCTTTCAACGACGCTCAGGAGATCGGAGACAAGTACAAGGATGGGACCTCGGTGCTGATGAACCTCCAAGGAGCGGAGCCTGAGCTGGCGCGCCGGCTCGTCGATTTCGCCAGCGGCCTGGCGTACGGACTCAGCGGGTCGATGCAACCCGTGGCGGACCGCGTCTTTCTATTGGTGCCCTCCGGCGTCCAGGTCTCGGCCGAAGAACGACGCCGCTTTCTGGAGGAACGCGGCTTCTTCAACCAGGCCTGATCGAGGCAGTGGGCCTGCTTTGCTTGCCGCTCTACTTGTACACAATCATTCTCTTTGTTCGCATCATCCTGTCGTGGGTGACCATGTCCTGGTCACCACCCCCGGCGCTTAGCCCCGCGATCCGGGTCGTCTATGAGCTGACCGAGCCGGTCCTGCGGTTGTTTCGTCGCTACATTCCGCCCATCGGCGGGTTCGATTTCTCGCCGATCTTCATCTTCCTGATGCTGAACCTGGCCTCCCGAGCGCTTTGCCGATAGAACACCCCAAGCATTGAGCTTCTGAGATACTGCCGCCATGGAAGTCACCGCCAGAGATATCCACGAAAAGCAGTTCCACGACGCGTGGCGCGGCTACAACCAAGAGGAGGTAGACGACTTCCTCGACCGCGTTGCGGAGACGGTCGATCGGCTCCAGCGCGAGAACAGCTCTCTGCAGGCCCGTATTCGGGAGCTGGATCAACTCGTCGCGCAGAGCCGTGAAGCCGAGGACATGTTGAAGAAAACGCTTATCACCGCTCAGCAGGCCGCCGAGGAGGCGATCGGCAATGCGAAGGCGAGGGCCGACCAGCTCATAAATGAGGCCGAGGAAAGGACGCGCAAGGCCGCGGCCGAGGCCAAGGAACGAAGGTCGAGCCTCGAGGCCGAGCTCCGTCGCCGTTCGCAGGAGGCCGATCGGGAGCACGCCGTGAAGAAGAAGGAGATGGAGGCTGCGATCGACCGCCTGCGCGCTTTCGAGAGCGAACTAAAACAGAAGCTGCGAGCGGCTCTCGACCAGCAGCGCACTGCGATCGACAAACATCTGCGCGCCTCCGCCGAGCAGCAGAGGGGCTTCGTCGAACAACAGATCAAGGCACTCACCTCGTTGAGCGACGCTCCCACTCGGCCGCCCCGCCCGCGCGTAACCGAGCCGCCCCCCGAGGCCGTTGCGGCGGAGGCATCCCCCGAGCCCGAGGCCGAGGCGATGGAGAGGGCCGCGCCCGAAGAGGCGCCGCCGCCTCCGGCCGAGGAGGAAGAGTCCGGACCGGAGAGCGATGCCGAAGCGGAGCTCGACGAGGTCCACAAGGAGCTGAGCGACCTTGCTTCGGAGCCGGCGTCTATGCCTCGCCGCTCGGCACGCCGCGACCGTCAGCCGGAAAAGAGCAAGCTCCGAGGCTTATTCGGACGGGAGTCTTAGCCGATGGTTATCCTCATCGGCGCGTCGCTGCTATTCATCGTTGCGTCTGCCGGAACTCTCGTATGGGGCTGGCTCAACGGGCAGCAGACCTTGATCTGGACGTCCATTGCCTGCAGCGCTGCGGCCGGCGTCCTCCTGTTGGTCGCCCACTTCAAAACGCGTCGTCGGCCCGTCATCGAGACGGCCGGCTCGGCTGCCGGCGGCACTCGCCGGGCCGAACCAGCGCGCGGCGGCTTGCGATCTCGCTTAACTCGCTCGCGTCCTGCTCCGGCTGCGAAGGCCGAGGCCCCCTCGGCTCCGGCATCGAGCGTCACTCCCGCCCCCACGGGAGCGACGATCTCGGCCGCGGCCCCCACCGGCGGCGTGGTGGAGCCAGAGCCCGCGGTGGTTCCGGCAACCGTCGGTGCCGCGCGGTCGCGGACGGCTTCGAAGCCCGAAACCGGCCCCGCTCCGGCCAAGAGAGCGGCGGCATCCAGGAGCTCGACCGCTGCCACGACGGAGGTGGTCGCGGTCGCAGAAAGAAAGAAGTTTCACCGGCCGGATTGTCGCTACGCCAAGGCGAAGGGCGCGGAGACGATGTCCAAGGCCAACGCCCGCCGCCGGGGGCTCGCGCCCTGCGGCATCTGTAAGCCCTAGGTTCCCAAGTTCCACTAAGCAGAAGTCCTAGCTCGCATAAGCGAAATCCGACGCGGCCTCAGCGGGAGGCGACCGGCCCGGGTCGAACGGGCGTCCGTCGGGTCGGGACCATTTGGTGAGGCCGGATTCCAGACACACTTTCCACCCAAACTCATGAACGAGCTTGTGGTGGAAGTGGCACAGCAATGTGAGGTTGTCGAGATCGGTCGGACCGCCATCATCCCAGTGCCAGATGTGGTGAGCCTGTAGGAACGATCTTCGACCGCAGCCGGGAAAGGTGCAGCCGCGATCCCGATGACGAAGTTGGCGCATCAGCCACGGGGGGACGCTTCGTGAGCGCCGCCCGATGCCCAGTGCGTTGCCGTCCGCGTCGGTAAGGACGAACTCAAGCCGGGCGTCGCAGGCCAGACGCCGGGCGATCTCCGGATGAAGAACCGGCCCGCCCTCGACCTCAGATGAGATGACATCCCCGGTCGACATCAGCGTCGTGTGAACGACCACGGTCGCGCGGTCGACGTCGGCATCTTCGGCAATCGAGGTCATCGCCAGAGCGTGAAGCGCATCGGCGCAGCGACGTTCGAGATCCATCTCCTCCGCGAAACGGCGGATGGGGGCATCGGCGTCCTCGGGAGATGAGGGAATCGAGTCCGCGACGGATTTAAGGGCCTTGACGATCGCGGTTCCCTGAGCGGCGGGGAATTGGCCCTCCATCCACAATCTGCGGCCGTCGTCGAACCACCACCATCGGAGATAACGCTCGCGCTCCGCCTGCTGGGTCTCATCGAGCGACGCCCGCTGCGCGAGGTCGGCCCTGTGCCTGATCGTCGCCGCGGTGACGCGCCGACCCCACCTGATGAGGTCACGCTCGGTGTCTGGGGTCGCGAAGCGAGCCAGCTCCGCTACCTTGTCCAGACACAGCACCCCAGTCTCAAGGGCATCGGACAGAAGCGGTAGAGAAACGAGGGCATGCGCCGCGACCACCCACCGGCGCCCGGCCCAGGTCATAATCCCGAGGCGAGCGGCCAGCCATTCCGCCATATCGCGGCAGCCGTCGGCCTTCCATAACTCGTGGCGGTCGTATTCGGCGACGCGACGCAGAAGAGCGCTCTGCTCGGCCCCAATGCGGGCGTGATGCTCGTCTATCTGTCCCGCCAAGCGGGCGACCCGCTCGGCCCGGAGCTCGTCCACTGCGATCTCCTACTCGCCTGTCCTCGAGCCCCTCCTCGGTTAGGAGTATATCGAACATATGTTCGCCTGTCAAGCAGGCTTTGCACCTAAAGCCTCGCCTGCACAAGAACCCCTCCCTCTGCACAAAACTCAGTTCTCCTCAGCGGGAGGCCCAGGCTCAGGGTGTCGTGGTGGGTCGCCCTGCTCCGAGCCATAGACCAAAGCGAGATTGACCTTTGCTGCCTCCAGCCACCTCTCTTGCTGCTCTGGAGTGAATGACCCTTCAACCGGCAGCATCCGGAATAACCCCTCGATTAGGGGATTCTGGGAGAACCGACCGGGGGCACCTTCGTACACCCTCCGGACGGACGCTCTAGCTTTGTCCACCACGTCAGCGGCCCCCTCGGACTCGCGTGGGCCTCTCCGCGGTGAGATAAGCACGTCGGGCTTGGTATCGAAGAATCCTGCTTGTTTGGCCGCAGCAAGGAAGGTCCGCCGAGCGTTCTCGCCTTGATTGGGGGCGATCCCCTCCGCCACCATCTCGCGTTCGAGGGCCTTCGACCCGGGCAGTTGTTGCGAGCGATACCGCTCGAATAACCGTTTGAACAGGTCCACCTTCAAAAAGGCGTCGACCCTCGCGGGCTGTTCGGTGCCCGGGTTCACGATCCTGCGGCCGAGGTCGGTCAGGACCACGTCCATGCCCTTCCAATCTAGGAGCCCGAACAACCGAGCCGCAGCCGCTCGCACTCGGAACGTGCCACTTCTCTCGTTCTTGTGCCCCGTCACGACAGCCACTCTGTCTAGTTGGGCCGTGCCAGCACCAGCTTCCGACCAGACCCCCTTGGCGATGCGAACCGCGTCCTCTAGATCGGCATAGGGAAATGGAGTGGTCCCCCTCTGCCGCTTGCGGGAACCCGGTGAGCTTTCTGCGTCTTCCGTTCCTGGAGGCATCTCTATCTCCCTTCGTTACTGGGGAGTATCTCACGAGGGGAGATAAGAGACAAGAACAGGCACGCAGAGTATAGTGAGAAAAAGTGAGAGGGACGGGTGGTAGCCCGCCCCTCTCATGCGGGAGTCGTCTAACGGTAGGACGCTCGATTCTGAATCGAGTTGCGGGGGTTCGACCCCCCTCTCCCGCACTTATGACTGTAATGGTCGCGGGCTGGCTTCGCTCACCGCGCCTTGCTCTGCCGGGGGCGATCCCAGTAGGGACTCTTGCACTTGGGACAAACCCTCGGCGCTTGGTCTTTGTTCCTCGGAACCCACTCGTGGCCGCACCGCTCGCAGCGGTAGCCCGAGAGCTTGACCATCTTTGCCATAGGGCCAAGCTATTCCTAATCAGGATATACGTCAAGTATGTACCTCCTAGGTTGACAGATGCTCGCCCACCCTCTAGTATGTACCTACTAGGTACACATCGGGAGGGAGTGTCATGGACGCACGGCAGCACCGGGGAGAACTGCTCGCAGCAAAGGGCTGGGCCAGCATTGACGGCGGCTCGTGGCGCGTTCGCAGCCAAAGCGATCCTGCGCGGAGATACCGCGTCAATCCCCACTCGGATTCCTGCACCTGCCCTGACCACGAGGAAACCAATCTGCGGTGCAAACACGTTTGGGCGGTTCTCGTCACCATGACCGCCGAGACAAATGGCGGGGTCGTGACCCGCACAACGCAGACGACGACCTACTCCCAGGAGTGGAGTAGCTACAACAAGGCGCAGACCGAAGAAAAAGACACCTTCATGCAATTGCTTGCGAACCTCTGCGCCTCCATACAGGAGCCACCTCAAGTCAAAGGTCGCCCGCGTCTGCCGCTTTCCGATATGACTTTTGCCACCACCTACAAGGTGTTCTCCCGCTTCAGCTCGAGGCGCTTTGCCTCCGATCTGCGTGAGGCGCATCGCCGCGGCTTTATCACTCGCGTCCCGCACTTCAACTCCGTGAGCAACTACATGGCGAGTCCCACTCTGACCCCGATATTGCAGAACCTTGTTACCGAGTCCAGTCTGCCGCTTAGCGGGATGGAGTCGGACTTTGCCGTGGACGCGTCGGGCTTCAGCACGAGCCGTTTCAGGAAGTGGCTGGACGAAAAGCACGGCATCGCCCAGTCGGGTAGCTACCGCGAGTGGGTCAAGGCGCATGTCGTCGTCGGAACCCGCACCAACATCGTTACCGCCGTCGAAGTCACCGACTGGACAAGGGGCGACTCTCCGATGTTCGACCCGCTCGTGCGCGCCACCGCGAAGGAATTTGACGTGGTGGAGGTGAGCGCCGACCGTGCCTACCTGACCAAGAGCAACGTCGCCCTGACGGATGAACTCGGCGTCGTGCCGTTCATCCCGTTCAAGAGCAACACCCGCCCGGTGCTTCACGAGAACACGCCGTGGGCGCGCATGTATCACCGATTCATGTCCGATCCCGATACCTTCATGAGCCATTACCACAAGCGATCCAACGTCGAATCGACCTTCGCTTCGATCAAGGCAAAGTTCGGTGACGGACTCATGAGCAGGTCCCAAACAGGCCAAACGAATGAAGTTCTGTGCAAGCTTCTGGCCCACAACATCGTCGTCGTCGGGCAAGCGGCAATCGAGTTCGGAATTGCCCCAGAGTTCTGCACAAAAAGTCGGGAGGCTGCCCAAAAAATCACCGCTTGAAGGGCTTTCTTGTGCAAAGCCCTGTCAAGCAGGTTCAACTTCAACTCGCAGTGCGGCCGAGCCCTATCTGAACGACGCTGCCGTCGTGGGCCAGCTCCGTGGTCGAGAGGTTGGACGAGGGGGCTTCAAGGCGGACGTTCGTGGCCAGCGTTTCCCCGCCGATGTAAGAGGACTGATCCTGCAGCGCTCCGCGAACGGTTTCGTCTGTGCTGTATAGCCATAGTTGGATGCGGTCCTCTACGGCGAGGCCGCTTGCCTTCCTGAGGTCCTGCACTGCACGCACGACCTCGCGCGCGACACCCTCGGCTTTCAGCTCCGACGTCAGCTCGAGATCGAGAGCGATCCCGTGTGGGCCATCCTGCGCGAGAGCGAACCCAGCTTTGCCCTCGACCCGAACGTCCAGGTCATCGCGTCCCAGCGAGACGCGCTCGCCGTCTACCTCCAACTCGACGGCACCCGATTCATCGAGTTGCGCGACGAGCGCGCTCGCGTCCGCTTTCTTGAGCGCCCCCGCCAGCGCGCCTACCTTCGGCCCGAACCGAGGCCCCAGCATGGCGAAGTTCGGCTTGATCGTGTAGCTCACGAGCTCGCCCACACCGCTTGCGATCTCGATCTCCTTGACGTTGATCTCTTCCGCCAGCAGGTCCTCGAGCGCGGCCAGGTCCTCGGCATCTACCGACGGCAACACCACCAGCGCACGCTTCAAGGGCTGGCGCACGCGGACCTTTGCGTCGGTACGAGCAGCGCGCCCGAGTCCCACGAGCCGGCGGACCAGCGCCATTCGCCGTCGCAGGACATCGTCGACGCGCACACCCTCCGGTTCCGGCCACATAGCGAGGTGCACCGAGTCGGGCTCGCCGTTTCTGCCCGCCGCGATGTTCGTGAAGATCTCGTCGGCGATATACGGCGTGTAGGGGGCCGTCAGTTTCGTGAGGGTTACAAGGCATTCCCACAACGTGAGGAACGCGGCTCGTGTCTCCGCCTCGGTCTTCGATCGCCAGAACCGACGGCGCGACCGTCTCACGTACCAGTTCGAGAGGTCGTCGACGAACCTGTCCAGCCGGCGACCGCCGGTCGTTGCGTCCAGAGTGTCTAGACCTTCGGTGACCACTCGCACGGTGTCGTCGAGCTCGGCCAGGATCCAGCGGTCCATCTCCGGCCTCTCCGCGACGGCGATCGTCTCGCCTCCGGGATCAAATCCTTCCAAAGACGCGTAGGTGACCCAGAACGAATAGGTGTTCCACAGAGTCAGCAAGTACTTGCGCAGGCCCTCCTGAATGATGCCTTTGGAGACGCGCCTGGCGCTCCACGGGGCCCCACTCGCCAGCGTCCACCACCTCATCGCATCCGCGCCCTGCTCCTCGAGGACTTCCCACGGATTGATTACGTTGCCGAGTGACTTCGACATCTTGCGGCCCTCGGCGTCCACGAGGAGCCCGAGACATACGACGTTGCGATACGAGTTGTGGCCGCGCACGAGGGTCGCGATCGCTAAGAGTGTGTAGAACCATCCGCGCGTCTGGTCGATCGCCTCGGAGATGAAGTCCGCGGGGAACCGGCGCCCGAACACCTCTTCGTTCTCGAACGGGTAGTGCCACTGCGCGAAGGGCATCGCGCCGGAGTCGAACCACGTGTCGATCACGCTGCGAACGCGCGTCGCCTGCTTCCCGCATACCGGACAAGCGACCACCACTTCGTCGATGTACGGCCGGTGGGGATCGATATTCGAAAGATCGCGACCCGCAAGTTCGGAAAGTTCTGCGAACGACCCGACGCAGGTGGCGTGATCATCCTCGCAACGCCACACCGGCAGGGGAGTTCCCCAGTAGCGATCGCGCGACAGCGACCAGTCGACGTTGTTGGCGAGCCAGTCGCCGAAGCGCCCGTACTTCACCGTCGGCGGCTGCCAGTTCGTGTCGTCGTTCGATGCCCTGAGATCGGGCTGGATCTGTGACGTCCGGATGTACCAGTCCTTGCGGGCGTAATAGATGAGAGGCGTGGCGCAGCGCCAGCAGTGGGGGTAGGCGTGCTCGTACCTCTCCGACGCCCACAGCAGGCCGCGGCTGTCGAGGTCCTCCACGATCGCTGGGTCTGCATCCTTCAGCCACATCCCGGCGAGCGGCGGATCGGCGCGCTCGCTGACGAGGCCGCTTCCGTCGATCATCTGGACGATTGGGAGCGCATCGCGTTTGGCGATCGTCATGTCGTCCTCCCCATAGGGGGCGAGGTGCACGATGCCCGTCCCCTCCGCGGTCAGGACGAAGTCGGCCGGACGCACGCGGTGACCGGTCTCGCCCGACTCCACGTAGGGGTAAGGGGGCCGGTAGCGCCGATCGACGAGATCGCGGCCCCGCATCTCGGCGAGTACCTCTAGGTCGTCGCCGAGCAGGGTACCCACGCGCTCCTTGCCCAGGATCAGAGCACCTTCACCCTTGGGATCGTGAACCTTTACGTAGTCGAGCTCCGGGCCCACCGCCGCGCCCATGTTCGAGAGCAGCGTCCAAGGCGTCGTGGTCCACACGAGCAACGACGTGTCCGGTTCATCCTCGAGAGGAAAGCGCACGTAAACGGAAGGGTCGGAAACCGTCTTGTAGGCGCCGGCGTAGTGCTGCTCGTGTGAGGACAACGCGGTCTCGCAACGGGGGCAGTACGGGACGACCTTGAAATCCTCCTCCAGGAGCCCCTTGTCCCAGATCTGCTTCAGCAACCACCAGACGGTCTCGATGTACTGCGGCGACATGGTCCAGTACGCATCCGAGAGGTCGATCCAGAACCCGATGCGGTCGGTGAACCGCTCCCATTCCTCCACATAGCGCTGCACCGACTCGCGGCAACGGCGGGCGAACTCCTCGATCCCGATTTCTTCTTCGATCTGTCGTTTCCGAGTGATGCCGAGCTCTTTCTCGACCTGGATCTCGACCGGGAGTCCGTGACAATCCCATCCCGCCTTGCGGTGGACGTAACGTCCCCGCATCGTCTGGTAGCGACAGAAGATGTCCTTGAAGATGCGCGCCTCGGCGTGGTGAAAGCCCGGCCTGCCGTTGGCGGTGGGCGGGCCTTCGTAGAAGACCCACTCCGGCGCGCCCTCGCGCTCGCTCAGCGAGCGCTCAAAGATCCGTTCGCTCCTCCAGAAGGACGCGACGCGCTGCTCCATTTCCGGCAGCGACACCTGCGGATCCACGGGCCGGTAGCGGGGTGTGTTCATCGCAAGAGGTTATCCGGGCGCACGCCTAGCGCCTGTAGGCGAGCCATTTTGTTAGCAGGCGAACACGAGTTCTGTCGCGCACCAGACAAATTGGACTGCGCCATCGTTTCAACATCAGGTCAGTGACCGCGAACGGCGCGGTGCTGAATAAAGGAGAAGGAGATGCGCCAGGCTGAGTTTTCTCGGAAGCAAATTCGAGTTCTTATCCGACGTGGCTTTTCGGCAGTCTCTGGACAAGCCGCCGAAGCCATTCGGAGCGTGGGGTTGAGCATTCTTCCCGTACTGGCGTTGCTGTCGATCTTGTCGGCCGGCATAGCTTCCGCCGGTCCTGTGGGGGCGTTTCGTTTCAAGCCACTCGCGGAATCGTCGCCGTGCGTCGCAGGGGGGCCGGATTTCTCGCAAGTTCCGCTCACGCTTCCCGCGGGGTTCAACCACACCGTGCTTGCGACGGAAGGCTCGAACTTCCCGGACCAGGCCGACATGCACACGCTGAACGAGACCGGTGCACACGCCGGTCGTTTCCTGTACCACACCCATGAGGTGAGGGATAGCGGAGCGGTCTCGGTGACCGATCTCTTAGAGGGATCCACGACTCTTCTCGAGCAGCAGTCGCATTGGGAGCGTCTCGACGGAATCGATTGGACGCCATGGGGCACGGTGCTCTTTGCCGAGGAGGTGCGTGCAAGCCGGACACCGCGCCGGCTCGATCCCGACGCGCCTCACGCTCTCGGCGGTCTGGTCTACGAAGCGGATCCCAGCGATCCCTCTGGCGCGGTCGTGCGCCCCGCCATCGGCTCGCGCGCTCATGAGGGCCTGTCGTTCGACGGTGCCGGCAACCTGTACGGGATCTCCGAAGTCGGAGTCGGTCAGGGTGGTGGCGGGATCTTCAAGTTTGTCCCAGACCGTCGCGGCGATCTGTCGAGCGGACAGCTGTATGCGCTAAAGGTTGCAGCCGGTACGACGGGCGACGCACAGTGGGTCGCGCTCGATCGTCATCAGTCCGAAGTCGACTCCGACGCCGAAGCGATCCGCAAGGGGGCAACGAGGTTTGCCAAGGCCGAAGACCTCGAGGTCTGGGCTGAGACCCTCTTCGTTGCCATCTCCGACGATCATCGGGTGATCGCCATCGACCTGCGTGAGCAGAAGACAAACGAGCACGGCAACGAGACCACGTTCGTCTGGGACTACGTGAAGGCAGGAGTGAA
>JBHELF010000135.1:0-8017 GCA_046263155.1 Actinomycetota bacterium
CCCTCTCCTGCGCGCGCTGCGCGTCGACAAGATGACCCTCGCCGCGCTCGAGGCAACACTGGATCTGTACCTCGAGGGCGAGTTCACGGCGCTGCCGCTCTGGGGCCTCGCCACCACGACCTCTGACGAGCTCGAGGGTCGAGCGGTCGCGTTGGCGCGCCGGCTTGTCGATGAACTGTCCGATGTAAAGGCCGAGGCGATCGCGCTTCGCTCCGTCACGGGCGGCGGTTCGCTGCCGGGGACGGAGTTGTCTTCCTGGGGGGTTGCGCTATCCCATCCGACGAAGGCGGCCGACGAGATCGCTCGTGGACTCCGGGCAGCTCCCGTTCCTGTGGTTGCCCGGGTAGAGGAGGCCCGCTTGGTCCTCGACCTCCGCACCGTCTTCCCCGTCCAAGACGAGGCCCTACTGTCGGCTCTCGTCCACGCCCTCGCCTAACGCGCCACCTTCTTCGCTAAGCCGATGTGCGCCATCGCATTCGCCACGCGCTCTTCAGGCGTCACAACGCAATTGATCGTCATGGAAAAAGACCCGGAGTAACCAAGGAACGAAGAACCCGAACTACGTACTCGGGCTCGTCCAAATCCGCCGCCGTAAAGCGAAGCACGGTCCATCCCAACCGCTTGAGCTCGTTGTCGCGCCTGCGGTCGCGCTGCATCGCCTCTCTGCCAAAGTGATGCTCGAGACTGTCAATCTCGATCACTAATTTCGCTTCCGGGTACGCAAAGTCCACCCGGCCGACAGATCGCTTCCCGTCTCTGATCCACAGCTGGCGACGGGGCTCGGGAAGGCCTGCGCGACGAACAATGGCCAGGAACGTTGTCTCGAGTGGGCTGCCCGTCACCGACGCCCCCGCTGT
This sequence comes from Actinomycetota bacterium, assembly GCA_046263155.1. Lineage (GTDB taxonomy): Bacteria > Actinomycetota > CADDZG01 > CADDZG01 > WHSQ01 > DATADF01. Next base: position 858 of record JBHELF010000135.1, read on the forward strand.
CCTGTCTTTGACGAGGCGCCTGAGAGACCCAATCCCCCGAAATGGCCGGTTGTCGATCCGATCCAGGCAAGACCTAACACGAGACAGGTTCGTAATTCTCTTGCGCAAGGCTGAATCAAGCGCTGCTTCAAGGGCTTGCGCCGAAACGACCGCCGCGAGATCAACGAGCGTACGTTCACTCGACGTAAGCGGCAGGCGGCCATGAGAGCTGAGGTCTGAAGGGGGCATGAACCGAGTGCGATGGATTTTGAACTCGGCGAGTCGGAGGCCTCCGGAAGCAAAGGGAACCGTGATCTCCAGCTTTCCCGGGACAATCCCATCCAGGTTCCAAATCGCGCCCGCAGCTCTGTGCGATACGGCCGCAATCTTTGCCTTAAGACAGGCTGCCATCAAGCATTTGAGCCACGGATCCCCAATGCGCTCCGTCGAGTAGATGGCTGGAAAGACGCGCTGCCACTCACCCCGGCGCACCCGACGCCAAATCGAGCTCTCGCTCAGTCCGGCCTCTCTGGCTTGATCCCGCGTCAGGATGCCGAACTGTTGCGCGGCGATGTGTCGACAGATGGAGTCGGGGGAGGTTGTGACCCCGGGGGTGCGCTGAGCGAACACCATGCATCACAAAGACCATGAAAACCGCGATCTGGCTGTGAGCTGCGTCACGTCACGAGCCAAAAAAGAAAGGAAGCGGCCGGGGGCAGCGGCCGCTTCCCTTCGCTCCAGTTGCCGGAACAAATGATGTTCCGGTAGGGGGTTTAGACGCTTCGAGGACGTCCGGAAACTGCACTGGCTAGAAGTGCAGCGCATCGGACTACGAAGAGACCGAGTTCGGTCGCTGTGCCACCGAGTCCCAACTCTCTCCGCCCTCCTTTTCGGTAGCTGGGCGGCCTCCGGCGGGAGTGGAGGCCCCTGGCTTTGCGTCCCCGCCTCACAGCGGGTTTGCCCTTTCGTTGGAGCTACTGAGGGTATCGGCGGTGGGGCCAATTTCCTTTAATTGGAAACAGGGTGTCGCGAAATTAGAAATCAGTCGAAGGGTGCAAATGGTCGCCCTCATCTCAATTCGGTCGCAGGTTCGCCCACGGGCCCCGCGGAGGGTGAAAGATGCGCGCGTGCACGTAATCGGGACCGCGGGTCACGTCGACCACGGAAAGTCGACGCTGGTCGAGCGGCTGACGGGGATGGATCCGGATCGGTTCGCGGAGGAGAAAGCTCGCGGCCTGACGATCGATCTCGGTTTCGCCTGGCTGACCCTGCCCTCGGGCGGGGAGGTGGGGATCATCGACGTGCCCGGCCACGAGCGTTTCATCAAGAACATGCTTGCCGGTGCCGGCGGCATCACCCTCTGCCTCTTCGTGGTGGCGGCCAACGAGGGCTGGAAACCACAGTCGGCCGAGCATCTGGGGATCTTGAACGTCCTCGGTATCCGTGCCGGCGTGGTCGCCCTGACTAAAAGCGACGCCCTGGATTCCTCAGCCACCGACACGGCGGTCGCGGCGGTCCGGGAACATCTCGCCCCCTCTACGCTCGCGGCGGCACCCGTCGTGCCTTGCTCGGCGCTGACCGGAGCCGGCATCGATCGGCTTATCGAGGCCCTGGATGAGGTGGTTTCAAAGACGCCGCCGGCCCCGGACCTCGACCGCCCTCGTCTGTGGGTCGACCGCGTGTTCACCGTCGCGGGAGCGGGGACGGTCGTGACCGGCACTCTGGCCGGAGGCAGTCTCGCCGTCGGCGACGAGGTCGAGATCACCCCCGAACGACACCGGGCGCGGGTGCGAACGATCCAGACCCACAAGAAAGAGGTGTCGGAGATCGGACCCGGCAATCGGGTGGCGCTGAATCTCGCGGGAGTCGATCGAGACGCGATCGCTCGAGGCCATGCCGTCGTGCGGCCCGGCGCCTGGCGGGTGACGAACCGAATCGACTCTCTGGTGGAGGTGCTGGATCCGGCGATCACTGAGGTGGAGCACCGTCTCGAGGAAAAGGGGGCTCATCTTCTTTACGCGGGGTCTGCCGAGACGCCCGTCAACCTCAAGCTGTTGGACGGCGAGCGCATACCTCCAGGAGCGAGTGGCTTCGCGCAGCTGAAGTTGCGCGAGTCGCTTCCGCTGGCGCGCGGAGATCGCTTTGTGTTGCGCGACGCCGGACGGGTGCTCACCTTCGGCGGCGGAACGGTGGTGGACCCACTCGCCCCGCCGGCGCGACGCGGTGATCGCGAGCGCATCGAACTCCTTTCGAACCTGGCGCAAACCTCGGACGAGGAAGCCGTCGCCGCCCTCGTGGGGGCCGCGGGCATGCTGCCGACGACCGATGTCATTGCACGGGTCGGCTCCGAAGTTCCCTCGGACGTCACGCGGCTCGGCTCGCTCCTGGTATCTCCGTCACGCCTCGAGGAGCTGCACGAGAAGGTCCGCTCCACGCTCGCGGCGCACCACGCCACCTTTCCGCTCCAACGTGGGATGCCGCGAACGCAACTGCGCACGACGATGGATCTGGCCGACGACGCCTTCGAACAGTTGTTGACCAGCGCGGAGGGCGTGGTGAGCGAGGGTCCGGTCGTCCACCTTGCCGGCCATGAAGTTGAGCTGGATCCGGACCAGAAAAGGGTGCGCGGAGAGATCCTCGCCCGGATCGACCGCGCCGGGTTCGCTCCTCCGCTGGCATCGGAGTTGGAGGCCGATCCTGCGCTGCTGCGCTCGCTCACCGAATCCGGCGAGCTGGTGAAGATCGGCGACTTCTATCTCACCGCGGATCGAGCCGCCGAGGGGCGCTCGACGGTGCGCGCCGAGATCGTGGCTTCGGGCCCCCTCACGGTGGCGAGAATCCGTGACCTGCTCGGAACCTCACGGAAGTACGCGGTCCCGCTCTGCGAATGGCTGGACTCGACGGGCGCCACCCGCCGACAGGGAGATGTGCGCATGCTCGGGCCGAATCCCTGACGCTACGCGGTGGTGCAGGAGCTGCCCGCGGCCGGGATGCAGTTGAAAGTGAGCTGCGACGCGGCGTCTGCCGAGTCGTAGAAAACGCGCACCTGGCCGGCTTGAGGATCGCTCGGACCTCCATTTATGTGTAGCTGCACGATGAAGCGACCGACCACTTCAAACTCCACGTCCTCGAAGATCACCTCGGTCGTACCCTCTCCAGCGGTTGGGACTATGACGGCCTGAGCTGCTGCCTGTGAAGCCTCGTCGCCGCATCCGCCCGAGGGGTCCGGGTAGATGACCGCAGTCAGCCTGCTATCCGGAAGCGACAGAGTGTTCAAGGTGAGCTTCATTTCACCCACGACTGTGCCGGTCAAGGCTCCGACCCATACCGGGAGAAGACCATTGCCCGAGCACTCGGGATTCGGGGTCACGCCGCCGTTCAGGACGTTGACCGACTTCGCCTGGCCGGAACCAGGTTCCTCGGCGTCCATCGGGCGATAGAAGTCGTTGAGCCATCCGTCGGGCGTCTCAAACTCGCCGAGCGGCTGAGTCCCGTGCAGGTAGTACGTCACCGCGATGGGCTTCGGCTTCTTCTTCCCTTTCTTGGCTGCCGCGGGGGTCGCCACCGCGCCCACCACCAGGGCCAAGCCTGCGACGATGCAGATGAGCTTTCGCACGGGCTCTCCTATCGCTGGAATTGGTCGGCTGCGACGTTCGACGCCGGACCAGACTAGCCCTGCTCGCCGGCGATGGGACTACCGTGCACCGGCGTTCCCCCGACGAGGTCGGCATCCGGAAGGTTGTTCGGCTGCCCGGCCTTCATCTCATCCACCAGCAGGTCGACCACGCGCGAGAGGTCCTTGGTCTCGGCATAGACCTCGCGCTGGCGCGTTGCGGACGTTCCTCGCTCGAGGATCTGATTGACGCCCAGAAGCTCGTCCAGACAGCCGAGCCGCTCCGCATAGGGCTCGAGTCGCTCAACGAGATCGCCGATCGAACGACGCAATGAGACCAGGTTGCCGTCCTCGTCCCTGATGATCTCCGCGTCGAGGCCGTAGCGACCGGCCCGCCACTTGTTGTCGCGAATGGTCCATGCCTTGTGCAGAGGCACCTCGAGTCCCGCGTTGTAACGCTCGGCGAGGTATACGACGAGCGACTGCGCTAGCGCCGTGATCGCGCACAGCTCATCCATCGTCGGGATGCCATCACAGATCCGAAGCTCGAGCGTGCCGAAGCCGGGATGGGGGCGAATGTCCCACCACACCTCGCGGATGCTTCGAATGGTCCCTGCGCCGATCAAAGTGCGCATGAAGCGTTGGAACTCTCCCCAGTTCGCGAGCTGGTACGGCAAGCCCGCGGTGGGCAGCGACTCGAAGACCTTCGAGCGCGCCGAGGCAAGCCCCGAATCGCGACCCTGCCAGTAGGGCGACGACGAGGACAGCGCGAGGAAATGAGGAATAAAGGTCGCAAGACTGTTCGAAACGGCTATCGCTTCCTCGCGCGAGCGGACACCTACATGCGTGTGTATTCCGAAGATCAGTAGGCGACGCGCCGTCCACTGACACGCCTCGATCAAGCGGTGGTAGCGCGGGTCGGGAGACACGGTTTGGTCGGCCCAGGCCGAGAACGGATGCGTGCCCGCGCACAAAACTCGGTAACCCATTCGATCCGCAACGTTTATCAAACGCACGAGCTTCTCCGAGAGGTCGCGCCGCACGGCTCCCACCGTGGGACAAACGTCTGTGATGACTTCCACGGTGCATTCGAGCAGCTCGTGCTTGTAGCCGGGATGGCCCTCGAGATCGGCGAGGATCTTGGTCGCTGCCGGCTCCGTCACCAGAGCTCCGGAGGCGTCCACAATCTGGGCCTCGATCTCGACCCCCAGAGTCGGCCTCTCGGATGGGTGGAACACGATGTTCATAGCGCCCCCTTCACCGAGTCACCCTGAGCCTAGTGCCAAGCCGACCATCACGCCGCCTGAAGGCTGGTGGTGTGACAGGACGGGAATCAAAGCCGTCGAAACTATGTTCCCGGAGTGCAGTCCCCCAGGGATCACGTCGCCGCGCACTAGGAGAGGCCCTTAAGTGAAAGCCCCAAGACTCATCCTCGCCGTCGTAGTCCTGCTCGGCGCTTTCGTGCAGGCCACGCCGGCACCTGCGCAGGGTTTCCAGGAGATCGACGTTACCTACATCGTGGAGACGCGCGACGCAAAGCTGTATATGGAGGTCGCCCATCCCGCGCGCGACGGCGAGATCGTCCCGGGCCCCGTGGTCCTCACCCTGTCGCCCTACAACGCGGGGAGCGACCGCACCTCAGGCTCCAGCCGATGGACCTCGCGGGGCTACGCCCGGGCGGGCGCGGATGTGATCGGTACCGGGAACTCGGGAGGCTGCTTCGACTACGGGGGCGCGCGCGAAAAGCGCAGCGGCTACGACCTCGTGGAGTGGATCGCGAAGCAGAAGTGGTCCACAGGCAAGATCGCGATGATGGGGGCGTCCTACGACGGCACCACCGCGATGGCGACCGCCGTGATGCGGCCGCCGCACCTAACCACGATCGTGCCCGAAGTAGCGATCTCGCGCTGGTACGACTACGCGTATTCCGGCGGGATTCGGTACACCCTCAACAACGAGAAGCTCGGGCAGCAGGGACCCGCCAACGGCCTCATCATCAACGAGCAGGGGTTAGATACTCCCTTGGCTTTCGATTTTGGCTTCGCGCTTCCGCCTCCGATTGATCCAGAGAATCCGGACTGGGCCGAACGAACTCAATCGACGATGACGCCTTGCGATGAGCTGGAGCACACGCAGGGCGGCTACGACATCGACCGTCCCGACTATGACGAGTTCTGGCTCGAGCGCGACTACCTGAAGGATGCAGACAAGGTAAAGATTCCGGTTTTGATTGCCGGCGCCTGGGGCGACTGGAACGTCAAACAAGAAAACTCATACAACTTCTTCAAGGCCCTTACTCGTTCGCGCAAGAGGGTCCTCTACATGGACAGTCGCTGGCAAACTCATGGTCTGCCGGGCGGTGACTACAACGCCGCGGTGGACAGATGGATGGATCACTACCTGCTGGGCATCGACAACGGGGTCGAAGACATGCCCACGGTGGTTAGCCATGAGGCCGATGCCGACGGCGAGCGCGATTGGTATTCCGGGCCCGTGCCGAAGACGAAGGACATGGCGCTGGTCGCGCAATTCATCCCGCCAACCAAAGAGGGCGCGTACGAGTGGCAATTGATGCCTCACCAGCCCCTCGACATCCCCGGCTTGGATGAGCCGCCCCCCGCCCAGTTCCCGTCGGTGGGGATCAACACCGAATCTCACGCCGCGCACCATGCTCGCACCAACCACGACTGGTTCTGGTTCGAAAGCGGCGCGCTCAAACGAGATCTGCGAATCTTCGGCGAGATCAGGGTGCAGATCTATTCGACGGTCGACCGCGAGTGGGTCACCTACACGCCGAGCGTCATCGACGTCAATCCGGCGTCGCATCAGGAAGTCGCCGGCCAGCACGTGGCCACCGATCCGCAGCAATTGGTTGGCGCTACAAGGGGCTGGCTCGACTCCCGCTACCGGAAATCACTCGCCGAGGCCGTGCCCTTGGAACCCGGCAAGCCCTTCGAGATGACGGTCGTCGCCAAACCCCAGGACTACACGTTCAAGAAGGGGCACATCATCGGTCTCAACATCCAGACCGAGATCAATGAATGGTCGGTGCCGAAGCCGTATCCGTGCTCGTCCGCAGACTGTCCCTTCATCGTCATCAACTGGAGCGAGGGCCGGACCCGCCTTATCCTGCCTGTGGTGGATCCCCCCAAAGAATTCGGAGGCCTGTTCGTGGGAGGCCACAACCATGGTGGCGGAACCGCTGGGTAAAAACACTTCCATGAGACCTCTCGGCAGGAAAGCTGCGATCGTGGTTCTCGCCGCGGCGCTAATGACGCCCCCGCTGAGTCCCGCGGGCGCCGCCAAGCAGTCCTGTGCCGCGATGTTCGAAACCGTGCAGCTGAAGACCTTCCACGTCGTAATCAGCACGGCGAAGAAGGTCTACCGGGTGGGAGAGACCGTGCCGATCGACATTGAGGTCACGCGGCCGGCGCACGAGGATCCGCTCGGCCAGGACCAACCGATGGATCCTCCGGCCTCCGAACCCGCATCCGATGTCACCGTAGGACTTGGCCTTCAGGTCGGACGCACCTATCTATTCGGCATAGGCAGGACGGACGACGCGGGG
>JBHELF010000136.1:0-14450 GCA_046263155.1 Actinomycetota bacterium
CGGACGCGCGTCGAGGATCCGGGCGATCGTCGGGAAGTCGAGGATGGGGTCGGCCGTGATGTTGAAGGCACCGCGGACATCGCTCATCGCCGCCAACCTGTATGCCTGGCCCACATCGAGGGAGTGCACCGCTTGGAACCGAACGCCCTCGAGGTTCGGAATGACCGGGATGAGTCGGGGACGCAACGCGAAGTTCGGAAGGAGGGGTCCAAAGAACAGCCGGCGCACCTCGGCACCGCTTTCCTTCTTGAAGATGAGGGCCGGCCGCAGCCTGACGACTCGAATCTGCGGATGCGCCCGCTCGAACTCATCTAGCCCGGCCTCGACCTCGCCCTTGTGGCGGGAATAGAAGCTCGTCGCGATACCTCTGGCTGGCCAGGACTCGTCGACCAGAGTCTCTTTCGGGCCGGGCGAGTAAGCGCCGACGGAAGACGCATATACCAGCGCCGGCACTCTCGCCTGCGCGACCGCCTCGAACACGCGCAGGCTTCCGTCGACGTTCGTTCGCCGCATCAACTCGAGATCGCGCGAGGGCTGGATCAGCCACGCGAGGTGAATTACGACATCGGCCCCCGAAAAATGCGGGACGAGGTCGGACGTAGTCACATCGGCGGCCACCCATGTTGTTTTGGGCACGCGTCCCTCAGGCGTTCGGCGCGCAATTCCCACGATGGAGTCGACGGCCGGGTCGTTGGCGAGCGCATCGAGAACGCTCGTACCGACGTTTCCGGTGGCCCCCGTAATCGCGACACGCATGCTTGCCCCTTACCCTTCGCACCTCCGGAGAAATCGCCGCTCATAGACTCCAGTGGCGATGGCATCGCTGGCACCGTTACTGAATATGCTGCCGGAAAGTCTTCTGAGCGAGCTGCTCGCCTCGGAACGTCCGATCACCGTGCTCGAACCGGCGCGACCCTTTCTTCTGGCCGCCCTGGTTCGGCATCTCGACGCGCCCGTTCTCGCCATCGCGGCCCGCGCCGAGGACGCCGAACATCTGGCCACCGACGCACGGGCCTTCCTCGGACCCGACGGGGCCGCCGTTTTTCCGGGCTGGGAGGTCCTTCCCGGCGAGCCGCTGTCCCCATCGGTGGAGACGATGGGTCGCCGGGTACACGCGCTGGCCCGGTTGCGGCGCGGCGATAGCTTTCTTCTCGTCACCACGGCTCAGGGGGCCACGCAGCAGGTCGCTCCGCCGGGCGAGGACATACCCGAGGTCGAGCTCCGGGTGGGCGCCTCTTTCTCTCTCGATGACCTCGCGATTTCGCTGGTGGAGATGGGTTACGAGCGCAACTACATAGTCGAGCGACGCGGCGAGTTCGCCGTTCGGGGAGGCATCCTCGACATCTTTCCTCCGGCTTACGAGAGGCCTGCCCGCGTCGAACTGTGGGGGGATGAGATCACGTCCCTGCGCAGGTTCGCTCTGGCGACGCAACGGTCCTTGGACGAGATCGACACGGTCCTCGTGGCCCCCTGCCGGGAGGTACGCCCCGATGCCGCGACGCGCGCGCGGGCGGCGGAGCTGGCCGACGCAACGAACGACACCGGACTCCTTCAACTCGCCGAGGGGATCCTCACCTCCGGCATCGAGCGCTTGCTTCCCCTGCTCTCCGGCGGCCTCGTCCCGCTGACGACGCTGCTGCCGGAGCGCTCGCCGGTCGCCGTCCTCGATCCCAAGGCCGTTCGCGACCGGGCCGACGAGGTGTTGGAGCAGGTGAACGAGTGGACGTCCAGGTCCGATGCCGCGGAGCCGCATTTCGTGACGCTCGAGCGTTCCCTGGAAGGCCCGCGTCCGGTGCTCATGTTGACGAGCTTCGCCGAGCCCGGGGGCTTGGACCTGCAGGTCGACAGCTGGACGGCGACGACCGGCAAGCCGGAGCTTGTCGCCGACCGCCTGGGTGAGTTGAAGCGAAGCGGTTACCGCGCGGTCGTCGCCGCGTCGCTCCCGGACACGGCGGCAAGCCTTCAGCGCAACCTGGCTGCCAGAGGCCTCCGCTTCGAGATCACAGATTCGGCTCCAGGGCCCGACGCGCCTCCTGGCGCGTGGATCGTGATCACCGAGTTGGGTCGCGGCTTCATCCTTGGCCCCCCCGGCAAACTCGCCCTCGTCGCCGAGTCCGATCTCACAGGCCGTCGCTCCGGCGCGGCTCGGCGCCGGATTGCCGCGCGCCGCAAGGAGTCCGCGGGCCCGCTCGACCTAAACGCGGGCGATTACGTGGTGCATGAGATCCACGGGATCGGGAGGTACGCGGGGATGGTCGACCGGGATCTGCTCGGCGTTCACCGCGAGTACCTCGTCGTGGAATACGCCAAGGACGATCGCCTCTACGTGCCCAGCGACCAGGTCGACCTTGTGTCGCGCTACGTCGGCGGAGAGGCGCCGAAGCTCAATCGACTGGGCTCCCCGGACTGGGCCAAGACGAAGTCGCGTGTCCGGCGCAGAGTCAGGGAGATCGCGCGCGAGCTCGTCCAGCTCTACGCAGAGCGAATGCGCGCGCGTGGGTACGCGTTCGAACCGGATACGCCGTGGCAACGCGAGCTCGAGGACACCTTTCCGTATGAGGAGACGCCCGATCAGCTGCGCGCGATCGACGAGGTCAAAGACGACATGGAGCGTCCGACTCCCATGGATCGCCTGGTCTGCGGAGACGTCGGTTACGGCAAGACCGAGATCGCGGTGCGCGCCGCCTTCAAGGCGGTCACGGCGGGCAAGCAGGTTGCGGTTTTGGTGCCGACCACGATCCTGGCTCAGCAACATCACGCCACGTTCGTCGACCGTTTTCGGCCGTTCCCCCTGCGCGTCGAAATGCTCTCGCGCTTCCTCTCCGACACCGAGGCTCGCGAGGTCGTAGCGGACCTCAAGACCGGAAAGATCGACGTCGTCATAGGGACGCACCGGTTATTGCAGCCGGATGTCTCGTTCTCGGACCTCGGCCTCGTCGTCGTCGACGAGGAGCAGAGATTCGGGGTCGATCAGAAGGAGAAGCTGAAGCGACTGCGGACCAGCGCGGACTTCTTGACGCTGACGGCCACGCCGATTCCTCGAACACTCGAGATGGCGATGTCGGGAATCCGCGATCTATCGGTTGTGGATACTCCTCCCGAGAACAGGCATCCCGTGCTGACCTACGTAGGAGATTTCGACGAGGAGACGGTCCGGGCCGCAATTCGCCGCGAGATCCTGCGCGACGGCCAGGTCTTCTACGTACACCCGCGGGTTCAGACCATCGACCATTCCGCGCGGCGGCTGCGCGACCTCGTGCCGGACGCACGGATCGGAGTCGCCCACGGCCAAATGGACGAGAAGCTGCTGGAACAGGCGATGGTCGACTTCGGCGACAAGAAGACCAACGTCCTGGTCTGCACCACGATCATCGAGTCGGGGCTGGACATCCCTACCGTCAACACCCTTATCGTCGAACGAGCGGATCTGCTGGGCCTTTCTCAGATGTACCAGCTGCGCGGACGCGTCGGCCGGGCGCACGAGCGGGCTTACGCGTATCTTTTCTTCCCGCCGGAGCGTTCTCTGACCGAAGCCGCCTTCGAACGGCTAAAGACCATTGCCGAACATTCGGGACTGGGCTCGGGACTGAGGATCGCCATGCGAGATCTAGAGATCAGAGGCGCGGGCAATCTGCTGGGGGCCGAACAACACGGACACATCGCCGAGGTCGGATTCGACCTGTACGTGAAGCTGATGGGGACGGCCTTCGACGAGATGAAGGGCCTGCCCTATCGAGAGGACACCGAGATCCGGATCGACCTCCCTCTGCAGGCCTTCATCCCGCGCACCTACATTGCCGACGAGAACGTGCGGCTCGAGGCTTACCGTCGTATCGCCTCTATCCGCGATGCGGAAGACCTCACGGAGACCCGGGCGGAGTTAGAAGACCGTTACGGCCAACCCATTCCCGATCCGGTCGCCGAATTGCTGAAGGTCGCCGAGCTTCGAGGTTTGATGGCCGCTTCGGGGATCAAAGAGGCGGCAACCGTTGCCGGAAACCTGCGCATCCGGCCACTGGAGCTGGCCGAATCCCGACAGGTGCGGTTGGAACGACTGGTGCCCTCCTCGGAGTGGCGGAGCGCGACCCGAACTCTGCTTATTCCCGAGCCGGCGGTGCAAACGGCCGCCGGAGGAGATGTTGTGGGCTGGGTGATCAAACTTCTCGAACAGTTAACCTCGAAACGGTGAAACGCTTCGTCCTACTCGGCACATCGTTGCTGGTCCTTGGAGCCTGTGCCGAACTGCTCGAACCTGCAGCCGCGGTCGTGGACGGAACCAAAATAACGATTGGCGATGTCAACGCCGCGGTCGAGAAATTCAAGGCGAGCCCCGAGTTCGAGCAGCTCGGCGGCGGGCAGGATGAGGGAGCGCTCATTCGTCAGTTCGAACAGACCCATCTGGCGCAGCTGGTCAGACGAGCCGTGTTCGAGCCGCGGGCCGAAGCCCTCGGCATCCGGGTCGATGACGCAGACGTGAAAGAACGTCTCGACGAGATCAGGTCGAGTTTTCCCACCCAGGGCGCCTTTGAGGAGGCCCTTCGCGAGCAGGGCCTGACGCAAGAGGTACTGGAGGGCCTGGTCTACGACCGCGTGCTCGAGGAAAGGCTTCGAGCCGAAGTGATCAAGGGGGCCGCGGCGACCGAGGAGGAGCTGCGCGCCCACTACGAGGCCAACAAGGAGAGGTACCGAGAGACCGAGGTCTGGCACATCCTGCTGCCGCAGAGAGGCGAGGCCCAAAGGATCTACGAACAGTTGCAAGCCACGCCCGACGACGAATTCGAGGACACGTTCCGTCGACTTGCGCGCAAGAATTCGGAAGACCGACAAAGCGGCGAAGACGGCGGCTACCTGGGCTTCTTCACCCCCGGTACCTTCGTGCAACCGTTCGAGGAGGGCGCCAACGCTCTCGACATAGGAGAGCTCTCGCGTCCCGTCGCCAGCGAGTTCGGTTTCCACATCATCTGGGTCACCGATCGGCAAACCCGAACGTTCCAACAGGCCCGCGACCAGATCGAGACCGAGATATCGGGCCCCGCAGAGGACGAGGCGTGGCAGAACTGGGTGGAGGATGCCTACGACGAGGCAGCCGTTCGCATCAACCCGCGCTACGGCGAGCTCAACTTAGAGACGTTGCAGATCGTCGATCCCTCCGCCGACTCGATACCCGGTGCGGAAGTTCCGCTCCCGTCTCTCACGGCCAGCCCCTGACGGGAGCGCAACCTGTCCCTTCTGGTGCTTCCGCTTGCCCCCGAGCAGACCCATCTCCTCACGCTCGGGGAGTGGGAGGAGCTGCTCGCCTCCGGACGGGTTGCCTTCGAGCGCGCCTCGCATCCTTTGATGGACAAGCTCCGCGTCGCGGGAATTCAACTAACGGCGCCGGTGGAGGAGGCTCCCGAAGACGGAGTCCTCGTTGTCGACCCTCGATCTCCACGTCTCCTCGAGCTGGCGCGCGCCGGAGCTCGTATCAGCAGCGGGGCGGGGAAGCCGCCCGATGATCTCTCGGCCGCCCACGGCGCGGCCGTTGCGCGCGACGCGGCGGCCGAGCTGACGACGCTCGTCCAGATCATGGCCCGGCTCCGTAGCGACGAAGGCTGCCCCTGGGATCGTGAACAAACCCACGCTTCACTGAGTGTTCATCTGCTCGAGGAGGCCTATGAGGTGATCGACTCGATTGATCGCCAGCAGATCGGCTCCGAGCTCGCCGAGGAGTTGGGCGACGTCTTGCTTCAAGTCGTCTTTCATTCGCGGCTCGCGGAACAAGAGGAGCGTTTCGATGTAGCGACGGTCGCACGCACCCTGAGCGCGAAACTGGTGCGGCGACATCCGCATGTTTTCGGCGATGTTGAGGTGGCCGACGCGCGCGAAGTAATCGCGAACTGGGAGACCTTGAAGGCCGCCGAAAAGGAAGGGCAGTCGCCTTCCGACATCCCCGATTCGCTTCCGGCCCTGCTCGCCGCGCACAAGACCTTCAAGCGCGCCGCCCGGTTGGGCTGGGATGGGGACGCCGAGACGGCGCGCGCCGACGCTCGGTCGGCGCTCGAAGGCGACGAGGCGGATGTCGGCTCGGCCCTTCTATGGACGGCCCTGCTCGCGACCCGGATGGGGATCGACCCCGAAGCGGCTCTGCGCGGCGCGCTGAGAGGATTCCGAGAAAGCATCTGAAATCTTGCTAACCTGCGAACCACTGTTGAAGGAGTAAACGTGAGTGAAATAGTGCTAGTTAGAGCGCGAGAGATCCTGGACTCCCGCGGCAATCCCACGGTCGAGGCCGAGGTGGGCCTCGCGTCCGGCGCGTCGGGACGCGCGGCGGCTCCCTCGGGTGCATCCACGGGGGCCGGAGAGGCCCACGAGCTGCGCGACGGAGGGTCTCGTTTCGGCGGCAAGGGCGTGCGCGACGCGGTGGAGAACGTCAACTCCTCCATCGCGGCCGAGATCATCGGCCACGAAGCGCTCGATCAGCGCCGGCTGGATGTCGCCCTGCGAGATCTCGACGGCACCGACAACAAATCACGCCTCGGGGCGAACGCGATCCTCGCGGTCTCGCTGGCCGTCGCGCGCGCTGCTGCAGACGAGCTCGGCGTGGCTTTGTTCAAGTACCTCGGGGGAGCGAACGCCCACCGGCTTCCGGTGCCACTCATGAACGTTCTCAACGGGGGGGCTCACGCCGACAACTCGATCGATTTCCAGGAGTTCATGCTCGCCCCCATCGGAGCCGCGTCGTTTGCGGAGGCGCTTCAGTGGGGGGCCGAGACCTACCACGCGCTGAAGAAGATGCTGGACGAGAAGGGCCTCTCGACGGGAGTCGGGGACGAAGGGGGGTTCGCGCCGGACCTGCGCGCTAACTCGGAAGCTGCGGACCTCTTGGTGGGGGCCATCGAGTCGGCGGGATTCGAACCCGGTCGTGACATAGCCCTCGCGCTCGATCCCGCGGTCTCCGAGCTGCGGGAGGGAGAGGGCTACCGGCTGGATTCCGAGAACCGTTCCCTCGCTGCCGAGGAGCTCGTCGATCTGTGGGCCGATTGGGTGGAGCGCTATCCGATCGTCTCGATCGAAGATGGAATGGCGGAGGACGACTGGAAGGGCTGGATCGCTCTCACGGACAGGCTGGGGGCGACCGTTCAGCTCGTCGGCGACGACCTCTTCGTCACGAACCCCGAGGTGCTTCAGCGCGGGATCGACGAGGGAGTGGCCAACGCGATTCTCGTGAAACCCAACCAGATCGGGACTCTGACCGAGACACTGGACTGCGTGAGCCTGGCTCAGCGATCCGCCTACGCGACGGTCATCTCGCATCGATCGGGCGAGACCGAGGACGCGACGATCTCGGATCTCGCAGTTGCTACGAACGCGGGACAGATCAAAACCGGCGCGCCGGCCCGCGGTGAGCGCACCGCGAAGTACAACCAACTGCTGCGCATCGAAGATGCGCTCGGAGATTCGGCGCGTTACCCAGGCCCGGCTGCGTTTCCCCGGTGGAAGCGGCTGTGACGACCAAAGAGAAAAAGAAGGGGCTCGCGCGCCTGGGGATCGGGCCCCAGCTTCTCGCGGTCGGCCTCGTCATCGGGCTCGTCGGAGCTATGGCCATCGAGCCCACGCGCAAGCTGTTCGAGCAGCGGGATCGCATCGGGGCGATGGAGACAAACCTGGTGCGGCTGCGCCGGGTGAACCAGGGGCTGGCACACCGCATTGAGCGCCTGAAGGATCCCGATTACATCGAGCAGCGAGCGCGTGCCCAGATAGGGCTCGTCCGTCCCGGCGAGACGAGTTACATGGTCGTGCCTCCCAGCCGCAAGGGCGGGGCCCAGCCCAAAGAAGCCACACGCAACCCGACGGAAGAGACCGAGCCGCGCGCCCCGCTCGGCTTTGTGGACGGCCTCCTTCACTTCCTGGGGTTTCTCTAAGCCTCAACGCTCTTAGTGTGGGAGGTATCGAACTCACACACACCGCGGCGGACGAGGCGCTCGTGGAAGCTCAGCTCGGGCGACCGACGCGCGGCCGCTGGGCGGTGGCGAAGCGCTGCCACCTCGGAGTCCCCATGGTCATCGAGAATCATCCGCGGCTCGATGACGAAACGCCCTTTCCCACTCTCTTCTGGCTCACCTGCCCCGTGCTCGTTAAGAGGGCGAGCGCGCTGGAGTCGTCCGGGGAACTCTCCGAGCTGACGGAACGCCTCGGCGCGGAACCATCTTTGCGCCGCCGTCTCGGCGGCGCGATCGCGCGCTATCGAAACCGTCGTGACGCGTACGAGAAGCTTGATATCGATGCTAAGGCTCCACCCGGCGGGGGGCCGGAGCGCGTGAAATGCCTTCACGCGCATCTCGGCCATCACCTCGCGGACCCGCCCAATCCGATCGGGGCACTCGGTCTCGCACGCGCGGGATGGCCCGATTGTGTTGAACCCTGCTATCGCGTGCCATGAGGGTGGCAGCGATCGACGTCGGCACGAACTCGACCCGCCTTCTGGTCGCCGAGGAGCGGGCCGGCGGCTTCCGGTCGATCGACCGCAGGATGATCATCACGCGTCTCGGCCAGGACGTTGACCGAAGTCGCCGTCTCTCGCCCGACGCACTGAAGCGAACTCTTGCCGTCGTGGCCGACTTCGCCGCGGTCTGCGGAGAGTTGGAGGTGGATCGCCTCCGAATAACAGGCACCAGCGCGGTACGCGATGCACGCAACCGCGATGAGTTCTTTGCCGGAGTCCGCGCCTTGACGGGGCAGGATCCCGAGCTTCTAACGGGTGAGGCCGAGGCCGCCGCGACGTTTGTCGGGGCGATCTCCGACCTGCCCGGGAATGAGACAACGCTCGTTCTGGACATAGGAGGAGGGTCGACCGAGTTGATCCTCGGGCGAGACGGCTCCGAGCGCCTTGTCTCTATGGACATCGGGTGCGTGCGGCTGCACGAGAAACACCTGATCTCCGATCCGCCGACCGCGGAGGAACTGGAGGCTCTACGGGTCGAGGTCGAGACAAGCCTGAGCGGGGCGAAGAGCGAATTGACGGTCCCCCCCGGCGCGCGACTGATCGGCGTCGCGGGGACGGTGACCCAGCTGGCGTCCCTCCATGCCGGACTGCCCGTCTACGACCCCGAGGTCACCCATCACGCGGTCCTCTCGCACGGCGATGTCCGTCGCCTGGCGCGCCGGCTCGAGTCGCTCACCTACGACCAACGTCGTCGGGTCAAGGGGCTGGAGCCGGGCCGAGCCGACGTCATCGTGGCGGGGGCCGAGATTCTTCTAAAGGCAATGGAGACCTTCGACGCCGCCGAGGTCCTCGTGTCCGAAAAGGACATCCTCGACGGCCTCGTGATCGAGGTCCTGTCCGGACAGGCCGAAGAAAAAGCCTGACGTAGCGTAGCGATTGCCATTTCCCTCTGGACATTCAGCGTTCGCCCTAGTTAGGTAGTTGCTCACTGGGCGGACGGATGGCCGTCCGCGGGCCGATTCGGGAGGTAGCTCTTGAGAAGTCGCATCAGGCAGCTTGCTGCGCTCAGCGTTATAGCCCTACTGGGCAGTCTGTTCGCAATACCAAGTACCGCTCAGGCTCAGGCCAACCTGACCGTGCAGGTCAGCAACCCGATTTTCCTGGGAGCCAATTGCAATCCCGAGACCTTCGAAGGCTGTCGGTCCGGCGAGTCGATGCGGTTCCTGGCTCCGACCCTGAACGTTCACAAGGGCGACAATCTGACCTTTGACTTTGCCGGCTTTCACACCGCTTCACTTCTTCCGGTGGGCCAGGATTGGCTGGCTTTTCGCGCCGCTAACACGGGGGGCGTTGGGAGGCAGTATTCCCAGGTCATTCCGGATCCGGACGACAGCACGGCCGAAGGTGCACCCGCGGATAAGCCTGCGGTCAAGGCAAATCCCAATGTCGTCAACCGACACATCGGGGGCACCCCGGCTCAGTGCGGCGACGCCGCGAACCCTTGCATCTATGACGGCGACAAGGTGGTGCATTCGGGTCTACCGTTCGGCCCGGGGGCGTTTGTCGTCCGGATCAACGCGAATCCCGGGCAGGGATTCTGGGTGATGTGCTTCCTCCACACTCACATGGTTCTCCGCGTGAACGTCGTGGGGAACAACGAGACGGCCACGACACAGGCCCAGATCGACAGCACCAAGGCGTCCATGATCGCCTTCGATCAGGAGTGGGCCCAATCTACCGATGCTCAGCTACTGAGAGCGAAAGCGAGTCACGTGACTGCGTCGGGCGAAAGGGTCTACGACGTCAAAACCGGCGTGGATAGCCACTGGGCGAACATCAACGCGTTCTATCCGAAGAAGCTCAGCGTTCCTCGGGGCGCGACGGTTCGTTACCACTTTGAGCAACTGATCTACGAAGACCACACAGCCACGATGCCGACCGGGACCGACGCGGCACCCGGCGGGTTCGCCCTTTTCGACGAGTTCTTTGTGCCGAGTTGTGATCCCGACGGGGACGGCGGAGTGGGACCGGATACACCGGCGAATTTCGATGCCCAGGATCCATCGCAGTTATGCGCGAATCCCACTCAGCTGGAGTTCGACGTCAGCTCTCGTGGAACATGGGGCTTCGGAGACGGTATTTTCACGGGTCGCTCCGACCTCGAGCATTCGGGCTTTCGGGGTCCTCAGGGAACCACGCAGAATTTCTACGACGTGACGTTCCAGGCTCGCTCCACCAAAGCCGGCTGGGGCGTGTTCTGTCTCGTCCATGGTCCGTCGATGTTGAACAAGGTGCTTGTCAAGCCGCTGAGGTAATCGCCTCTCAAGACCAGTCATGGAAGCGGCCCTTCGGGGCCGCTTCTTTTTGTGCGCGATAGCCTCGCCTCGATGAGTGACTTCGTCTGGCAGCCCACGGCCCAGCACGTCGAGCAGGCAAACGTCACGCGCCTGATGCGGAGCCTCGGCGTGACCGATTACTGGGAGCTTGTCCGCTATTCGCAGGAGGACGTCGCGTCCTTTTGGGACGCGGTGGTGAAGGACCTCGGTATCGACTTCTTTGCGTCGTACCAAGAGGTCCTCGACACGTCGGAGGGAATCGAGTGGCCGCGCTGGTTCATGGGCGGGCGCGTGAACCTTGCCCACAACTGCGTCGACAGGCATGCCGCCTCGGAGCGCGCCGCGGCCCCCGCGATCATCTGGGAGGGCGAGGACGGTGAGGTTCGTGAGTTCTCCTACGCGAAGCTCGCGGCCGAGGTCGCCAAGACGGCCAACGGCTTGGCCGAGCTCGGGGTGGCCGAGGGCGACCGCGTTGCCGTGTACATGCCGATGGTGCCGGAGGCCGTCATTGCCGCCTATGCATGCGCCAAGCTCGGGGCGATCTACTTGCCGATCTTCTCCGGCTTCGGAGCGCCGGCGGTCGCGGCGCGACTGAACGACTCGCAGGCGAAGGTGCTCATCACGGCCGATGGATTCTGGCGGCGCGGCAACGCGGTGGAGATGAAAGTGGTCGCCGACGAGGCCGCGGCGCACGCTCCCACCTTGGAGTGGGTCGTCTGTCTCAATCGCCTACCCCAACTGGATGCGCCGACGACGGCGCGCGATATCTCATGGGGTTCTGCCTTCGACGGTCAAGCGGCGATGCGCGCGTCCGCAGAGCTGGATCCGGAGACGCCGTTGATGATCGCCTACACCTCGGGCACGACTGGGACGCCCAAAGGAGCGGTTCACGTCCACGGCGGCTTTCTCGTCAAAGTAGCGGCGGAAGCCGCGTACCAGACCGATGTCAAACCCGACGACGTTCTCTATTGGGTCACCGACATGGGTTGGATAATGGGGCCCTGGGAGATGGTCGGGACGCACGCCGCGGGTGCCTGCGTCTTTATGTACGAGGGCGCTCCCAACTATCCGAGCGCCGATCGCTTGTGGGACATGTGCCAGCGTCACGGCGTGACCATCCTCGGCATATCTCCAACTTTGGTGCGCGCCCTCATGCTTACCGGCGATTGGCCGGTGACAAGCCACGACCTTTCGAGGTTGCGGATACTCGGATCGACAGGTGAGCCCTGGAACCCGGAGCCCTATCGCTGGCTGGCCGATGTCGTGGGGGGCGGCCGCTGTCCGATCATCAACATCTCCGGGGGCACCGAAGTTGGGGCCTGCTTCCTCGGGCAGGCGCCGGTGGTTCCGACGAAGTCATGTTCGCTGGGTTCGCCCGCGCTCGGCATGGCGATAGAGGTCTATACCGCCGGGGGGCAGCCTGCTCCACGCGGCGAAGTGGGAGAGCTGGTGTGTACCAAGCCGTGGCCCGCGATGACCCGAGGCTTCTGGGGCAATCGTGAGCGCTATCTCGATACCTATTGGTCGCGCTGGCCCGGCGTATGGGTTCACGGAGATTGGGCCTCGATCGACGAGGACGGCTACTGGTTCCTGCTCGGCCGCTCCGACGACACGCTGAACATCGCCGGCAAGCGCATCGGGCCCGCGGAGTTCGAGTCCGCCGCGGTGAACCATCCATCGGTTGCGGAATGTGCCGCGGTGGGGATTCCCGATGAGATCAAGGGCGAGAAGGTGTGGTGTTTTTGCATCCTCGTACCGGAGGCGAGGCCCAGCCCCGATCTGCAGACAGAGATCAAGAAGTTCGTGAGCGATGAACTCGGCAAGGCCTTCACGCCGAGCCGCGTCCTCTTCGTCGAGGAGCTGCCGAAAACTCGCTCGGCCAAGATCCTGCGGCGCGCCGTTCGTGCCGTTGCCCTTGGGCAAGACCCGGGGGACATGTCCTCCCTCGAGAATCCCGGCGCGCTGGAGGCGATCGCAAAGTCGCTCGGATGACGGTTTTTGTTTTCGTCCGTCACGCCGTCACCAACCACACCGGCAAGCGGCTATCGGGCTGGGCTCCCGACGTCCATCTCAGCCCGGCGGGCCGCAAGCAGGCCGAGGCCGCCGCCGAAGCTCTGGCCTCGCTGCCCCTGAAAGCCGTGTACTCGAGTCCCATCGACCGCGCCGTCGAGACCGCGCGCCCGATCGCGGCCCGCCATGGATTGCGCGTCCGATTGCGAGACAGGATCGGCGAGGTCGGCTACGGGGATTGGACCGACAAACCTTTGAAGAGCCTGGTCCGGACGAAGCTGTGGGCTCAGGTGCAGCGGTGGCCCTCCGCCGCACGATTCCCGAACGGCGAGTCCCTACGCGAGGTACAGGCGCGCGCTGTGGGGGAGATAGAGAGAATGCGGGCCGCACACCCCGAACAGGCAGTCTGCTGCGTCACGCACGCCGACGTCATCAAGCTCATAACGGCGCACTTCCTGGGCCTTCATCTCGACCTGTTCCAGCGGATGGCCATCGGACCGGCATCGATCACCGCGATCGCGATACAGGATGAAGGTCCGATGTTGCTCACCCTGAACCAGCCGCCCAACGGCACGATCACTCTGCGATGAGCGATCGGGAGCGAGTTCCCGAGGTCTTCTCGGCCGATTACACCGGCACTGCCGGCAGTCGGACGTTTTACCTGCAGACGAAGGATGAGCAAGGAACCTTCAGCTATCTCGTGGAGAAGCAGCAGGTGGCCCTCCTGGCCGAGAAGCTCCGCGAGCTCCTCGTCGCGGTAGACGCGGCAGACAGCGTCCTCGCCGCCGAGCCTGAGCGCGATCCGGGACTCGCGATCGCCGATCCCGGCGAGCCCCAATGGCGCGTGGGTGCGATGGGTCTTGCGTATCAGCCCGATGACGACCGCGTCCTCGTCTTCATGACGCCGGTGGGCGAGGAGCAGGACGAGGTAGCACCTCCCGAGGAGGCCGAAGATCTCGAAGCCTTCGAGCTGCGCCTATCGCTCCGCCGCGATCAGGCGCGGTCCTTCGCGCTGCATGCCGCCGCCGTCCTGGCCGAGGGCCGTCCGATCTGCCAACTCTGCGGACTCCCGATGGATCCCGAGGGCCATCTGTGTCCGGCCTCCAACGGTCACCGGAAGATGTCGTGACTCACGCATCTTCGGCTGCAATGGCCGGCAACGCGACGGAGGTCTTGCTGGCGACCGGTGACGTTGAAGTGCTGGGCCGTCTTCCCTATTCGTCGAACTACACGTTTCTTGCGCGTGTGACCGGACCGTCTTCCGAGAGGCTCGCTGTGTACAAGCCTCGGCAGGGTGAAACGCCCTTATGGGACTTTCGGCAGGGAACGCTGGCGGCACGCGAGCTGGCCGCGTTCCGGGTCAGTGAGGCCGCGGGGTGGGGCATAGTCCCACCGACTGTTCTGCGCAGTGACGCCCCGCTGGGCGAGGGCTCGTTACAAGTCTTCATCGAACACGATCCCGATCGGCACTATTTCGCCTTGATGGAGGAGCGGCGCGAGGAGTTCGCGCGCTTCGCCGCGTTCGACGTCGTGGTGAACAACGCCGACCGCAAGGCCGGTCACGTGCTCGAGGACGGTTCGGGACGGCTGTGGGGGGTCGATCATGGAGTGACCTTCCACGTCGAGCCGAAGTTGCGCACCGTCATCTGGGCCTTTGCGGGTGAGTCGCTGGGCGACCAGTT
>JBHELF010000137.1:0-26796 GCA_046263155.1 Actinomycetota bacterium
ACCGCAGACCGACCTCTGCGTCCTTCCCGATTCGCTCGACGCGAACGATCTGGAACTGTCCGGGTTCGCGCGCACGACTCTCGACCATCTGGTGGATGTGTCGGGCGAGGGCCGTGACCCGGTTGCCGTCGAGGCCCTGAGTTTGCTCTACCGGCTTTCCCGGAGCGCGTGATGAAGATTCACCGCATCCGTCTCCAGAACTACCGCGGCGTCTCCGAACGAGAGATCGAGCTCGCGCCCTCCGGCGTGACGGTGATCCACGGCCCCAACGAGATCGGCAAGACCTCGCACGTCGAAGCGATCACGGTGTTATTCGATTACAAAGACGACTCACGCAGCGAGCTGGTCCGCTCGCTGCAGCCCTCCGGTCGCGATGAAGCTCCAGTGGTCGAAGTGGAGTTTGCCAGCGGCAGCTACCACCTCACGTACAGGAAGCAGTTTCTGAGGAGGCCTAAAACAGAGCTCGTCATTCACGCACCCGAACGCAAGACAATGACCGGCCGACCCGCGCATCACATGGTTCAGAAGATTCTTGGCGAGACTCTGGACGAGGATCTGTGGCGCGCTCTGCGTATCGACCAGGGGAGCAGGCCCGAGCAAGCGCAACTTGGCTCCATCCTGAGCCTGGGCGCAGCCCTCGACCGCGCCGCGGGCGAGGCGCCGGCCGGCGATTCGGACGTCGCGCTCTTCGATCGTGTCCACGAGGAGTACCTCCGCTACTTCACCGAACGGGGTCACCCGGCACGCGCTCTGAAGCAGGCCCGCGAGCTGAAGGAGGAAGCCGAAGCGCAGGTCGACAAGATCAGGCACGAGATGCAGGGGTTGGACGACGACATTGCCCGCGCGGTTCGTTTGGAGGCCGAATTAGAGACCCTGCGAGTGCAGGAAAACCAGGCCGCGCGACTCGCGATCGAGGCCGAGACACGCTGGCAGGCCGTACTCGGGTTGGCCGACGCGGTCGAAGCGCGAAGCACCAAGCGAGACGTCTGCCGGGAGAAGATCCAGCTTGCATCCAACGAGTTGGCGCTGCGAGATCAGCTGGTGGCACAGGTGGGCGAGGCGGAGGCCAAGGTTGCCGAACTCAGCGAGGACCTCCGTGCCTTGGAGCCGAATCAGTCCGATCTCATGGCGCATCACAAATCCGTGGCCGAGCGCGTGAAGCAGGCGCGGCGAGATCATGAGGACGCACTCGAGACCCATGGGCTGCGGCAACGTCAGTTCGAATTTCGACGTGACGAGTTCGACCTGAAGACGCTGACCGAGCGCTTTCAACACGTCGAGGAAGCCACCGCTGAGGCCGCGACCGCGACCTCGATTCTTTCCGGGTCCACGATCGACGAGCACATCCTCGACGACATCAAAACCAAATCGATCGACGTGGAGCGCGCCAAGGGCGCTCTGATTGCCGGCGGGGCCCTCGTGAGCATTCGGTCGCTCGGTCCCGAGTTGCACCTCGAGGTGGACGGCTATCCGATGGAGATCAAAGCAGGTGAGCCGGGTGAGGTGAAGGTGACCGACAGCCTGGTTCTAAATCTCGTCGATCAAATGGAGCTCGAGTTGCGGCCGGGCTCAACCGTGGACGGTTTGGCCAAGGAGTTGCAGGCCACAACCGACGTATTGAATCGCTTGCTCTCGAAGGCCGGCGCCACCGATCTGAAGTCCGCGGAACACGCGATGGAGCAACGCCGTCGCGCCGAGCTTGCTCTCAGCCACGCGCGCGAGACCATCCAGGCCAACCTCCGGGATCTCACGCCCGAAGCGATGCAGGCCAAGATCACCGCTTTGCGGCTTGCCCTCGAGACATCGGTCAAGGGCCTCGGAGATGAGCTGCCGTCACACGACGATGCTCGTCGGCGCGCGAAAGAAGCCGAGCAAAGGTGGCACGAGGCTCAACGTTCGCTGCGGGAAGCCGAAGCCGAACTCGAGACGGCCGCCCGAGGGACACAGCAGTTATCCGAGCTACGTTTGGACTTAGAGGCCGCCCTTCGGGCGACGGAGGAGCAGGTCCGCGTTGGACGTGCGCGTCTAGAGGAGGCCCGAGCCCTGCGTTCGGACGCGCATCTCCATGATGCGAACACGGAGGCCGAGAACGCGCTTCGTCTCGCCGAAGCCGAGCTTGCCCAGGCGGAAGCCGAACTGGGCCGGCGTGCGCCCGAGGACCTGAGGCGCTTGGCCGAGGACGCGGACACTGCCCGCGATGGCATCGCGGCAAGGGTTGCGGAGCTTCACCATGCCCACATCGAGTTGATGGCCGACCTGCGGGCACGGGGCGAGCTGGGACTCCATGCCCGTCTCGAAGAGGCCGAGGCCGCTCTGCAAGAGGCGCAGCGGGAATCCGACCGAGTCGAGACACGGGCTGCTGCGGCGAGGCTCCTGTACGAGACGATGTCCAACCATCGCCAAGCCGCCACACGCGGATACGTTCGTCCGCTGAAAGACGCGATCGAGAGACTTGGGCGGGTCGTGTTCGGCGACTCCTTCGGCGTCGAGCTCGATGAAAGTCTCCAGATCTCCAACCGGGTTCTCGATGGAAGCGTCGTCGGCTTCAAGCACTTGAGCGGGGGAGCGAAGGAGCAGCTGTCGCTTATCACTCGGATCGCCTGTGCGTCGCTGGTCTCACAGGACGACGGAGCACCCGTCTTGATCGATGATGCCCTCGGAAACTCCGATCCGCAGAGACTCGAAGCCATGGCCGCCGTGCTGAGCCTGGTTGGACGCACCTGCCAGGTCATCCTCCTCACCTGCCATCCCGGTTGGTACGCGCGGATCGCGGGTGCGAAGGTCGTCTCTTTCGGCTGATCACTCCAATCCAGGCATTTCCGCCCAGGGCTTCTAGTACTTTTGTGAGATGAACAGCAAGCTCTTCAATTCGCGTGTCGATCGGCTGCACGACTCGGTCGTGGTCGCCATTTTCCGAATGCGCGCGGCGGAGCATGCCGTCGAGGGGATAGCGGCCGCGGTACGGGGGGGCTTCGGGGCGGTCGAGGTCACGATGAACACTCCGGACGCGACCGACGCGCTCGCCCAGGTGGCCGGCCGTACCGATGCCATCCTGGGCGCCGGCAGTCTGCTCTCGGCGGAACAGGTTAAGGAGGCTTACGACGCGGGAGCCGAGTTCGTGGTGACTCCGGTCGTGATCCCCGAGGTAGTCGATGCGGCCCATGATTTGTCGATTCCGGCCATCATCGGCGCGGCCTCGCCTTCAGAGATCTGGCTTGCGCGACGATCCGGCGCCGACTGGGTGAAGGTGTTTCCCGTCGAATCCCTGGGGGGCCCCGACTACATCTCTCAGGTTCTCGGCCCGTTGGATGGGACTCCCATGTGGGTGACGGGGGGTCTGACTCCCGAGAACTACCTCGGCTATCTCGACGCCGGCGCCGGCGTGGTCGGCTTCGGCGCGGAAACCTTCGAGCCGGAATTGGCGGTCGCCGGCAACTACGAAGAGATGGAGCGGCGCGCCATCGAGGTGACGCGGCGTCTGGACGTCTACACCACTGAGCGAGCGGCGGCCGAGAAAGAGTAGTAGGGCGCGGGCTGCTCAGGCAGTCGCGGCGAGAAGCTCCGCCAGCGCCTTCTCTATCCCCTCGGCGAGTACTCCGATGTCGGCCGCCGTGTCGTAGTCCCCGAGAAGGCCGAACCCGATCGTCCCGTTGTAGGAGAGCAGCGCTATTCCAATAGTGGTGTTGTCGGAGAGAGGCACGACTGGATACACCTCTTGCATCTCGCGACCCATCGAATACAAAGGGAACTGCGGGCCCGGGACGTTCGTGACCACGAGGTTGTAGGCCCGCTGGCGCGCGACCAAGCGTGCGGCTTGAGCCAGGATTGTGGGGGGAGCGAACTCGGCGAGCTCCGTCAATACCTGAGCACCAACGGCCTGACCCGATCCCTTCAGATTCTGCATCCGCTCGCTCATGAGCTGGAGCCTTCGGATCGGGTCCGGCTCCGAGATGGGCAGCGGCGCCCACATCGATGCGACACGATTGCCCAGGGCACCGCGTTCCTGATCGGCGCGCACGGAGACCGGCACCATCGCTCGCAACTCGAGATCGTCGATTCGCTCTCCGCGCGCCTGCAACAGGTGGCGGAGCCCGCCGGCTACAACGGAGAGGACGACATCGTTGACGGTGCCTCCGAGCGTGTTTTTCACGCGCTTGATCTCTTGAAGATCGGCGAGCACCGTTTCGAAGCGCCGGTGCGGTCCGATGGGTTGGTTGATCGATGAAGCCGGCGCGTCGAAGGAGCCGCCGATAAACGCGCCGAGTGCCTTGAGGGAATGTCCCAGCTTGTTCGGGATGCTCGTCGGGTCGCTCGCCGCCGACTGCAGGGAGCGCAGAACCTCGGCCGGCGAGGTAAGCCGCTCGCGCACTCCGTCGATCAAGAGCTCCTCGGGCTTGGGTTCGGGTTCGGGATGCCACTCCTCGATGAAGGGCTGCTGGGCGGGGTTGCGTTCGAGGTCGAGGATCACCGACATGATGTCGGCCCCCGACACCCCGTCGACAAGACAATGATGTGTCTTAGAGATCATGGCGTAGCGATCGCCCGCCAGACCCTCGGCAAACCAGATCTCCCACAGCGGCTTCGTGCGGTCGAGCTGCTGCGACATGATCCGGGCGATAAGCCGCTTCAGTTTGCTGGGATCGCCCGGGGCCGGTAGAGCGGTGTGTCGTACGTGGTACTCCAGATTGAAATGGGCGTCGTCCACCCAGACCGGCCGGCCCAGCCCGAATGGGACGAAGGCGAGCTTTTGTCGAAAGCGGGGGACCTGGCTCAGGCGTGTGGCGAAGCCATCGAGGATGTCCTCATATGCCGGAGGAGGCCCCTCGAAGATCGCGGCACCTCCGACGTGCATGTGCGTGTTGGGCCCCTCGAGGTGCAGGAACATCTCGTCCAGCACGCCGAGCCGTTGATAGCGAGACATAGCCCGATGGTAGGGCCCTGGTCCCCCTAGGTCTACCCGGCTCGACTTTACGTGTGCGTCTGACGGAAGGGTCCTATGAAGCCACCACCTGGGTCACGTAGTCGTCCGCAAGCTCGACTAGGTCGGTGATCACGTCCGCGGCTCGGTCGAAGCCGTCGCTGACCAAGCGATCTCGCAAGCCGGCAAGCGTGCCGACGAGCAGCACGATCACGATGTCGCCGAGATCGGGGACGGCCTTCATCGCTTCGACCCACCCTTGCCCCGGCGCATCACCTCGGGATGCTTCGCCCAGTAGTGCCTGCGCACCGCCGGACCGAAGGACCAACCCTCCGGGATCCGGATCCTGCGTTTGCACCTCGTGCAGAGGAAGTTCTTCGCCCTCGGTTCCGCTTTAGGCATAACGACACCTCCTGCGGTCCCGGAAGCGCGGCCGATCTCACGATAGAGGCCACCACCGACAAAAAGTGGGCCCGGGGCGGGCGGGGACGGCCGCGGCGCACGGAGGCCGGTCGCCTGGTATTCAGGAGCGATGAAGGCGATCGCGATACGGGGCTACGGCGGGGTCGAGCAGGTGGAGCTCGTTGACCTGCCCGAGCCCGAGCCGGGCCCCGACGAGGTAGTCGTGCGGCTGCGCGCGGCGGCCTTGAATCATCTCGACCTCTGGACTCTCTCGGGCACTCTGGCGCTGACGATCCAGTTTCCCTTCACGCTGGGAGCCGACGGAGCGGGAGAGGTCGTGGCGACGGCAGCCTCGGTGCGCGGCGTGAAGGTCGGAGCGAACGTCCTGATCAACCCTGGGATCTCTTGCCGCGAGTGTGAGCAGTGCCGTGCGGGCGAGGAGTCGCGCTGTGTCAACTTCCGGCTGCTGGGCCGACACGTACCCGGCACTTTTGCTCAGTTCGTGAGGGTCCCCTCTACGAACGTCTGGCCGATCCCGGAGCATCTGTCGATGGCTCAGGCCGCCGCTCTGGGCGTGACCTTCGGGACGGCCTATCGAAACCTGTTCACCGTGGGACGACTGATGGCGGGCGAGTCCTTGCTCATAACGGGAATCGGTGGGGGCCTGGCCCTGTCACTGTTTCAACTGGGTCGCCCCATCGCGGAGAAGCTCTTCGTCACGTCCTCCTCGTCCAAAAAGCTCGATCGTGCCGCCGCGTTGGGCGCCGATGCCGGCATTAACTACAAAGATGAGGACGTCGCCGCCGCGGTGCGCGCGCTCACGGATGGACGCGGCGTGGATCTGATCGTGGACGCCGCGGGCGGCGACACGATCGACACCTCGCTTCAGTGTCTGCGGCCGGGGGGGCGCCTCGTCATCTCAGGCGCGACCGCCGGCGCCGAGGGCCGCTTCAACTTGCGCCGCCTTTTTGGACAGCACTTTCACATCATCGGCTCGACTATGGCCTCCGATCGCGACTTCTCCGAGATGTTGCGCGAGCTCACCGCCCGCAGGATCGAACCCGTGATCGATCGCACGTTTCCGCTGGCCGAGGCAGCCGACGCGCTGGCGTACCTCGAGTCTCAGAGCCAGTTCGGGAAGGTCGTACTCGAGATCTGAGAGATCAAGCCGGAGCGTTGCTTGCTGTCTCCGGCGCGACGGCGTTGCGGACGGCCGCCGCCATTGCCTCGGTCGCCAAGGCGCCCATGATGTCGAGATTGGACGGGGGAGTATCGCCGTCGGCAGGTGCGGCGATTGCGAACACCACGTCACCGTCGTAGCGCGTGTGAGCCGGAACGACTGAAACCGTGATTCCATCGGCGCCTCGAGCCGCGAGCCAGCGCACCTCTCGCTTGTCCAGCGTCGCCTTGACCGCGATCACGCCAAGCACCGTGTTGGTCGGGATTTCGGCGTCGGGCGGTCCCGGCGGCTGAAAACGTGGATGGTCGGCGCGCGTTCCCGCGACGACATTTCCCTCGCCGTCGATGACGTCGCCCACAGAGTTCACAACCGCCAGAGCGGAAACGCGGGTGCCCTCGGCGTCGACGCGCGCGATCCCCAATCCACCCGGAGAGGCATAGGGACGACCGGCCCATTTGCCGACTGTGGCTCCGGTACCGGCTCCGACGCGGCCCGTACTGACCGCGCCCTCGATCGCCGTGTCGCACGCGGCGCGACCCTGCTCGGCCCGCGGGCGCACGGCGGCATCTCCCACCGATAGATCGAAGATGACGGCGGCAGGCACGATCGGGACCACGCCGACGGCGGTTTGATAGCCGATGCCCTTCTCCTCCAGCCATGCCTGTACCCCATCCGCGACCGCCAGACCGAAGGCGCTTCCCCCTGTGAGCACCAGCCCATGGATTTCCGTTAGTCGACGATCGGGATGCAGCTGTTCGACTTCGCGGGTTCCGGGAGACGAGCCGCGAATCTCGCACGACGAAACGTTCCCCAACGGAGGGAGCACAACGGTGCAGCCGGTGCGCGCGTCGTCGTTGGTGGAGTGACCGATCTTGAATCCGAAGCCGAGAGAGCCACGTCCCACTACGTCCCTGGCTCCTCGTCAGACACGGTATGCACGATCACACCGTCGCTCGTCTCAACAACTCCGTTCGCGCGAGCTCGCTGCAGCATGTATGCGAGTGTAGGGCGGGTGCAACGGCTTGTTAGGTCGCCTTGGGCCGACGTCGCAACCGCCGCGGGGTTCTCGTTTCTGGTCGTTTGCTCGATCGGTGCTTTGCTGCTCGTGGGCTTGAAACTTCAGGCGCCGAGCCTGGGAGCCGGTGCCTCCGCACCGTCGATCCTCGCGGGGATCGTCATCGTGGGTTTGGCTTGCCTGGGGACGCCGACGCAAATCGGCGATGTCTCGGTCTCGCTCCTGCCCCTGGGAGGACTGTTGGCAATCGCCGTCGCGACCTCGTGGAGCGCGGCGGGCCTGGTTCGAAAGATCGACGCGCCTCGGCTGGGTCAACGAGTTGCGTGGGGTGCCGCGCTCGGAGTGCCTCTGGGACTGATCTGCGGAGCGGCGGCGTTGGTCTTTCGGATTAGGGATTCGGCCGAGCCGGTGCTGTCGCAACCGACTTGGGCGCTCGGCCTCGGACTTTTCTGGGGCGCTTTGTTTGGTGGGCTCGGCGCGCTCGCGTCGATGGGGTCGCTCGCGTCGTTAGGCCCCCTCCTCGCACAGCTTCGGACGCGCGCTCCGATGTTCCACGATGGTCTGAAGGTTGCGATCACGGTTCTCGCCGTTGCATTGGTCACGGCAGGCGTCGCGAGCCTTGCCTGGGTCGTCCTCTTTCTTGCGGGCGGTGCCGTCGGTGAGTTCGGCGCCGCCGATGCGCTCGCCGGGATCATCCACTTCGCACTGTTCGCCCCGAACGCATTCATCTGGACGACCACGATCTCGCTCGGCGCTCCGCTCGAGCTCGCGGCGGGATTGGCAGGGGCGGCACGTTCCGGAGGCATCGATCACGTCTTGTCTCTCTGGAGCTGGCCCGGCGGAACGCCCTGGTACGCCTACACGCTCCTGGCGATCCCGGCAGCAGCCGGCCTTGCCGGAGGAGTCGCGCTGGCGCGCAGCGAGGTCGAACGTCCGATCGCGGCGCTTGGCGTGGGCGCCGTCGGGGTCGCCATCACGATCTTTATCCTGGCGTCCATCTCCGGCGCGCGCGTGGCTCCAGGTCTGCTTCGCCCCCGCGCTTTTGCTTACGTCGCCCCAGATTCGAAGATCGCCGCGGCTCTATCCGCCGCCTGGGTGATGGGCGGCGGCGCCACCGCCCTCATGCTCGAATCGCGGCGAAGGAGGGTGCCGGTTGAGTGAACTCACGTTGTTCGATCATCTCGTGGTTGGGCCGCTCGATTGCAATTGCTACATCGTCGGAGAGGCCGAGACGCGCGAAGCGATCGTGATCGATCCTGGAGGCGACGCCGACCTCATCGCTGAGTCTCTCGCCGGGAACCGGCTAAGGGTGTCGGCGATCGTTGCGACGCACGCGCACTTCGATCACGTGATCGCTGCAGAACAACTGCGCGATCTCACCGGCGCCCCTTTCTACATGCACGGTGCCGACCGTCCTCTTCTGGACTGGTTTCAAGAATCGGGGCGCTTCTTTCTCGGTGCCGATCTCCCTCCGCCGCCGGAGATCGATACCGAGACCGCGGAGGGCGATCGACTGACGGCCGGCTCCGTCGCGCTCGACGTGCTGCACACTCCCGGGCATTCGCCCGGATCGATCAGCCTGGCGTCGGGCAAAACCTTGTTTGTCGGCGACACGCTTTTCGCCGGCTCGGTCGGACGCACGGACCTTCCCGGCGGAAGCTCGAGGACGCTGGTGGACTCGGTGCGGGAGAAGCTCTTTCCTCTGGGGGACGACGTCGTCGTCTATCCCGGGCACGGGCCCGAGTCGACCCTAGAGCGCGAGCGGCGGACGAACCCTTTCGTGGGAGAGGGAGCGCGTCTATGGCTGCCGGAGTGATACCCGGACGGCGCTAAGGGGCTCAGTCGATGTAGGGAGCGACACCCTGCAGAGGGACCCCGGGGTAGCGCTCGATGTCGCGCTCGAGCGTCACCTTCACGTGATCCTCGCTGTTGCCGAGGCGCCGATCGACCTCCCGAAAGCCGAGCTTCTGGAGGCGCCGCATCTCACCCGCGTAGCTCTTACGCAGCCCCCCGCCGGGCGAAGTGAGATAGGCGTCGAGAACGATTCTCTGCGTGACTTTCTTTTGTTTTCCTTCGGCCATGACGGCGACACCCTAACAGCGCCGGCGCGCGTTCTAGAGCCAGTCGCGTTTCTTAAAGTTGATGTACAGGACAAGGCTGCAGACGACGGTCAGACCGATGGCGAACAGAAAACCGGTAAGTGACTGCTCATCGGGAATCAGCTCGAAGTTCATCCCGTAGATGCCGGCGATCAGGGTTCCGACGGCAAAGATCGCGGCCCACGCGCTGAGCTTCTTGCTGGTCTCGTTGAGCGCTTGCGCGTGTTCGGCGCGGGTGAGGTCGAGGACGGCCTGTGTGAGGTCGTCGACGTTTCTCACCTGCTCCCCGATCCTCATGATGTGGTCGTGCACGTCCCTGAACAAGGCGGCCGTCTCCTCCGAGAATGGTTTCTTCGTGTCGGGATCGACGATCCAATCGAGCAGGCGAGCGCCGGGGAGCACGTAGCGCCGTAGGCGCGCCAGCCTTTGCTTCAGTTCGTACAGCTGTCTTTGGATCGGCGCATCGGGAGACGCCAACACGATCTCTTCGAGTTCCTCCATCTTGTCCTCGAGCTGGTCGGCGATCTTTTGGTAGTCGTCCACGACCACGTCGATCAAGGTATGGAGCAGGTACGAGGGATGCTGGCGCTCGACGGAGATCTCGGCCCAGCGCCGCTTCGCCTCTCTCAGAGTTCGCTCGGCTCCCGCATGGATCGTCAGGACGAAGCGGTCTCCGATGAAACACGCGATCTGTACCGCCTCGAGCTGCGCGTCCTGCTCATCAAGCTCCTGCAGTACTGCGAAGAGATGTGTGTCGTAGACCTCGAGTTTCGGACGCTGGCGGGTATGGATCGCGTCCTCCACGGCCAGTGGATGAAGGTCGAATTCCTGCGCGATCGTGGCGATGTCCGAGGCCGACAACTGCGCCACGTCCGCCTCCACCCACAACAGATTGCCCTCTTCGGCGCGCAGGTCGGAGAGCTTTTCGAGATCCTCGACCTCGGACCATCCGCTGCGAGCCGAATGACAGACCGCGAGCAGCATCGTCGCAGGATAGGACACCTAGATGCCCGCGCCTGGTGTCAGTGCGATAGATGCGGGGTAGGTAGCGCAAGGAAGGAGTGCAGCTACGGGCGCGGCTACCGGCGACCTAATAAAGAGGAGGTGCTCGCTCCATGGCTCACAGCATTAGAGAGGTAATGACGAAAGATCCCATCACGCTCGATTCGGGTTCCACGATCGTGGAAGCGGCGCGCGCGATGCGGGATTCCGATGTGGGGAACGTGATCGTTCTCGAAAACGGGAAGATCTGCGGAATCGTGACCGACCGGGATATCACGGTTCGTGCCGTGGCCGAGGGCCGTGACGCCGGAACCACCAAGCTGGGCGACATCTGCAGCCGAGACGTCACAACCGTCACCCCGGACGACACGGTGGAAGACGCCACCCGTTTGATGCGTGAGAACGCGATTCGACGGATCCCCGTGGTGGAGAACGACCAGCCGGTCGGGATAGTGGCCCTGGGCGATATCGCCGAAGGAGGGGATGCCGGCCGGACCCTCGAGGACATCTCCGAGTCACCACCGAACAACTAACACCGGCCGAACACCTAACCACGACTCACCCGAAACGGCCGGCGGGAGCCGGCCGTTTCCGCGTGCGCGGCGGGGTAGCGGCGGTGCCATGATTCGGGAGATGACGGAGCCACGCGACTACCTGGTCGCCGGGGAATGGAGATCCTCGAGCGAGACCTTCTCCGTGAAGAGTCCGTTCGACGGGGTCGTCGTCGCGGAGATCTGCAGACCTACCTCGCAGGACGTCGAGGCGGCCGTCGCGGCCGCCGCCGACGTGTTTGCCGAATCACGCAAGCTGCCCGTCCACCAGCGCGCCGAAGCGCTCATGCACATCTCACGCCGGCTGCAGGTGCGGCAGGATGAAGTCGCGGACCTGATCGCGCGCGAAGGGGGGAAGCCGCTCAAATGGGCTCAGGTCGAGGCCGCGCGGGCGGTCTCGACATTTCGTTGGGCGGCAGAGGAATGTCGCCGGGAGACCGGCGAGATCCTGAGGCTGGACACGGAAGCCTCGCTGGGCGCTCGCCTGGGGCTCGTGCGCCGCTGGGCGTTGGGTCCGGTGTTGGGAATCACTCCGTTCAACTTCCCCGTGAACCTTGTCGCTCACAAACTCGCACCCTCCCTCGCCGTGGGGGCACCGATTGTGATCAAGCCCGCTACTAAGACTCCACTGGGATCTCTGCTACTCGGGGAGCTCTTCACTGAGACCGACTTGCCACCGGCGATGGTTTCCGTGCTTCCCGTGGACAATCAGGCGGCCGAGAGGCTCGTCGCGGACGAGCGTTTCAAGAAGCTCACCTTCACCGGTTCGACTGAGGTGGGCTGGAAACTAAAAGCCAAGGACGTCAAGAAGGCGGTGACGCTCGAGCTCGGTGGCAACGCGGGCGTAATCGTTCATTCCGATGCCGATCTGGACAAGGCCGCACAGCGCGTGGCCTTCGGCGGCTACTACCAGGCCGGCCAATCCTGCATCGCCGTGCAGCGGGTGCTGGTGCACGAAGACGTGGCGGATGCATTTGGTCAGAAAGTCGCGGCCGAGATCGGGAAGTTAAAGGTCGGCGACCCCATGGATCCCAAAACGGACGTTGGACCGCTGATCGACCACGACGCGCTCGAACGTGTGACGGCTTGGGTCGATGAGGCAGTGCAATCCGGGGCCGAGGTCTTGGTCGGGGGCAAGCGGGAGGACCCGTTCTACCTGCCGACCGTCCTGGTGCGCACATCTCCGGAGATGAAGGTGCGCTGCGAGGAGATCTTCGGTCCGGTCGTGACCCTGGGGACGTACCGCCGGTTCGAGGACGCCGTCGCCGAAGTCAACGATTCGCGTTATGGGTTGCAGGCGGGGGTTTTCACCCGCGACGTAAATCTCTTGATGGCGGCGCACCGCGACCTCCAGGTGGGCGGAGTTATCGGGAACGACGTGTCGGCTTTTCGCGCCGACCAGATGCCGTATGGGGGGACGAAGGATTCGGGGATGGGCCGCGAGGGTTTGCGCTCCGCGATGAACGAGATGACCGAACCCAAGATCCTCGTTCTCTCCGAGATCCCTCTCTAGCGGCGGGCCCCCTCGCGTAGTCGGCGGTGAGGCGGACGCTGGCAATTCTGTGGGCGGCGCCCTATTCGCTGTTCGGACTCCTCCTGGCGCCGTTCTTTTCCTCGCACAGGTCCCGCCACGGAGTTCTCTTGTGCGAGGGAGCGGCGTGGCCCCGCCGACTGGGATGGCGTTACCGAGCGATCACCTTCGGCCACGTCGTGCTCGCAATCGACCGACTCGATCCGGCGACTCTCGCGCACGAACTCATTCACGTGCGCCAGTACGAGATGTGGGGCCCCCTGATGGTGCCGGCCTACCTGCTGGCCTCGGCCTGGGCCCTGGTCAGGGGACGCGCCCCTTATACGGACAACGCCTTTGAGGTCGTCGCCCGGCGGGACGGCCCGCCGCTGGCCTTGGCCCTGGCGGAGGACAAAGCGACCGGAGGCGCTTAGGCACCCGGCGTCCCATGCCGATAATCGGGAACAGAGCTAGATCTACCGAGGGGCATACCAATGAGCGGGCAGGTACCGATAAGGGACGACACGAAACGTTGCTCCGTATGCGGGGCGTCGAACGACGCGTCCGCCGAATGGTGCGGCCAGTGCCACACGAAGTTTCCCGGCGTCCGTCCGGTCGACTACCAGACGGCCGTCAAGCGGGCCCTGAGCGCGGGCGCCGCGGCCGAGCGCGCGCAGAAGGAGAAATCGGCTACTTCCGCAGATCTTGTGGGGAGTAAGGGCCTGCTGCCGAAACTGGGCATCAGCGCGCAGATGGGGCTACTCCCCGTCGACGCCGCCCAGGATGGCAGCTTCAGCATGGCCTTCAAAGTCGAGAAGGGCGCGTTGACCTGGAGCTGTTCGACCTGCGGTAACGAGAACCCGATCCGGGATCACGTCTGCAGTATCTGTAATACGCCGTTCAAGAAGGCGGCGCGCCATTACGCCGACAAGGATGTTCGCCGGCGCCATGCTCGGAGCGTCTTCGACACGGCCGGCGCGCTCGCGGCCTTCTCTCCGCTGGGCTGGGCCACTCTGCCGCTGCGCCTCTTGTTCCTTGCGCTGTCCGCGCTGGGCCGCATGGTCTTCCGCCCCCGCCGCTAGCCGCCGCGGGTTTGAGCCCGCTTCAGGGGGGCAGATATCGCCTCGATCGGCTAGCCAGCTAGTACTCGCAAGGAGGCCACCAATGGCCAAGCGTCTTGGCGCGCTCGCGTCCCTTCTGGTTTTGGTTGTTCTCGGCATCCCCTCCATCGCGGCGGGTGCCGACGAAGAGCCGGTAATCGAAAACGACATCGTCGTCGAATCGTTCGATGGCACACCGATAGTCGCGACGTTGATGCTTCCGGCGGAGGCCTCCGCGGATAACCCCGTCCCCGTGGTTCTCGAAACCCACGGCTGGGGAGGCAATCGGCGCGAGACCGCAGACGGCATGCCCGGACGTCTCCTCGAGGACGGCTACGCGATTCTCACCTGGGACTCCCGCGGTTTTGGGGAGTCCGGTGGAGAGGCAAACGTCGGCTCCCCCGACTTCGAGGTCAAAGACGTCGGGGCGCTCCTGACATATCTGGCATCGCGTCCCGAGATCCAAAAGGACGGGCCGAAGGATCCCCGCGTGGGATGGATCGGAGGATCCAACGCGGGAGGGATCCAGTTCAATACGGCCGCCCTGGATCGTCGGGTCGACGCGATCGTTCCCGAGATCTCCTGGGGTGACCTCGTCCGCGACCTGTTCCCGAATGGAGTGGCGAAGCAGATGTGGGACGAGCTGTTGTACGGGGCCGGCCTTGCGGGTGCCGTCCCCGAGGGCTTGGGATCGCCCGCCGGCCCCCAGACCGGCGCTTACGCGCGCGAGATCCATCAGGCCGCGGCCGAGGTGCACGCGACCGGCTCACCTTCCGACGCGAGCATCGAGTGGTTCGCTCACAAGTCGACGACTGCGCGCTCGCGACGGATCGAGGCTCCCACGTTGATCATTCAGGGAACCGTCGACACGCTGTTTCCTTTAGAGGAGGCCTTCGACAACTATCTCAACCTGAAGAACGCCGGAACGCCGGTGAAGCTGATCACCTACTGCTCTGGTCACACATTGGGGTGCGCCTATCCCGGAGGCAGCAGCGGTTATCCGGAGGGGGCGCGCGACAAGCCTGCTCTGTGGGAGGACCGGATCGTGGCTTGGCTCGACCGCTACGTGAAGGGACTCGATGTTCCAACGGGGACGGAAGTGGAGTGGCAGGCCCAGGATGGCTATTTCTATTCCGCACCTAGGTACCCACTGCCCGGAGCCCGGCTGCTTGAGGTGAAGGAAGTGGAGATCGGATCCGTCGTGGGTCCGGGGCCCGGCGGAGGCGACGGCATCCTCGACGGCAATCCGGCTCCCGCCCAGGAACTCGGCCGAAGCGCGGCTCGGGTCGAGATCTTTGCGCCGGCGAAGGAGGCGACGCCCCTCCTCGGCGTACCCCGGCTCGAGATCGAGGGCGAGCTGACGGGGGTGGCGGGGCACCTCTTCTTTGAGCTCGTCGATGTTGCGCCTGAAGGAGACAGGGTGACCATCGACGACCAGGTGATGCCGCTCTTCGTCGAGTCCGGCAGTTTCGAGCGGGGTCTCGACCTGCACGGAATCTCCTGGATCCTGATGCCGGGTCATTCCATTGAGCTCGAGGTCACAACGGGCTCGCTGCAGTACTCCGTTCCTCGAACCGGGCCTTACAGCGTGGCTCTAACCGCCGTTGCGGAGCTGCCCTTGCCGACCGGCCGGTTCGCACGCCCAGTGCGCGCGCAACCGAACCTGAGCCACTGACGTAGCCAACTGGTGCCGGCGGCCTGCCCCGGCCTGGCAATATCGCGGCGATGAGCGTCGCCGAGGACACACGCGATCTGACGAAGCTGGCGCAACTTGATCCCGACGCGATCCTGGATCGGCTCAACGACACGATCGCGCGGCGGATGCCGAGTTACCGCGATCTCTACCTTCGCTGGGAACGACTGACCTGGCGCGTCTCGGACCTCGATTTCTCTGCGGACCGCGGCCATTGGCTCGCTCTGGATGAATCGCACAAGGAGCGATTGCTCTGGACCCTCGCCGCGTTCTACATCGCCGAACAGCGAGTCGCCGCGACCATCACTCCCTACGTCGCGGCCGCTCCGCGGTTGGAGCAAAAGATTTTCCTTACCACTCAATGTGTCGACGAGGCGCGCCACGCAATGTTCTTCGACCGCTGGTTCGAGGAAGTCGTGGCCGCCGGCGATGGAAACCTGGCCAAACGCCTGCGTAACTCGCGTCGCTGGGTCGGCCCCGGCTTCGGCCCATTGTTCGATGAGTACTTGGAGTCTGTGGCCGAACAACTTCGTCGTGATCCCGGTGACATTCGTCACTTCGCGAAGGCGATCGCCGTTTATCACATCGTCATCGAAGGGGTGCTGGCCCTGACGGGTCAAAAGTTCATTCTGGAATGGGCGCGCAACAACGGGATCCTTCCTGGTTTCCGTGCCGGCTTCACCGCAGTTGCGCGCGACGAGTCGCGTCATGTCGCGTTCGGCGCCCGCGTTCTACGGGACCTTCTGAACGAGGACGCCTCGTTGATCGAACCAATTCACGAGGGGATTCGTGAGTCGATTCGGCTGGGAAC
The DNA here is from genome assembly GCA_046263155.1 of Actinomycetota bacterium. Classification (GTDB taxonomy): domain Bacteria; phylum Actinomycetota; class CADDZG01; order CADDZG01; family WHSQ01; genus DATADF01. Next base: position 16,282 of record JBHELF010000137.1, read on the forward strand.
ATGGCTCTATCAGCCTCCTCACGGAGACGTGACTTACACGAGCGTCTTCGGCTACTCGCTCACGGACCTCTTCAACTATGGAAGCGTTCAATTGGAGAAGAAGATGCGCGCGCTTCGCGCGCCCATGCCGGAAGTTGATGTCGAGATCCCAATGGTCGATGGGCCCTGGCCTCCGCCCGGCGGGGGACTCATTCCTCTTGATCTGAGGCAGCGTCTTTCGGTGCAGTTCGTCCGTGCTCTGGGTCGGCTGGCGCCTCGCACGGCGCCCGGAATATCAATGATGATGCTCCATCTCGCTTTCATGCCCGAGGCCGCCGCGGGCATCGACGCGACTTACGAGTTCCGTCTGTCGGGTGCCGGCGGCGACATCTTCACGGTGGCGGTCGAAGGTCGCTCGTGCCGAATCTCAATCGGGCCTCCGCCGGAACCCCCCGACGTTATCTACGACATGGCCGCTTCTACCTGGCTTGCCATGAGCGAGGGACGCGTCACCGGCGATGAGGCCGTTCTGCTGGGAAAGCTGCGTATTCGCGGGAACGTGGAACTCGCCCGCAAGTTCAATGATCTGTTCGACCCACCCGGTGAGCCCGCCGTGAAATTGCTCGCGCAAAGAAACGGCCGAGCCCGGCCCGACTTGGCTTAGGTTCTGCTACGCGAAAGGGGCCCCTGGTGGGGGCCCCCTGCTTAGCGGAAGGTCGAGGCGCTCGCTAGACCGTGGTGCCCCGTCCGACACTCATACGGCGGAAGATCCACAGCAGAGCCATCGCGACGATGACTGCCGCGATCCAGGGCCAACCCTCGTTGTCGGGAAAGATCACCCGCGCCAGGTAGAAGCCCCCGAAGACGCCGACGACTCCGAGCAACAGCGTGCCGATGAGCCCCATCGGATCGGCGCCCGGCATCAACAGACGCGCGACGTAGCCGACGATCAATCCGACGACGATCAAGCCGATGATTTCACCCACTGGACCCCTCCCTCGTGAGGTGGTGACCTAGGGTCTGTACCCTCCCCAGGTCCGCGCGAAACCGTGCGTAGTCGCGGGGAAGCGCAGAGTTACGTAAAGGGAGCGAAAGGGACGAAATGCATCTTCGGGACAAAGTCTGCGTCGTGACCGGCGCGTCGAGCGGCATCGGACGCCGCGCCGCGCTCGATCTGGCGCGCGCGGGAGCACGCGTGGTCGCGGTAGCTCGCCGCGAAGACCGCTTGGCGGAGCTCGTCGATCAGCTGGGCGGGACGCAGGCGGGTCACAGCTATTTCGTGGCAGACGTGTCGCGGCGGGCCGACGTAAAGGCGCTCGCGGAGCACGTGCGCGCGGCTTACGGCCGCTGCGATGCCCTGGTCAACAACGCTGGCTTCTCGAATCGATCCCGGCTGCGGGGGCCGGAGTCCGTTGCCAAGCTGCAGGAAGTGATGGCAACGAATTTCTTCGGCACGGTCTATTGCACGGCCGAACTCCTCTCGCTTCTGGAGTCGTCGGCCCCGTCGAGCGTCGTCAACGTGGCATCTATCGCAGGCCGGCTTGCCGCGACGTCGTCCGCTTACTGCGCATCGAAGTTCGCCGTCGTCGGATGGTCGGAAGCGATCCGCATTGAACTCGCGAGCCGTGGGGTCCACGTGGGCCTCGTACTCCCGGGCCCGATCCCGACCGAAGGGTTTCCTCAAGAAGGCCTTCGGCACCACCCGCTTCTTCGTTATGCGGCGGGCACGGATGCCGACGTATCGGCCGCCATCCGAGATGTGATCATCCACCGCAAGTCGGAGCGCACCGTCCCGCGCTGGTATTACCTCTTGCGGTTGCCGGCAATCGTCTTACCTCCTCTTTACCGCTACGCCCAACGCCGCGTCACAGGTGCTTTCTCGTCGACCGGCGATCGCTTACGCGGCGGTGGAGGCGCCTAACTCCGCGACCACACGAAGGCGCGCTCCGAGGCTGAACCCGCCGCATAACGCCGGAAGATCGGACCCACCTCGCGATAGCGGGCCCGCAGCAGCTCCTCGTCTTCGACCGGCATGAATCGATAGCTGTAGCCGTTCTCCGCCACATCGATGACGGCATAGCCGCAGGGGTAGTCGCGCGGAGTTGCGACCTCGTGAGCGGGAACGTCTTCGTAATCACGACTGCGCGCGTTGCGATGAGTGTGTCCTGCGAACACGCCCCAGACGTTCCCCGAATCCACAGTCGCGTGCAGTCGTCCCGAATCGAGATCGTTCAACCCGAACAGGATCGGAGGGAAACTGGTGAAAGGCTGTGGCGGATGGTGCAGGAATACGAAGGCCGGGGGAGCGCCGGGTTTAGCAATCTCCGCCAAGATCTCATGCTGAGGCTCCGTCAGCGAACCGCGCACGACCGCTCCACCGGATCCCTCCAGAAAGCCACCCGTGACCAAATCGAAGGGCGGAAATGGCGTCGCGCCGTGCTCGATCGAGTCCAGGACTGCCAGGTTCCAGCCCGCGTGTTCGATCAAGACACCGTCGGGCTGTCGTCCGAACGAGGCGGGGTAGTAGTCGCGCCCGCTCAATCGAAGCTCGCCGACCGAGAAAACATCGTGGTTGCCCATCATCGTTACGAAAGGCATCTCCAGGTCCCCCAGGATCTTCGCCGCGCTCTCGAATTCGGCGCGCTCGCCGTGATCGGTGATGTCGCCGAGCTGAACGACGATGTCGACATGGGCGCGGTTGAGATCCGAGATCGCGGCGCGCGCCATGTCCTCTCCGCTGCTCGCGCCGACATGGAGGTCGGATAGGACACCGATCTTGAATCGCACCGGGCCGGGCGCGGCCACGTGCGGGGTCGGCAAGGCTTCGAAGGACGGCGGTGGGGGGAGCTCTGAGGGGAACACGATCTCCTCCCGGTCGGCATCGGAATGGGCACGCAACTCCGTACCCTCCGGCCCGAGAAAGGGGCCGGCGTGCGCGTCGACCCAATCGGCGAGCCGCACCAGAAAGATGTCGCCGAAAAGGACCTCGTCGGGCCGCGTTCCCACCAGACTCGTGATCCAGCGGCTGTGCGCGTTGACGAGATCGCGGTCGGGTGCGACGCCGCGCGAGTCGAGGGCTTGTCTAACTATCTCTGCGCGTGCCGCGGCCCGGGTCGAGGCCGGCGCAAAACGAGCGTCGGCACCCTCCCAAATCGCATATACCGCAGCGCGCCCGGCCTCGACCACCCAGGCCGACCTCAGCAGGTCGGCTATCAGATCCTCAGCCAGATCGTCGGCACGCCTGCTGGTGGGAAGTGGCTCGGGGACGCCGTCGGTGGTCGGCCCGGGCGAGCTCTGGAGGCCTGCCTCGGCAGCCTGCCTACCGGGCCGGCGATCGGTCTCTTCGCCGCCTTGATCCGGTTTTCGCGCCGTGTCCTCCCACATCGGCGGAGGATAAGCCTTGCTTTCCGGGCCCTCGCCGACTCAGAATCGGACTACTTCCCCCAGCCAGGTGTTTTTTCGCGCGTCTAAGAAGAAGGGGGAACCCACGCGATGAGCATGGCCCACCGCCTCGTCGAGGCCCAGCGGGTAACGGATTGGGACCGTTATTTCCTCAACATCGCTCGCGAGACCGCTACTCGCTCTAACTGCGTACGCCGACAGCACGGCGCCGTGATCGTAAAAGATCGTCGCATTCGCTCGACCGGATACAACGGGCCTCCCTCAGGTCACGCACACTGCGACGCGGGGGCATGCCCGAGAGCCAACTCGGAGGCACCGACCGGCTGGGCGTACGACACCTGCATCGCCATTCATGCAGAAGCGAACGCGATCCTCTATTCGTCTCCGACCGACCGTGAGCGCGCCACGATCTACATCACCGGTGTGCCGTGCTTCACCTGTGCCAAGCTGATCGCCAACTCCGGTATCAGTGAAGTCGTCGCGACCGGCGAGCCCTATGAAGGCTGGGTCAACGTCCGCAGCTTCCTGCTCGACTGCAACGTGAGGGTGCGCTTGCTCGCCGAGTGAGCTTGCCGGCCGCATTCTCAGGGGTCACGCCCAGGCCGCGAGCCGGAGTCCCGCGGCTGGGCTTTGCTGGTTCGAGACTCACCGGGCTTGGATCCACGCGCGCGCGCCGCTTTCCGATCCTGCTCGGTCTTGGTTTGATGACAGGGATAGCAGCGCGGTTTGAGGTTGGGTTGCGAGGTCGGTCCCTTGGCAAAACGCGGCTGCACGTGGTCGAACTGAGTCTTGACGCGGTTTCCGCAGTCGACGCATAGGACTCCATCGAAGTCGGGCGGGTCTCCGAGCTCCAAAGAGACCTCGACCGGGATGTGCTTTGACCACCGCTTGAACTGGCGCAGATCGGTGCCGTCGTACAACAAACCCGACAGAAACGCGTCCTCGGCGATCTCGCGCGCCGCCTCGGGTGAAACCGGGCCGACGCCGGGGATTTTGCACACCTCGCCGGAGCGCACGTCTTTCCAGCCTCGCTTGGCGACCTCGTGGCTCACTAGGACCACGAGCTCGGGTCGCCGGACTCGGCCCTTGACGTTCCCGGGGCGCGTGAGCATGGAGGCGTAGGCGTCGGCTAAGTAGCACTCGAAGGGCTGTTGGGTCCCATGACCACGGGCTGAGCCCGTGCCGACTGCCTTGGCCTTCCGGGCAAGCCGCTCCGCCTCGGCCTCGGCCCGGGCCGCGATCGGGGTGCCGATGTGGGGTTCTAGAGAGAGGTGGATGTTGACCATCCCGAGCGCGTCTGAATAGCTCCGCGCAGAGCGCGCCTTGTGCTGGCGAGCCGCGAGATCGCGCTGTTGCTCGGCTTCCAGCTTTGCAGCGCGCGCCTTGTCTCTCAGCACACAGAAAGCCTCGTTCTTAGCGACTTTCACGAGCTCTTCGGCCACGCCCGGAGCCGATTCCTCGGCGGCCGCGATCTCGCTGGCCTGGTCCAAGGAGATGGTGCCCTTCTTCAGCGCCCCAGCAAGCGGCGCCGAGCCGGCCATGACCTTTCCGGTCTGAACCGTCGCTTTGGCCTTGCCGATCGAGGTCCCGGTAGCACGCGCGACCTCAGAGGCGTCATTCACCTTGCGGGTTAGCGCCGCGACGCCGAATTCCCCAAGCTTGCACACGCGCGCATACGAAGCCAGCAACTGGCGTGCGGTCGCCGAAGGCAGCAGCTCAGGTTCCAGGTCCGCGTTTGCCTTCTCCAGCAGCTCGATGGCTCGGTCGATGAGTGTGCTTGCCATGGCTTTGATTCAAGCAGGGGGGTACGACAAGAACGCCTCGAAAAGAGGGCCCGCCCGAGAAAGAAATCTGGAACTTCTACTTTTTGTGCGCGCCGGCGAAAGAGCGCATCGGACTCGCGGTTTCCTTTGAACCGATGCCTCGTGGGTTCGTGCACGCGAGCCAATTCAAACGGCTGCGTCGGGCACGACTTGCGTTCCCACGTAGCTGAGCCGCGCGCTTCAGGCCGGCTTGCGCGCTTCGATGAGGGCGGCCAATCGCTGCCGCTCGGTGATTATGGTTTCGAGACCTATGCGCTCGAGCGCGTGAACGAGATCCCGCTTGGGGCGAAAAGCCGTAGGCATCCGCGCGCGCGAACGCGGTGATCCCGGCGGACCCAGCGGCAGTGTGATCGCGGCCACGAATAGCGCGCCGCCCGGCGCCAGCACGCGCGCCAGCTCCGCGACCGTCGCGTGGAGGTCTGGAATCACCGGCAATCCATTGGCACACAACACCGCGCCGAAAGCACCGTCACGGAACGGCAGTGCATGGGCGGTTGCCTGCACGATCGTTAGATTGGCAACCGCCTCCCTGCGTGTGACCTCTTGCGCCCGAACCACCATGCCCTCGGCAATGTCACTACCGACGACGATGCCGGAGTGGTCGCGCGCAATCTGAACCGTGAAGTAGGCGGTTCCGACCGGCATATCCAGTATCGGCCGCCCCTCAGCGACTGCCACCGCGCGCCGCCCTTGTTCCAGGATGGCGTTGTTCAGGTCTCCACCGAGAAGTGGAAAGACCCGCTGCACCGTCACCGTGTCGTAGAAATGATCCGCCGCCCAGGAGAAGTACCGCTCGATCAGATTCTGCGCGCGCGAGGGCGTCACACCGAAAGGTCCTCGAACCTGCACTCCTCCGGGCTCTTATCCGTGCGCAGTCCCTTGTACGACGGAGCGCGCAGTCGACCCGCCGACGTAACCTCCCGAAACTCGACGCGCGCCACAAGCTCGGGTTCGATCCACTGAGGGTTTCGGATGGTCTTGCCGAAGTGGCCGCCGCGCGTCCCGGTCGGGTCTTCGGAGAAGGGGCACGTCGGGCGTGCACGTTTCTTCAATTCCGGAACGAGCTCGGCAAGCGTGCGGTCGCTGAAACCCGTACCGACGGCGCCGGTGAACCTGAGCCCCGAGTCGTCGTAGGCCCCCACCAACAGCGCGCCGAAGCTCGACGAGCGACCCCCCTCTCCCCGGGTCCACCCTCCGATGGCGACGTCAGCCACCGTCGTCGTCTTGATCTTCAACCAGTCCCGCGAGCGGCGCCCCGGTCGATATGGACATTTGAGTTTCTTGGCCACGATTCCTTCGAGTCCCTGCTCGCGCGCGGCGTCGAAGAGCGCGGTGCCGTCGCCGCCCACATGGCTGGAAACGGACACGTGCTCGTGCGGCACGATCAGTTCCGCGAGCAACTCCTTGCGTTCTTCGAGCGGGAGATCGGAGACGCGGCGGCCGTCGAGGTAGATCAAGTCGAAAGCCATGTACGTGACCGGAGTGCTGCGCGAGGCCCGTTCGATGGCGTGTTTCTCGTGAAGATTGATGCGGCTCTGCAACAGCTCGAAGGAAGGCTTTCCGTCCCTGAAAGCGACGATCTCCCCATCGAGGACGGCTTCCAACGCGACGGCGCGCTCATGAAGGCGCCCCAGCTCGGGATAGGTAGCGGTGATGTCGCGCCCCGTGCGCGAGATCAACATGGTGTCCTCGCCGCAGACGGCAAGGGCGCGCACGCCGTCCCACTTCGGTTCGAAGATCCAGCGCTCGTCGTCGAAAGGCTTGGAAGCCTGGGACGCCAGCATGGGTGATAGCTGAGGCAACGGCTCGGGGTCCGGACGCTGCAGCTCGCTGAGTGTGACCAGCCAGTCCTTGCCGCCACGGGTTTGGAAGATGTGCCAGATGCCGCGCATCCGATCGCCCTCCAGCCGGAAGGTCAGCTTGCCCGGCTCCTGCTTCACCACCTCGTAGGTGCCGGAGTCGAAGATGCGAACTTCTCCGGCTCCGTAATTTCCCTCGGGGATCGTTCCGGAGAAGCTGCCGTACTCGAAGGGGTGATCCTCGACGTGGACGGCGAGCCGGGGTTCCTTGCGGCGCAGCGGCAGGTTCTTCGGCACGGCCCACGAGACCAGGACCGGCGTCTTTCCGTTCAGCATCTCGAGTCGAAGGTCGAAGTGAAGCCGCGTCGCGTGGTGCTGGTGAATCACGAAGGTCTTGCCGGGCCGCGCGGTCCCAGGGTCCACATCACCGCTTACCTCAGGGGGCGGCTCAGGGGTCGCGTCAAACGACCGCTTGGCTGCGTAAGTCTTCTTCTTGGGTGCAGCGGTCTTCTTGGGCGTTGTGGTCTTGCGCGAAGTCGGCATCGCCGCTCAACCTACTGCGCGGTGTCGCGCAGCCAGACGGCCAATCCCACGCCCGAATCCTCGCTGCCGGCCGCGGCCCCCTTGTGCTTCGCGAACACGTAAATGTCACGCCTGCGACCCTCCTCCGCCAGCGAGCGGCGTAGCCGCAGGCGCGCCTCTTCCGGATAGGCCTCACCGCGCAGACGGATATAGGCGAATTTACCCTCCGGAAACCTCTCGGGCGCGCGTCCTTCGGCGTCAGAGATGCAGAAGGCGTGTCCGCGTGCCGCCACGAGATCTCTGCACTCCGGCGCATCCCAGGACTCATGCCGGAATTCCAGCGCGCATCTCATCTCCGGAGGGAGAGCATCCAGCAACCGCTTCAAACCCGTGTCGTCGCGCTCGCGAAAGGCTGGAAACTGCAACAGCACGACACCGAGCCGCGGTCCTAACGGAAGCAACGACTCCATGAACTCGTCGATATAGGACCGCATCACCTCGTCCGGCGCCAGCGACTTCGTGTAGGTCAGCCTTCGGTGGGCCTTGGCCGCGAAGCGAAACCTCTCGGGGGCCACTTCCGCCCAGCGGGCGACGACATTGGCGGGCTGCACCCGATAGAAGGTCGCGTTGATCTCACAGGCGTTGAAGGTATGGGTGTAGTGCTCGAGAAATCGGCTCTGCGGCAGGCCGGCGGGATAGAACTCGGGCTTCCATTCTTTATAAGCCCAGCCCGAGGTCCCGATGTAGAGGGTCATGCCTCAGCGCTTGAATTCGCGCGCCTTGCGCGGCTTTGCGTCGAGCTCCGTTATCGCTTTGCTCAGCGACTGGCCCGGACCCTGGGCCACCGGAAGGAATGGATCTCCCGCCTCCGCGACGCGGTCCAGCATCGTCTCGATCGTGAAGGCGCGCGGATCGATGCCCTCGAGCTCCTCCCAGTTGAAGGGCGCAGACGCCGACGCGCCCGGCTCCGGACGTAGAGAGTAGGCGGCGGCGATGTTGGCTCCCTCCCGGTTCATGTTCACATCGAGGAAGACCTTTCCGCTGCGGCGCTTGACCTCCCACTCGACGGTCGTGGTGTCGGGGTCGGCCTGGTGCACGAGATCGGAGACCTCGCCGACGAAACCGCGCACCATGTCGTACTCATGATTTCCGTCGAGCGGCACCATGATCTGCATCCCCGTGGCACCGGATGTCTTGGGATAGCTGGCCAGGCCCAGCCGATCGAGCACGAGCTTGACGAGCCAGGCCACGTGCTTGACCTCGTCGAAAGTGGCTGGGGGGAACGGATCGAGATCGAAGAACGCATACGACGGTCGCTTTTGATCCGGGCCGCGCGCGTGCAAAGGGTGAAATTCGATACAGCCAAGATTGGCCACGTAAAGAACCTCGGCGACGTCGTTCACCGCCAGGAAGTTGATGATCTTGTTCTCCCCGGAGGACCGGACGGGAACGCGCGACATCCATTTCGGCGTATGGGCAGGAGCGTTTTTTTCGTAGAAATAGGGGCCCATGATTCCGTCGGGCATCCGCTTCAATGTCAGCGGTCGGCTCTCTAGATGAGGAAGCATCACGGGCGAGATGTTGAAGTAGTACGCCAGCAGGTCGGCCTTCGTATATCCCTCTTCGGGCCAGTACACCTTGTCGAGGTTCGAGAGTCGCAACTCACGCTCGCCCGCGCGCGCATACCAGTGTTCGCCCTTACGGACTACCGGAAGATCGACCGGAAACGCTACGGTTGTCGGGGCATCCACGCGGGTAGATAACCACGCGTTCGTCGACGAGTTGTCTGGAGGTAATACCGATGGCGAAGGTCGCCTTCATCCTGGACGAGATGTTCGAGGACGCGGAGTTCAGAGTGCCTTACGACAGAGTCAAGGAAGCGGGGCACAAGCCGGTTGTGATCGGACTGCGCGACTCCAAGAAACTCGAGGGGAAAAAGGGAAAGGAAAAGGTGACGACCGAGGTCGCCATCGATTCCGTCTCGGCTACGGACTTCGCAGGGCTTGTGATTCCCGGCGGCTACTCACCCGACAAGATTCGAACCAACAAAGGAATGGTCGAATTGACTCGCACCATGGTCGAGTCTGGCAAGCCAGTGGCGGCGATCTGTCACGCGGGGTGGATGCTCGCGGAGGCCGATGTGGTCCAGGGCAAGACGGTCACCTCTTGGCCCTCGATCAAGACCGATCTGATCAACGCCGGCGCCAACTGGGTCGACCAGGAGGTCGTCGAGGACGACAACATCATCACGTCCCGCAAGCCCGACGACCTCGAAGCCTTTTCCAAGGCGCTTCTGTCGCAGATCGAGCAGCGTTCCTAGCTTCGCCCGACCGCCGAAAATAGGGGCCTCGCCGTGGGCGGGGCCCTTGCTTATGCCCGGCGGCGTAGCTCTCCGCTCGCTAGTTGGCGCACAGGTCCACGAGGGCTTCGGCGAGGTCGTCGAGATCGCCGCCCTTTTCGATGTAGGCGTGCGCCCCGCGCTGCAGGGCCTCCTGAGACATCTGATCGGCGTCGAATCCGGAGAGCACGAGAATCTTGGTTCCGGGGGAGCGCCGTCTGATCTCCGGGATCGCCTGTAGGCCGTCTTTGACCGGCATGGCGAGGTCGAGCACGATCGCGTCCGGCATCTTCGAGGCCGCGATGCTCACCGCCGCCTCGCCGTCGCCGGCCTCGTCCAGGATCAGAAAACGGCCGTCTATCTCCAGCGTCAGCCGGAGAAGTTTTCGTATCTCGACGGTGTCGTCGGCTAAGACAACTCGGATCTGCGCTGAAATGGTTACCCCCTCTAGGCGAGAGTCGACCGCGCGCGCAGTCTGGACGCACAGCGCGAAGGTCTGCCTCTCATGGGGCAATCATCCCCACAAAACGGCGGCGCCGAAATAGCCCAATTGGGTCATTTTCCGGCCCCGGCCAAGGTGACCCAAACGGGCTAGTTAACGAAGCTCAGCAAACCGCCCCGGCGTACCCCAAGGCACTTGCCGGAACAAACT
>JBHELF010000138.1:0-4466 GCA_046263155.1 Actinomycetota bacterium
GGGGCGAGCGTGCGCATGTTGTGCAACCGGTCGGCGATCTTTATGAGGATCACGCGGACGTCGCGGGCAGTAGCGACGATCATCTTGCGGATGTTTTCCGCGCGGCTGACCTCAGCCGACCGATACTTGATCTGCTCCAGCTTCGTGACGCCATCGATCAAGGCGGCGACGTCGTAGCCCATCTCCGTCTCTACCTGAGCGAGCGTGACGTCCGTGTCCTCGACCGCGTCGTGGAGCAATGCCGCAGCCACGGTCGTCTCCTCAAGACCGAGTTGGGCCAAGATGAGGGCCACGCCCAAGGGATGGCTGATGAAGGCGTCCCCCGACTTACGAACCTGGCCCTCATGCGCGAGTTGGGCCAGTTCGAAAGCCCGCTCCACGAGCTTGAGATTGACCCGCGGGCGCTGAGCGCGCAGCTCCTTTACCAGCACGTCGAGGGAAGCCGGCACACTCGGGCGAGAGGGGCGGACTTTCTTGAAGACGGCCTTCACGCCGCGGGGGGAACCGTCCGACGGCGCGGGGGCGGCAGCGATGTCGTCCGCGGCAACATCCGGGGGCTCAGGTGCGGAGGTCATGCCTCATTGTAAAGAGAGCCCTGCGGCACTCCGAACGCTCAGCGTTTGCGGCGGCGCCGTGCTTTCTTGGTGCCCGCCCGTGCACGCGCCGGAGCTGAGGGACCGGACGTCGCGGGACGGGCGATAGCGCGGGCGGGGGCTCCCTCCAGCCGATCGGAGGCGGACGCCACCGTTGCCGGAGCGGCCGCGGCCGCGCGCGCCTCGCGCAGGACCTTTTCGCGCACGCTGCGGTAACGAGGCTCCCTCTCCTTCATCACCGTTAGAAGCGGAGTCGCGACATAGATGGAGGAGTAAGCGCTGAGCAGGAGGCCGACGAAGAGCGCAAGGGCGAGGTCCTTCATCGTTCCTGCCCCCAAAAGACCGGCCCCCACGAACAGCAGCGCAGCAACCGGTAGCAGGGTTGCCAGTGAGGTGTTCAGTGACCGCATGAACACCTGATTCATTGCGAGGTTGGCCGCATCCTGATAGGTGGATCGCCCGGTCGCGGCCATCAGCGATGTGTCCTCCTCGACTTTGTCGAAGACGACGACGGTGTCGTACAGCGAGTACCCGAGGATCGTGAGGATCGCGATCACCGTTGAAGGAGTCACCTCGAACCCCACAAGGGAATAGACGCCGGAGGTAATGACGAGGTCGTGGATCAAGGCGGCGGTCGCCGCGATGGCCATCTTCCATTCGAAGCGCCAGGAGATGAAGATCGTCACGGCAACGATGAAGATCAGCAGCGCGCGAACCGCCTTCGATGTGATCTCACTGCCCCACTTGCTGCCGATCCGCTGACTGTCGGTTTCGGCGATCGAGACTCCGACCGTCTCCGCGACGGCGCTCACAACAGCCGTCTGTCGCTCGGGGTCGGCGATCTCTTTGGTCTGCACGAGCACCGATCGCTCGTCGCCGTCGGTGGCTACCTGGACTTGAGCGTCGGCCGCCCCCAACTCCTCCATCGTGTCGGTCAGCGTGGAGACCACGTCCGTGTCGTCTGCAGTTCCGAGAGGCCCGTCGGAGGGAACGGGTGCCTGTATCGAGACACCACCCTCGAATTCGATGCCGTAGTTGAGGCCTGCTGTGACCAGGAGCAGCGCACAAGCGAGAATCGCGACGGCCGAGATCGTGAACCATAGCTTGCGCTTGCCGATGAAATCGATGTTTGTCTGGCCGGTGTAGAGACGATGCAGCCGCTCTCTCATGAGGCTGCTCCGAGCGCGTCCTTGAGACCGATGAATTTTCCTTGCGAGAAGAACTTCGTCCGAGTAAGTAGCTGGACCGCGCTACGAGTGAAGAAATAAGCGATCAAGACGTCGGCGACCGTCGCGATACCCAGCGTCAGGGCGAAACCCTTCACCGGGCCCACCGCGAGATAGAACAGGATCACGGCGGCCGACGCCGTGACGAAATCGGCTACGAGGATCGTCTTGAACGAGCGTTGCATGCCGCGCTCCACTGCCGCGCGGATCGTCTTCCCCGACTGGACCTCATCCTTCAGTCGTTCGAAGGCGACGATGTACGAGTCCGCGGTTACGCCCACCGAGATGATCACACCGGCGACTCCCGCGAGGCTGAGAGACAAGCCGACGGTCTCTCCGAGCCACGCCAAGGTCGTGTAGAGGAGGGCGGTGAACACGGCCAGTCCCATCCACACCACAAGACCCAGCGCTCGGTAGTAGAGGATCATGTAGATCATCACGAGGCCGAGCCCGATCGCGCCGGCGAGAAGTCCCGCGTTCAAAGAGTCGCGACCAAGAGTCGGCGACACCTTGCGAACCTCCGATTGCTCGAGTGTCAAGGGCAGGGCGCCGGTCCGCAGGACAAGGGCGAGTTGTTTCGCCTCCTGCTCCCCACCCACATCGATCTGGGTCTCTCCACCGGTGATTCCCTCGCCGCACTCCACGCCGCTTCCGCCCGCGCCGGCCTCCGCGGGACTGCGCATACCGGCGGCCGATTCGACACGGCCGTCGAGCACGATCGCTACCTGGCTCTTGATCTGTTCGCCGTTGTCGCGCAGACACGCCAGTTTGTCGGTGAGCTCGGCCCACTCCCGAGACCCCTCATCGTTCATGCGGATGGTCACCGACCAAGTCGCGCCGGTCGTGGGGTCGACGACCGCCTCGGCCCGCTGCACTATGTCTCCGGTGAGCTGGTCCGCGGGAGCGAGCCTGTAAAGGACACCCTGCTCCTCGGCCGAGGGATAAACGACCTCTTCGTCATTGACGCTTTGATCCCTCAGCTCGGTTACCTCGGGGCGGTCCTTGGGCCTGACCTCGGGTCCGATCCTTTCCAAGACCTGGCGAAAGGTCAGCTGCGCGGTCGTCCCGATGATCTCGAGCGCGCGCTCTTCGTTCTCGACTCCCGGAAGTTGAATCAGGATGTTGCTCGTGCCGGCAACCGATACCTCGGGTTCGGCCACCCCGAGAGCGTCTATGCGCTGGCGGATGATTCCGACGGTCTTCTGCAGCACATCGCTGCGAAGCTCTTCGCCGGAAGCCGTAAGGATGACACTCGTACCGCCCTCTAGATCGAGACCCAAGCGGGGCTGCATCCCCGTTGCCAGCACCGCGGCCAGGCCACCGAACGCGACGATGAGGGATCCGACCAGATAGGGGACGGCGCGTGTCTTGGTTCTTCGCTTTCTTGCCATGTCGCCGACTCGCCTAGGAGGTTTCTTCCTCGGCCGTCTCGTCCTCGACTTCCTCTTCGACCTTGCGTGCGATCGCGGACTTGACGATGCGAATCTTGGTCTTCGGAGCGATCTCGAGCTCGATCTCGTCCTCGCGCAGAGCGCGAACGGTCCCGAAAAGCCCGCCCATCGTTACCACCTCGTCGCCGAGGGAGATGCTCTCGAGGAGCCGGCGATGCTGTTCGACCCGTCTTTTCTGGGGACGGATGAGCATGAAATAGAAGATGGCGATGAGGAGGCCCAGAAAGATCAGGTTCTCGAGTCCACCCTGCAAGGAATCACGCGTCCTTTGGTTGTCGGTGTCACGAGGCCGGCGGTATCAGTCGGCGGCCCAACGCGACAGAAGCCGCCGGGCGGCTCCGAACGCCCATCTTACTTTTCATTCGACACTTGGTCGGCCCGGACGGCCACCCGCCCGCCCTAAAACCGGTTTCCTTGTGTTCAGGTCGGATCGGCCCGGCACCCGCCCACCCCGAGATCGGCGTCCCGCCTTGCGGACGGTTGCGGCGATCTAGAAGAGCTTGACCGAGTCGGCCGACGAAGGGGGTGTCGCCCCGAGATGTTTCCAGGCCGCCTCGGTCGCGACCCGGCCCCGAGCAGTCCTCCGGAGGAAGCCAAGCTGCAACAGGTACGGCTCGTACACGTCCTCGATCGTGTCCGGCTCCTCGCCGACGGACACCGCCAGGGTGGCAAGGCCGACCGGCCCTCCGCCGAAGCGATTGATCAAGGCGTCCAGGATCGCCGCGTCGACCTTGTCCAACCCGCGCTCGTCCACCAGGAAAACCTCCAGAGCGCGACGGGCAACGTCTCCGTCGATCGAGCCGGAGGCACGCACCTGCGCGAAGTCGCGCACGCGTCGCAAGAGGCGGTTGGCGATCCGTGGGGTGCCCCGGGCGCGCCGGGCTATCTCGAAGCTCGCCTCTTCATTGATCTCGATCTCGAGGATCGTCGCGGCGCGCGAAACGATCTGTTGGAGATCGCTCTCGGGATAGTGGTCGAGCTTCTCGCCGAGCTCGAAGCGACTGCGCAGCGGCCCCGTGATGAGGCCGGCTCTCGTCGTCGCTCCAACCAGCGTGAAGCGCGGGAGGTCGAGACGGATCGTGTGGGCGCTCGGTCCCTTTCCGATTACGAGATCGAGCTGAAAATCCTCCATCGCGGGATAGAGAACCTCCTCAACCGTGCGAGGAAGGCGGTGTATCTCGTCGATGAAAAGAACA
>JBHELF010000139.1:0-15049 GCA_046263155.1 Actinomycetota bacterium
GGGATTGAAGAAGTGCACGCCGACCACTTTCTCGGGACGCGCTGTAGCCGCGGCGAGGTCGACGACCGGCAGGGACGATGTCGTGCTCGCGAGGATGGCATCCGGCTTCACCGAGGCGTCGAGCTCGCGGAATACGGTCTCTTTGACGTCCAGCTGCTCGACGACGGCCTCGACGACCAGATCGGCCTCCGCGAGATCTTCATAGTCGAGCGTCGTGGTGATGCGTCCGAGGGCTTCGTCCGCTGCGGACTGCTCGAGCTTGCCCTTGGCGACCGCCTTCTCCAACGACTTTGCGACGGCAGCTTTCGCCTTCTTGATCGAGGCTTCGCTGCGGCCCCGAAGAATCACCTCGGCCCCCGACTTCGCGATGACCTCGGCGATGCCCGACGCCATCAACCCCGTGCCCACGACCCCCACAGTGGAGACATCAGAAGCGGCGCCCGCAGCCGGCTCGGGAGCTGCGTCGACGATGGCGGGTGATTCCGGAGCCTCGTATGTATAGAAGCCCCGGCCGTTCTTGCGGCCAAGGTAGCCGGCCGTCACGTATTGCTTGAGCAAGGGCGCCGGCGCGGCTTGCGTATCGCGGAACTGTCGCCACAGCGCTTCGCAGATCTCATAGCCCGAATCGAGACCGATCAGATCCATCAACGCTAGGGGTCCCATCGGGTGTCCGCAGCCCAGCTGCATAGCGGCGTCGATGTCTTCGCGCGACGCAAATCCTTGATCGAGCATGCGGACGGCCGAATTCAGATATGGGAACAGCAGCAGATTGGCGATGAAACCAGCCCGGTCCCTGCACGCCACTGGGCTCTTGTCCAGCCGTTGGGCGAAGGCTGCTGCGGTGTCCAAGACCGGCTGCTCCGTCGCGACCGTGTGGACCAATTCCAGGAGCTTCATGACCTGCGCCGGGTTGAAGAAGTGAAACCCGATCACGCGCGCCGGTCGCTTCGTTGCCACCGCCATGTCGATCACCGGCAACGACGACGTGTTCGTGGCCAGAATCGCGTCGGGTCCCAAGAGCTCGTCGAGTTGTGCGAAGACCTCTTTCTTGAGATCGAGATGTTCGGGCACGGCCTCGAAAACGATGTCGCAATCTTTGAGATCCGCGAGGTTCGTCGTCGACCGAATGCGAGTCTTGATCTCGTCGGCGGCGGCTTGATCTAGTTTCCCGCGCTCGACTGCACGGTCCAGACTGTGCGCGATTCGATTGTGGCCGGCGATCACGGCCTCTTCCGAGACCTCCGAGAAAGCCACGTCGAAACCGGCTCGCGCACACACCTCGCAGATGCCGGACCCCATGGTCCCGCACCCGACGACTCCGACTTTCGTTATCTCCACGCGCGGCATCCTACGATTGCGCTATGGCGCCCCAACGGGACCAGCCCTGGATCTTTCGAACCTATGCCGGTTACGCGTCGCCGGCTTCGACCAACGTCCGGTTCAAAGCCAATTTGGCGAAGGGCCAGACGGGGCTTTCGGTCGCCTTCGACTTGCCCACGCAGACGGGCTACGACTCCGATCACGTCATGGCTCGAGGCGAGGTGGGAAAGGTCGGTGTTCCGATAAGCCATCTCGGCGACATGCGGACCGTCTTCGACGGGATCCCCGTGGCCGAGATGAACACGTCCATGACGATCAACGCCACGGCCATGTGGTTGTTGGCCCTCTACGTCGCCATCGCCGAAGAACAAGCGGGCGGAAATCACGGGGATCTAAGTGGGACGGTCCAAAACGACATCCTCAAGGAATACCTGTCGCGCGGCACATACGTCTTTCCACCCGAAGCATCGATGCGCCTCACGACCGATCTCATCGTCTGGACGCTGAGAGAACTACCGAGGTGGAACCCGATAAACGTCTGCTCCTATCACCTGCAAGAGGCGGGCGCCGACCCGGTTCTCGAAACCGCGTACACGTTGGCGAACGCGATCCAGGTACTCGACGCGGTCAAGGCGCGCAACGAAGTCGAGGATGAGGACTTCCCGCGTCTCGTCGGGCGCATCTCGTTCTTCTGCAACGCGGGGATTCGCTACATCGAGGAGACCTGCAAGCTGCGCGCCATGGGCCGACTTTGGGATCGCATCACGCGCGAGCGCTACGGCGTAACGGAAGACCGCTATCGCCGGTTTCGCTACGGCGTCCAGGTGAACTCGCTGGGGCTCACCGCCTTGCAGGCCGAGAACAACGTCTACCGCATCCTTCTCGAGATGCTCGCCGTCACGCAGTCGAAGAATGCGCGCGCTCGCGCGGTGCAATTGCCGGCATGGAACGAGGCCCTCGGTCTCCCGCGCTCCTGGGACCAGCAATGGTCTCTGCGAGCCCAACAGATCCTTGCCTACGAAACGGATCTCTTGGAGTACGACGACGTCTTCGAGGGCTCGAAGGTGATCGAGTCCAAGACCGAGGAGATCGAATCGCTCGCCCGGGAAGAGCTGAACAAGGTGCTCGATGCCGGTGGCGCAGTTGAGGCCCTCGCCTACATGAAAGAACGTTTGGTCGAGACCCACGCGCAACGCCGGCGCGCGATCGAGTCGGGCGAGCAGACGGTGGTCGGCCTCAACCGGTTCGAGACGGGCGAGCCCTCGCCGCTCACCGAGGACCTCGACGAGCTCGCCTTCGAGACCGTCGATCCCGCCGCCGAGGCAGAACAGATCGAGAGGCTCGAATCCTGGCGAGCCGAACGGGACGCGGGGGCCGTCTCCGTCGCACTGGACCGGCTACGACGCGCGGCCGCAAGCTCCGACAACCTCATGCCTGCCTCCATCGAGGCGGCGCGCGCGGGCATCACCACCGGAGAATGGGCCGATTCGCTGCGCGAGATCTTTGGGGAGTACCGCGCGCCGACCGGAATCCGGGCCGCGTCGGGCTCGGGCAATCCGGAAAAATTGGCGGAGACCCGCGCCAAGGTCGATGAGGCGGCGGCGCGGATCGGAGCCGCGAAGCTCCGGATGCTGGTGGCCAAGCCGGGCCTCGACGGGCACTCGAACGCCGCCGAGCAGATCGCGGTGCGGGCCCGCGACGCGGGCTGCGAGGTGATCTACCAAGGCATCCGCCTTACACCCCAGGAGATCGCGCGCGCGGCAGCCGAGGAATCCGTGCACGTGATCGGTCTCTCGATTCTGTCCGGAGCCCACAATCTGCTGGTTCCCGACGTGATCGAGCGGCTCCGGGCCGAAGGGGTCGATCCCGAACTGGTTCCGATTGTGGTCGGCGGGGTCATCCCGGAGGAGGACGAGCGAAAGCTGCGCGAGCTCGGCGTCGCGCGCGTCTACACGCCCAAGGATTTCGACCTCACCCGCATGATCGGCGAGATCGCCGATCTCGTTCCCAAACGTTAGCTACGTGGGACTGAAGCTCGGCGTCGGGCTGTTCACGGGCCAGATCGCGCCGGAGAGCGAGCGAACCTTCGCGCAGGAGTACTCCGATGTCGTCGAGCTGGTGAAGCTGGTCGAGTCGTCGGGCCTGGACTCCGCCTGGGTCTCCGAGCATCACTTCTCCGCGGACGGCTACCTGCCGTCGCTTCTGGCGATGCTGGCGACCTTCGCCACGGTCACCGAACGGATCGAGCTCGGGACCGGTGTGGTCCTGGCCCCCTTTCACGATCCCATCCGACTCGCCGAGGATTTCGCCGTCGTCGATCAGATCTCGCACGGGCGCACGATCTGCGGCCTCGGCATCGGGTGGCGCGAGGAGGAGTTCCGCGCCTTCGGGATCGAGACGAAGACTCGCGTCCGCAGGCTCGAGGAGATCGTTGCGATCCTGCGGCAGGCATGGACGGGCGACTATTTCGACTTCAACGGTCGGCATTACAGATATCAGGGCATCAAGGTGACTCCGCGCCCCCATCGCACTCCCCCAATTCTCGTCGGCGGGTTCGTCGACGATGCGGTGCGCAGGGCCGGACGGATCGGTGACGGTTACATCTCCTCGCGTGCCAAACCGGAACGGGTGGCCGAAGCGTTTGCGATGGCCGCAGAGGAACGCGTGCGCGTCGGGGGGAAGGGACCCCCGATCGTGGCTCTGCTGCAGAACGCATTCGTCACCGAAGACCCCGAGCGCGATTGGCCCCTGGTCCACGCGGGCATAGGACATCAGCTCGGGGTCTACGCGGGATGGCGGGCGGGTACCGACGTGGAGGGAAGAGAGCTCGAGGTGATGCCGCCCCCACAGGAAACCATTCGCGAGACCACGGCCTATGGGACGCCGGAGCAAGTCGTCGCCTACCTCTCCCGGATAGTCAAAGTGCTTGCGGAGTATCCCGAGAGCCATCTCATCGTTCGCTTGCACTATCCCGGGATGGAGCTCGAGCCTGCGGCTCGGGCGGTGGAGCTCTACGGCCAGAAGGTTGCGCCCGAGCTTAGAAACCTGTCCTCTTGAGTACCCAATCCCGCGAGCGCGGCGGCTTGACCGGCGTCGCCGTACTGATTGCGACTCTGTTCGGCACCTGGCTGTGGCTCGCGATGATCGCCACGCCGTTACGCCTAACCACGGGTCTGCTGGGAGCCCGGGCGCACCTGGCCCGTGCCGAGCAAGCCCTCGGCGCGACCAAACTCAAACAAGCGAGGTACGAAACCCTGGCCGGGCTGGCGGCAACTCGTGTCTCGCTGGAGGCCTACGACCAGCAAGGTCCCCTCTTCGAATTGGCAGGGAGCTGGCGAAGGATCGATCGGGCGCTCGATCAGGTGGGCAATCTCGTCGGCGCAGCCGTGCACTCGGCCGCCGCCGCACGCGGCGCTCTCGACGTCGCGCAGAACGCCTTGCGCGGCCCCCACAAGCTCATCGTCAAAGATCCGGATGATCCCGAGGGTGGATCACGCATCAGGCTCGAGCGAATTGCCGCCATCGGCAAGACAATCTCGAACATCCGACGGCAGGTTCGGACCGCGGGCGCATTACTCGAAGAGGTGGATCCTGCGGCATTGCCCCGTCGGGCGCGCGCGGCGATCGAGCGAGGGATCGAGCGCTCGCGCGATGCCGACGAGGTCCTTGCCGACGCGGAGGCCGGATTCGCCTTGCTTCCCCAGCTACTGGGCTCCGAAGGGCCGCGCACGTACATGCTCTCGATGCAAAACCCTGCCGAGCTCAGAGGAACTGGGGGATCGATCCTCCAGTTCGCTCTTCTCACAATCGACGACGGCAGGCCCGATCTGCCCGAGAGCTCCGAGGAAGAGCGGGGCAGTATCTATGAGATCGACAGGAACCGCAGGCAATACGAGATTCCTTTGCCGCAGGACGCCTGGTATGTCGCCGGCGTGGGTGACGCGCAACGAGCCGGGAACGCAAACTGGTCGCCGGATTGGCCTCTCTCCGCGGAGCTGACCGTCCGCTACGCACAGGCGGCCGATCCCAATCTCCCGCGCATTGACGGGGTCATTCTCGTCGACCCGATCGTGCTCAAGAACCTGCTGCCGGGCGTCGGCTCATTCCGCACCGATGAATTCAGCAACCTGATCTCAGAAAAGACGGCGGTTCATTACCTTCTGTACAAGGCATATGCCGCTCATCCGATTGCGGCGGTGCGACGCAAAGCCCTGGGCTACGTCGTCGATGGTTTCTATGAGCGAGTCTTACGTCCGGACTATCCGACCGGGCTCGTCGATGGCATGGGACGGTCGCTCGCGACCAAACACATGCAGATATGGCTGACGGATCCGGAGGAACAGGCATTCCTCGAACGGATGAACTGGGATGGGGCCCTCGAGCCGGCCGAGGAGGCCGATTATTTCCTCGTAGCGCAGCAGAACGTCGGGGGAAACAAGCTGAACTACTTCGAGGAGCAGGTTCATCGCACGACGGTTCGCATCGCCGGAGACGATGCCTGGCATGAGACGGAGGTCGCGATCACGAACGGACTATTCGAGCCGCAGACGCGTTATTACATGGGCGACTCGGGGCCCAATCACAAGCCGATGGTGAACATCTATGCGCCCGAACAAGCTCAGCTCGTGGATTGGTCCGACCCGTTTCCGCTGAGAGTCGACGAGCCCTTTCCGATCGCCGTTTGGACGTCCGAGGGCCCCCCGGAACATCTGGAAAGGGGAAAGAAGGTGTGGTCGGGAACGCTTGTGATTCCTCCGCGCGAAACGGGTCGCCTTGCGCTCGAATATCGCGTCCCCGATGTAGTACGTGAAGAGAACGGCCGGAACGTCTATCGGCTCGTCCTGCAGCACCAGCCCAAGGTGCGGTCGGAGACGATCGTCGTGAAGCTGGTTCTGCCGCGCACGGCAACGGACATCAGGGCCCCCGGTTGGGTCGGTCCGGGAGAGGGACGAATTCTCCGCTGGGAACGCGTCTTGGACAGGGATCAGACCCTGGAGGTCTCGTGGCGGGATTGAGGGCCGCCGTGCTTGCGGCGGGACGCGGAACTCGTATCGGAGCCGACCTTCCGAAAACGCTTGTTCCGGTCGGCCCACATCACGGCTTACTTCATTACCTCCTCGAGGGCCTCAAAGCCGCGGGGATCTCTGAGGTTCTCATCGTCACCGGCTTCAATCCCGACGCCGTCATGGAGTTCGCTACCAAGAAGTGGGGCGAAGAGGGCCTCACCTTTGTGTTCAACGCGCGCTATGCATCCTGGGGCAACTTCCACAGCTTGCGCCTGGCGCTCGACCAATCGCCGGGGGCCGACGTTCTTGTCGTGAATTCGGACATCGTGATCAGCCACCAGGTATTCGGACGGGTGAGGGAGGCCTGGGGCGATCTGGTGCTCGCAGTTCAGCGTCGTAACGATCTGGATGAGGAGGACATGCGCGTCGAACTTGAGGACTCGCGCGTCGTGGCCATCGGCAAGTCGCTCAAGATGGTGAGGAGCCACGGGGAATATGCCGGGGTCTCGCTGTTGCGGCCCGAGGCAGCCCGCCTCTACCTGGACATTGCAAGCGACCTCGAATGGCGCGCGGAGACATCCCTTTATTACGAAGATGTGTTCGCCCGCATGATCGGAGCGATCGACGTACGTGCCGCCGAGGTCGGGCCCGGCGAGTATGCGGAGGTCGACGTTCCCGAAGACTTCGCCCTCGCCCGGCAGGTCATAGAGACGTCTGCGGTCACGCCGACTTCGACCGCCGTCGCGAGTCCGTAGCCGGTTATGAATTTTCCAGAGGTTCTCGTCTTCGATTCCGAAGATGACGAGGGGGCGGCAGGGGATGAGCTCGCGCAACAGGTGACCGCGCTCGGCATCGATAACCCCTTCGTACTCAACTCGCGTCACGGCGAAGGGCTGGCACGCCACATCCGGGCCGAGTCGGAGCGGCCTCCAGGTGACGCCAACCAGGAATGGGCGGCCGAGCTCGGGCGCCGCGCGCACCACGAGGGAGCCGACGCAATCGTCGCCATCGGCGGCGGCCGATGTCTGGACATCGCAAAGCTGGCTGCGGCCCGGGCCGGTCTGACCATCGTCAGTGTCCCGACGCAGCTGTCCCACGACGGGATCTGCTCGCCGGTCGCGGTCGTTCCGAACGAAGACAATGTCTCCGAAAGTCTGGGCGCGATCGCGCCGCGGCTCGTTTTCCTTTCGACACCGACGCTCGTACGTGCTCCGTTGGAGTCGGTACGTGCCGGCCTGGGAGACCTGCTCGCTAACCCGCTCGCGCTCCGCGATTGGGCGCTGGCCACGGAGCGGGGACTCGAACAGGCGGAACAGCGCGCCTGGGACCTGTCGGTCGAGTCGTTCGAACTGATCGAGCCCTATCTGGAAGACGATGCCGGCGTGTCGATAAAAGACCCGGAGTTTCTCCGCAAACTGGCCGACGCGCTGGTGCTGTCCGGCATGGCGATGATCCAGGCCGGAACGTCGCGTCCGGCTTCGGGCGGAGAACACGAGGTCTCACACGCGATCGATGAGCTCTTCGGGGGCCGCGGCATGCACGGCGCGCAGGTCGCCTTCGGTTGCATCTTTTCGGTCGCGCTCTACGGAGAGGACACGGCCGCTTTCCGGCGACGGTTAGAGGGCCTTGGCTTACCTCAGGATCCGGAAGACCTGGGTCTTAGCCGGGAGGACGTCCTGCGCGTCTTGCTCGCCGCACCGGATACGAGACCCGGACGCTTCACGATCCTCGAAGCATCCGATTTGGACGAGGCAGAAGCACGTGAGCTGGTGCGCAGCATCTGGCCTGATTGAACACCGGTTGCGCAGTCGTCACACCTAAGATGCGCCGGTGACTCAAACAGCCGCCGTCATCGGGCTCGACGGCTGCACGTGGAATCTTCTCGACTCCCTCCTTGCTGAGGGCGTCATGCCGCGTCTCGCCGCGCTCCGCGCCCGGGGCGCGTCCGGAACTCTGGTCTCCACGGTTCCGACGTACACACCGCCGGCGTGGACGTCCGCGATCACGGGGGTCAACCCCGGTCGCCATGGGGTCTACGGTTTCGTGGACGGCAACGTTCAGAGCGACAGCAAACTCATGCACGCGGGACGAGTGAGCGCGGCGACTTTGTGGGAGATCGCAAACGAGCAGGGCGCCAGCGCCGGGATCTACAACGTTCCGCTCACGTACCCTCCCCAACCGCTGCAGGGATGGATGGTCTCGGGAATGCTCACGCCTGGTTACGGCGAGCGACGCGCCGGCTACAGCTGGCCCGTGGAACTCGAATCGGATATCGAGTCGTGGGCCCCGGGCTATCTCTGTGACGTCAGCGCGAACTGGGAGCAGGACTGGCGCGACGATGCGCTTTGTCGCCGGGTGATCGAGTCGCTGCAACAGCGCATCACTGTGCTCGACCGACTACTTAGAGATCGACCTCCGGATGTCGTCTTCGCCGTGCTGGAAGCTCCCGATCGCCTTCAGCACGTCTATTACCGGTACATGGATCCAACCGACGAGCTCTACGACTCGCCCGAGGGCCGTCGCCTGCGACCCGCGATCGCAGAGTGCTTCGCCGACATGGACCGCATCGTGGGCCTCGTCGACGACTACGCGGGCTCGGAGGCAGGGGTCGTCGTCTGTTCGGATCACGGATTCACGGCCTGGGAGTTCAGTGTCCACACGAACACGCTGCTTCTTCAATGGGGGCTCCTGGCGCTGAAACCGAGCGCGACCTTGATGCAGAGCGGTGCCGCCCGACGAGTCGTGCCCCTGGCGAAAAGGTTCCTGCCGGCGAAGGTGGCGCGCCGCGCCAAGGGACACACGTTCGCGGCCATCGATTGGACGAAGACCCACGCATTCGCCTCCCCGATCCCCCAGCAGGGCATTTACGTGAACCTCGCGGGGCGAGAGCCGCAAGGCGTCGTCCCGCCGGCCGAGCTACAGGCGGTCAAGGAGGACATCGCGGCGCGCTTTCGCGCTTTGAAGGACCCGGACGGGAGGCCGATCACCGATCACGTCTGGCTCAGCGAGGAAGTCTTCCAGGGAGACGAACAGGAGGGAGCTCCGGACATCCTGCCGGTGCTGCGAGACCACCGTTTTGAGCTCGACGACGAGCTCTTCCACAAGGAGCCTTTTAGCGACTATCGGCATTTGCCCCGCGGAGCGCATCATCCCGACGGAATCGTGGCGGCAGCCGGCCGGGGGATTCGCAGGACCAGCGATCTACAAGGCTCGGTGCTCGATGTGACGCCCACGTTGCTCTATATGGCCGATCTCGAGATTCCCGAGGACCTCGACGGCCGGGTCCTTACCTCTGCTTTTGCTGCCGAGGCCATCGAAGAACGGCCACCGCGGACCCGTCCCCCCCTATCATCGGTACGCAGGAACGATGCCTCGCCATATTCGGAAGACGAAGAGGCGCAGATCGAGGAAGCGCTGCGGGGTCTCGGCTACATCTAGGAGGATCTGGTTTGGCTGAGACGGCCACCACACTCGAAGCCGAAGAGCTTCCCGAGCGCAAACCGCGGCGCGCCCGCAGCGCCCGACGGATCGCGTTGCGGATGCTGGCCGACGGAATGGCGGTTTCCTCGGCTCTCTTCATCGCCTCGATCATTCGCTTCGAGATCCTGAACGAGGCTCCGGCTCGGAACCTCGACTACACCCTCATAACGCTCGCGTCGACGCCGATATGGCTGCTGCTCTTCTCGGCCTACGGGCTTTACGAGCCGCGGCAGGTACTCAGCCCCGTCAACGAGTTCAAGGCCGTTTTTCATGGAGTAGTCGCCGGCACCGTGCTGATCTTCATAACCGATTCACTCTTGGAGCTGAAGCTGGCGCGCGGCTGGGCCCTCATCGCTCTCGTCTCGGGGCTGCTTGTTGTCGGAGGCGAACGGCTTCTGGTCAGGAAGGTTCTTCACTTCCTCAGACGGCGCGGGGGTGACCCGACTCGCACCTTGGTTCTCGGAGCGAATCACGAAGCCAAGACGGTCGCGCGCACGCTCGAACGGGAAGCATGGCTGGGCTACCGCATCCTCGGTTTCGTGGATGAAGTGGTCCCGGCGGGACAAGAGGTGGTCAACGGCCATGCCGTGCTCGGCACTCCGACTGAACTCAACGAGCTCGTTCGCAAACACAACGCCAACCTTGTGCTGGTAGCAGCCTCGGCGATCGACGCTGCGAAACTGAATCGTCTGCTCTGGGAGCTGCAGGACGAAGATGTAGATCTCCAGATCACCTCCGGCACGATCGATCTGATGGCGTCTCGAGTGGTCGTCCAGTCGGTCGCCGGAGTCCCTCTCCTTTATGTCCGGCGCACCGGGATGAACCGGACGCAATTGACGGCCAAGCGAACGATGGATCTCTTGGCCTCCGCTCTCGGATTGATCCTGCTCTCGCCCTTCCTCGCCCTGATCGCGCTGTGGATCAAGACGGATTCTCCGGGCCCCGTCTTCTTCAAACAGATTCGCGTGGGCAGAGACGGGCGGTTGTTCACGCTGTGGAAGTTCCGAACGATGGTCAAGGACGCCGAGGCAAGAAAGCCCGAGCTGGAACATCTCTCGGAGGGCCCCGGGCTCCTGTTCAAGCTTCGAGAGGATCCTCGGGTAACGCGCGCCGGCCGTTTCCTACGCCGCTATTCCCTCGATGAGCTGCCCCAGCTGTGGAACGTGCTGCGCGGCGAGATGAGTCTCGTGGGTCCGCGTCCCGCGATCCCAAGCGAGGTCGAGCAGTACGACGATTGGGTGCGCAATCGTCTCCAGGTAAAGCCGGGTGTAACCGGGCTGTGGCAGGTGAGCGGCCGGACGGAGACCACCTTCGCCGACTACATCCGGTACGACCTTTTCTATATCCAGAACTGGTCGTTCTCGCTCGACCTCTGGATTCTGGTACGCACCTTGCGGGCAGTCCTGACGGCCGAGGGGGCGCACTGAACGCGCCAAAAGAGAAGGCTTCGGCGGACTCCGGAGCCATGTTCCATGCTGCACGAGAATCGTAACCATTCCGATCATCCCCTGTCTCGTCGGCCCTACACGTTTGTTCGGAACGGGAGTACGCTTTGCTCATGCTCGAAGAGATCAACGTCATCGTCGACGATGAGCCGGGCATCCTGGCCGAGATCGGGGAGTTGCTCGGCAGCGCTGGCGTGAACATCGAAACTCTCTCGGCCTCTTCACACGATGGTCGTGGCATCATCAACGTAGTAGTTGACGACGGCGAGGATGCGGCCGAACTTCTGGCACAGAATGGTTTCAAGGTCGAAGGGTCGCGCGCGGTATTGACCGCGACGCTGGACGATCGCCCGGGCGAGCTCGGTCGCTATTGCCGCAAGCTAGCGGAAAGTGGTGTGAACATCTCGACCGCTTATCTCATGAAGCGCGGCGGAGGCGAATCGGAACTCATCTTCGCGGTCGACAACCTGGAGCTGGCGCAAAAGGTCTAACGCTCGGCACCGATCGTCACTTCGCGACACGTATGCGGGTTGGTTTCTGGGCGGGCGGGTGGCCGGCCAAATTGGGCTGCACCAAATGAAAAAGTAAAGGGCCCGCCGAGTGGCGGGCCCTTTGCCTGAGATTTGGTACCGAATGCCTAGGCGGTTGTCGCCGCGACGCCACCTCCGGCCGTTCCAAAGTAGAGGGCCAGTGCCCCCGAGACCAGGTGCAGGAAGTTGTCGGCGTCTCCCGAGGACTGGATGTTGAGCAGATCCTGCATCAACTCGATTCCGGTGAAGCCGAGCAGTGCTACCAGCAGGTACACGACTCCGATCAGTGTGTTCATCGTCTTGGCCTGAGCGGCCGTGCGCGAACCATAAAGAAACAGCGCGCCCACCGCGAGGTGAACGATATTGTGCAAATGGTTCACCGGAAACAAGATGAGCTTGTCGTCGGGCGAACCACCCGTGAACTCCGTGGCGGCGAAAAAGCCCGCCACGCCAATGATGAGATAAAGCACTCCGAAGACCAGCGCGAACGTCTGCCCCGGCGTCCTTGCCTCTGCAGTAGCCATCTCTCCCCTTTCCCCCTTGGGATGTCGAAAACAGCTATACCCCCAAATCGGACGCCGGGCCCGGCTTTGCGGTTACCGGAACGGCTAGAGATAGCCGAGATTCCGCAGAGATTCCTCGATCTGCGCTTCCTCCTCGGCCGAATACGGAGCGGCGGCGGCTCCCTCGCCTGCCATCGGCAGATCGAGTCGCTCGGTCTTGGGCGGCCGTTCGGCGATCATCGCCTGAGGCAGAAACTCGGTAAGGACGCCCCCGTCGACCTCGGGGATCTTGCACTCGGCCAGATACAAAGCCGTCGGCATGATGTCGTACAAGATCGCCCGCGGCCTCTCGCCTTCGAGCCCGTGCGAGCTGATGCCCGGCCCTTTCAAGCCGAAGATGCCGTCCATGTGGTGAAACCCGCGCGGCAGATCGCGGTAGTCGTCCAGGACGTCAGGCGAGTAGAGCCCGTCGGAGAGCTCATAAGAATAGGCGCGGCAGACGGGAAAGAGGTCGGGTGCGTCGGGGGCGGTGGGGCCCTCCATGACCTCTTCGCGGCGGTAGACCCGATCGACAACGGGAAGCCCGTCGTCGGGATCGACCAGGGCCTGAAGACGCTGGATGATCTCCGCGCGGACCGATTCATACTCTGACTCGGGAACCACGCCGTTCGGCTCGCGGCCCGCCAGATTCACGTAGATGCCCTGTTGAGGAATGGGGGCCGAGAAGGCTTTGGTTCGGTCCCAGTCGATGGTCGCGTGGGCGGCCGACTTGGCCCGCTTCCACACACTCTTCGGCAGGACCTTCTTGGCACGGCGGGCGAGTCGACGGACACCTTGCGAGGACGCGATGGCACCGGTCGACGTGGCGAGCAAACCCCACTCGCGCAGGGCGACGTTCATGTTCACGCTCTTGTCCTTGGGACCAAAGCCGTGGTCGGACATCGTCACGACGAAGCCGTCGTCGCCGGCCCACCCGAGCATGTCCCCGATCGCGGCATCCATCTCATCAAAGAAGCGCCAGGCACGCGTGCGTACGAGTTCGGCTTCGGGACGGTGATAGTGCTCACACCGCGGGTCGATGTACTTGTAGTGGACGTGCATCAGCCGATCGGGGGCCTCCAAGACCGCAAACAGAACCGGCAGGTCCGGATGCTTGTCCAATAAGAAGCGCAGGGCCGCGCGTTTGGTGGCGAGATTTTGCGAAAGACGGTCCTCGATGTCCGTCGAGCGCCAATCCTGCTCGTAGTCCACCTCGATATCGATCTCGTAGCTCCCGACCGCGGCCGCGATCTCGCCGGCCAGAGATTCCGGATGCGTGAAGTTGTCCGGGGTCGCGCCGCCGCCCTCGGGGGTGAGCATTCCCGACACCGAGAAGCCGTCGACAGCGGGGGCCGGGTACGTCATCGGGATGTTGAACAGCCCAACGGGGATTCCCTGCGAGTTCAGGGCGTTCCAGATGGCGGGCGACCGCACGCGACCCAGGCTGACGAGTTCCGGA
Organism: Actinomycetota bacterium; assembly: GCA_046263155.1. GTDB lineage: Bacteria > Actinomycetota > CADDZG01 > CADDZG01 > WHSQ01 > DATADF01. The sequence continues at coordinate 13,783 of JBHELF010000139.1, forward strand.
GTGCGCTGGATGTTCCCGAGGGTGAAACCGAAGATGCCGTGGCGGCCTGGGTTAACCCCGGTGAAGATCGATGTCCAGCCCGGCGGCGTGTAGGGAGGAACCGTGGAAGTCAGCACGCCCGCGACTCCGGCGTCGAGCAAGGACTTGAGGTTTGGCATGTGACCCGCGGCGAACGCGGGCTCGAGCATGGGATAGCCGACACCGTCCAGCCCCAGCATCAGGACTTTGTTCATGAAGGCGCCGCTCGCATTCGTCGGGCGACGCTGATCGCAATGCCGGCGGCCACCATGACGATGCCCACGATGATCGCCGGCTCCACGAGGCCGGTAATGGGGCCGAGGATGAACACGACGGCCTGGACATCGGGCATGCCGGGAGTCGGGAGGAGGCGGCGCCGTGCCAGGGCGGCGGCCCAGCGCCCGCGCGTCCCGCCAAGAGTCTCCCCCCGGTCGGCGCCGGACACCTCAAGGAAGTAATAAGCGAGCACGACATAGACGATCATCAAGAGCAGCGCCCGCGGAGGGGCGATCGATACCGGAAGCAGGTCGACCGGGCCGCCGTCGGCGAAGTGAATGGTTGAGGTCCCGCGCGCCAGCCACCACAGCATCCCCAGCGAGGCACTCCCGCGCCGCGCCCCGTCTGAGATCTTGTCTAACCCAGCCCCCAATGGGCTGCGCACATCGAGCGTGCGGGCCAGCTTGCCGTCAACGCAGTCGGAGACGAACGCGAGATAGAAGGCGATCCCGCCGATCAACAAGCCCTGGCGAGTGCCTATAGAGAACCACGCTCCGACCGACAGCCCGAGCACTAGTGAGATCACACTCACCTGGTTAGGGCTCAGCCAACGGCGGCGCGCGAGGAAACGAACCAGCGGCAAAGCGATCGGGTCGGTGAACAAGACCGTCCACCAATAATCACGGGTCTTGGCACCGATCGGTGTGCCACCCGCCCGCCCCGGACCGTCGTTCATCCGATCACTCCGGGCTTCCCGCGTCGTCCTTCGAGCGCCGGGTCGACCAAACCCTTGCCGCGCGCCTGTTCCCAGGCCCCCACGATCAATCCCGTGACGTAGCCCGCATTTCGCTTCTGCAGCACTTTGCCGAGATTGAGCGTGAACAATCCCATAAGGGCCCACCACAGTGCGAGCTTGTGGCGGGGCGTCTGCGGCATGTGCTTGCGATGCAGGTAGAACTGGTTGGCGAGGTTCATGCGCTGCAGCTGGTGCGGCGACATGCGCTGGGTCTCGGTCTTGAAGTGGTCGACCTTG
>JBHELF010000140.1:0-8701 GCA_046263155.1 Actinomycetota bacterium
GGCGGCAAGCAGTACAAGGTCGCGAAGGGCGACGTAATCGAGGTCGAACGCGTCAAAGATTCGGAGGCACTGACCTTCGTGTCTTTGCTCGTCGTCGACGACGAAGGCAAAACGCATGCCCAGAAATCCAAGCTCGCGGACGCCCGCGTGACGGCGAGGGTCGTCGGGGAGACACGGGGGCCGAAGATCGAGGTCTTCAAGTTTCGCAACAAGAGTGGATATAAACGCAACACCGGCCACAAACAGAGATATACGTCCGTCGAGATCGCCGACATCAAGTTGACGGCGGGACGCTCGAAGAAGGCAGAGGCGGCGTCCGCAAACAGCGAAGTAGGGACCGCGTCGGAAAGGGCCGACACCCACAAGCCGGTAGAGAAGAAGGAGAAAGAGGCGAACAGCGATGGCACATAAGAAGGGCGCGGCCTCCTCGCGCAACGGAAGAGACTCGGAATCAAAGCGGCTCGGCGTAAAGGCCTTTGGGGGCCAGGAGGTCAAAGCCGGGGCGATTTTGGTCCGCCAGCGCGGCACCAAGGTTCATCCCGGTAACAATGTTCGTCGCGGCGCCGACGACACGTTGTTTGCCACCGCGGCCGGGATGGTGAGCTGGCACCGGCTTCGGGGCCGCCGCGTCGTAAGCGTCGTAAACGAGTAGAACTCCTACGCCAAGCAAAATTGAGGGGTCCCAGACGGGACCCCTTGCTAGTTGCAGTACTCGGAGGCCTAGTGGCGTTCGTCGATGAAGCCAAGGTCAAAGTCACGGCGGGATCTGGAGGAAACGGCATCGTCGCCTGGCACCGAGAGCCCTACAAGCCGAAGGGCGGGCCGGATGGCGGCGACGGGGGCGACGGAGGCAGCGTCCTCTTTCGAGCCGACGACTCCGTTGGGACCCTGCTCGAACTGCGTGATCATCCCCATATAAGAGCCGAGCGCGGCGGTCACGGCCAAGGCAAGCGGCGGCACGGCGCGCGCGGCGGCGACCGACTAGTTCTAGTACCTGCCGGCACGGTCGTTTATGACGATGCCGGTGTCCTCCTCGCCGATCTAGCGCGGTCCGGCGATGAGTTCGTTGCTGCGCGCGGCGGTCGCGGGGGTCGTGGAAACGCACGCTTTGCGACGGCCGTTCGCCGGACCCCCGCCTTCGCGGAGAACGGCGAGGCCGGCGAGGACCGCCGGCTGAAGCTGGAGCTAAGACTCCTGGCGGACGTTGGTTTGGTCGGTTTTCCCAACGCCGGCAAGTCAACGCTCATTGCCCGAATCTCCTCAGCTCGGCCGAAGATCGCGGAGTACCCATTCACCACTCTGGTCCCCAATCTCGGGGCAGTCCGTTGGGGCGATATCTCGTTTGTGGTCGCGGACATTCCCGGACTGGTCCCCGGAGCTCATGAGGGAAAGGGCCTCGGCGACCAGTTCCTCCGGCACGTGAGCCGCGCGGCGGTCTTGGTGTTCTTGGTCGATCTCGCGGCTCCCGATCGTGATCCCTCCTCGGATGTGGAAGTCCTTCGCCGTGAGCTGGCTGCTTTTGATGCGGAGCTTGCCTCCCGCCCCGCGGTCGTCGCCGCGAACAAGATCGACGCGGCACGCCCTCAGCTGGATGCCGTTCTGGTTCGTGAACCGAACGCATTGCCAATATCGGCGGTGACCGGAGAGGGAATCGACGCGTTACTCGATGTTCTTGCAAGAAGAGTCACCGGCGAACGCGCTGCCAGACCGGCCGCCGTGGGTTACGTCCGATATGTCGTACCGACGGATGCCATCAAAGTCGCTCCGGAGGGCGAGGGGTGGCGGGTCACGGGTCGAACCGCGGAGCGAGCGGTTTCGGGGACGGATATGGAAAATGAGGAGGCGGTATCCCGGCTTCAGCGAAAGTTGATCTCTCTCGGCGTGGAGAAAGCGCTGGCGCGGGCCGGAGCGAAGAGGGGAGACGAGGTGCGGATCGGAACCACGGCATTTGATTTCCAACCCGAAGCCGAGTCCTATGGCGAGGCTTAATCTCGAGCCGACCGATCGCGTCATCGTAAAAATCGGAACGGCCTCCCTCGTGGGAGCCGACGGCAAGCCCGACGAGTCGCGACTGTCACAGATCTGCAGTCAGATAGCGGACCTACATTCGACGGGACGTCGAGTCGCTCTCGTGTCCTCGGGCGCGATTGCCGCCGGTCTGGGTCCTCTGGGCATAACAAGTCGTCCCGGCGATATCCCCTCGCTGCAGGCGGCTGCCGCCGTCGGACAGGGGCGCCTACTGGAGATTTATGCACGCCTCTTCGGGACGCGGGGCCACGTCGTTGCCCAATTACTTCTGACGCGCTATGACTTCATGCACCGGCAGCAGTACCTCAACGCCCGGAACACACTCGAACGATTGTTCGACCTCGGCGCGATTCCGATAGTCAACGAGAACGACACCATCGCCGTGGATGAGATCAGATTCGGCGACAACGATTTACTGGCCGCACTCGTGGCGAATCTGGCGCGGGCAAAGCTGCTGCTTCTCCTGACGGATGCCGGGGGTCTCCACTCGGCGGACCCGAGACGACACCCCGACGCTCCGGTGATCGATGAGGTCGAACGCATCACTCCCGAGCTCGAGCGCGCCGCAGGCGGCAGAGGGTCAGATCTCGCAAGCGGAGGAATGGCGTCCAAAATCGCGGCGGCTTGGGTCGCCACGTTTTCGGGGGTCGCGGTGATCGTGGCCGATGCTGCCGATCCGAACGTATTGGAACGTGTCTCTAGCGGTGAGGCAGTGGGAACCTATTTTCATCCGCATGCAACGCGGGCCTCCGCGCGCCGTCTGTGGATCGCTTTCGGTCAACCTCCCCGCGGAACGATCGTCGTGGATGACGGGGCCCATCTGGCCGTGACCGAGCGAAAGAGCAGTCTCTTGCCGGTCGGGGTCGTCGAGGTGCGAGGCCGTTTTCACTCGGGAGACACGGTCGATGTCGCCACCCGAGGGGGGCGGGTTTTCGCGCGCGGCTTGGTACGCTACGAGTCACAAGAGCTGGAGCAGGCGCGGGGACGTTCCACGGCCGAGTTGGCGGGCAAAGAGGTCATCCATCGCGATCAACTCATAGTGCTTGAGGCGTAGCCGGCGGGACGCAGACGAGGCGGGAGAAATTCATGAGTGACGTACAAGACATCTGCCGTCGGGCCGCGCAGACGGCACAGAGCTTGGCTCGTCTCTCCACCGAGGCCAAGAACTCCGCGCTCCTCGCTATGGCGGCCTCTCTCGAGCGGGCCGAGCCGGCGCTCGTTGCAGCAAACCGACGAGACGTGGAAAGAACGCAGGCCGCGGGAGCTCCTTCCAGCCTCATCGACCGCTTGACCCTGACCGAGAGCCGCGTGGATGCGATGGCGGCAGCCTTGCGCGCTATCGCGAACCAGCCCGATCCGATAGGTGAGGTCCTTGAGGGATGGCGTCGCCCCAACGGGTTGCTGATCGAAAAGGTGCGCGTCCCCCTCGGAGTAGTGGCCGCGATCTACGAAGCGCGTCCGAACGTCACCGCCGATGTCGCGGGGTTATGTCTCAAAGCCGGGAATGCCTGCATCCTGCGCGGTTCTTCGAACGCTCTCGAGTCCAACGTCGCGATCGTGAGGAGCCTGCGGGAGGGCATTGCCGCGGCGGGGATCTCCGGGGATGCCGTGCAGCTCGTGGACGATCCGAGTCGCGACTCAGGCATCGAGCTGATGCGCGCGAAGGAATATGTGGACTTGCTGGTTCCACGAGGCGGACCGGCCCTCATCCGCGCCATAGAAGAGAACGCCACCGTCCCCTTCATCATCGACGGCGACGGAAATTGCCATCTCTATGTCGACCGTGCGGCCGATCCCCAGATGGCCACGTCGATCCTCGTAAATGCCAAGACCCAGCGACCCAGTGTCTGCAACGCGGTCGAGACCTTGCTCGTTCACGAGGAGCTGGCGGATAAGTGGCTTCCCGGCGCGTTGGAAGTCCTGGCGGACCATGGGGTTCAGATCCGAGGTGACAGCCGCGTGCGTCAGATCTTTCCGACGGCGACCGAGGCTACGGATGAGGATTGGGCACGGGAGTACCTCGACCTCGTACTCGCGGTACGCGTGGTGCCGTCCGCAGACGATGCGATCACTCACATCAATCGATGGGGGACCTCGAACGCCGAGGGAGTGGTCACCGAGGATCTTTCGGTAGCGCGGCGGTTCGCTGCGGAGGTGGATTCGGGATCGGTATTCATCAACGCCTCCACTCGATTCTCCGACGGCGGTGAATTCGGATTCGGAGCCGAGATCGGCATCTCGACGCAGAAGTTGCACGCGCGCGGCCCCCTCGGCCTCGCCGAGTTGACGAGCGTCAAATACGTCGTCTGGGGCGAGGGCCAGGTCCGCAGCTAGGCGAGGATGCCCCGTGCATCCCTCAGTGCATCCGCCAGTTACGTGCGTTTTTCGGTTTAGCTAACGCCATGACGGCACAATCGAAGGCAGTTGCCGCTCGCCTGGGCATCATGGGAGGGACCTTCGATCCCATTCATCTCGGGCATCTCGTGGCCGCGTCCGAAGCCCTTCACCATTTTTCACTCGACCAGATCATCTTCATCCCCGCCGCCAGGCCATGGCAGAAAGACTTTTACTCCGATGCCGAGGATCGTTTTCTAATGACGACCTTCGCGGCGTCGTCCCATCCCCGCTTTGCCGTCTCTCGAATGGAGCTCGATCGCAAAGGCCCTACCTATACCTACGAGACGATGGCCTTATTGCGCGAGTTCCACGGCGAGTCCGTCAAACTCTTCTTTATCGTGGGGGCGGATGCAGTTCTGAAGCTCGGTAGCTGGCATGGGTTGGAAAACCTCCGCCCGCTGGCGTCCCTGATCGCGGTCGGCCGCGTGGGGCACGACCTGCAGGCGCTGACCCCCGAGGAGGGTTGGCCGGAGGTAAACCTGATGGAGATGCCGCCGATCGGGATCTCGTCTACCGACATTCGCGAGAGAGTGCGTTCGGGCAGACCGATCGATTACTTGGTACCGCATCAGGTGGCCGCTTACATCCGAGAGCAGGGCCTGTACGTGGGAAGTCACGAGAATGCCTGATCAGAATGTCTGACCGTCCCAGGCACTCTCGCGGCAAACACCAGCTTCGCCCTCCGCCGAAGCCGCCGCGCGGCCGCAGCGGACCGAGGGGCGCGGCCCTCAGGCAACGACGAGCACAGGCCCGCCGACGTCGCTTTATGTCGGCAGGCTCGGGTGGGGCGGTTATCGGTATCGTGGCGGCGATCATCGCGATCGCCGTCGCCAGGAACACCCTCACTCCAACTCCGAGTCCGAGTCCGTCGCCGACAATCTCCGGAGAGGACCTCGTTCTCACAACCCTGGTCGTGGGGACACGCGAGTCGGTAACCGGCGGTCCCGATCGAACCGTGTGGATGACTCTTCTCTCATGGGACCAGAAGGAGGAGCGCGGCGCCGTCATCTACATTCCGGCGCATACGGCGACGGAGATCCCGGGCCGCGGGCTCCAGGCGGTGGGCGAGGCGCTGACGAACGGTGGCGTCCCCCTTCTGCTCGTCGCGACTGAGAATCTTCTGGGAGTGACGATCGATCGTTACGTCGAGCTATCGGACAACGACGCACGGGTTCTCTTCGACGAACTGGGTCCCATCTCGGTGGACGTCCCGGCCGAAGTTCGGGTGCGAGCCGGACGCCGGCAGGAGCAACTGATCTTCGTGCCCGGCCAGCAGCAACTACCGCCTTCCTTCATCGTTCGGCTGCTTTACACGGTGGGGGTCGACGGCGACGATGTCGAACTCGGCTTGCGGCATCTGGCTTTCTGGGACGCGCTACTGAACTCGTTTGAGGAGGATCCCGGCGAGCTAGCTGCGGCGGTAGAGGCTGCCGCACCCGCGTTGAGCGAGTCAGATACCTCGGCCGACGAACACGGGGATCTGCTCCGCACGCTGGCCGAGACCGGTTCGCGTGCACGCACGGTGACGAGCCTGCCCGTGTCCCAGGCCTTGCCGCGCACGCTGGTGCCGGGCGGGGGAGAGCTCTATGAAGCGGATGCCGAGGAAATAGAAACCTTCCTGACGCAGACGCTGGGCGACATAGCGATCCGCGAGACGGAGATCCGGGTGCAGATCTTGAACGGCAACGGTCGTCCCGGCATCGGCCAAGAGGTGGCGAAGCGTTTGGTCGGTGAGGGCTTTCGAGTTCTGCTGTCCGGTAACGCCAAACGTCTCAATTACCAGAGAACGTTGATAGTGACGTATGACTCTTCGCCTCAAGGCATCGCTCTAGCCGACCGCGTCAAGGGACTTTTAGGAGTCGGAGAAGTGCAGGTATCGCGTCAGGAGCAAGGTATCGTGGACGTAACGATTGTCGTCGGAAGGGATTTTCTGCGAACACTTTGACGGAACAGACGAGCAAGTCGACCGAACTCGTTCTAGCCGCCGCCCGCGCTGCCTCCTCCAAGAAGGCCCAGCGAATCGTCATTCTCGACGTATCCGAGCAGCTCGTGATCACCGATCACTTTTTGATCTGCAGCGGCACGAGCGCGCGCCAGGTGCGCACTATCGCGGAAGAGGTCGAGCGGCAGATGCGAGAAGCATTCGGCGCCAAGCCATACCGAAAAGAGGGTCAGCAGGAGGCGCGCTGGATCCTGCTCGACTACGTCGACTTCGTCGCGCATGTGTTTCTGCAAGAGGATCGTGATTACTACGATCTCGAGCGGCTGTGGTCCGATGCGGGCGTCGTGAATTTCGACCAATCCAGGGAGGCTAGAGATGAGCCAGCCGCGGCGGAGGCGACGCAGGCGCGGTAGGGGACGAGGTACCCCTCAGCCCGCCCAAGGGGCCGAACAGTCCCAGCGCGCGGATGCACAGCCGAGGGCGCGAGAGGGCGGCCGTCGTCGTCGAGGACGCGCACAGCCGCGCGAGGCAGCCTCCGCAAAATCTTCCGAAGAACTCGTCCGTGCACTTCCGCGTGAGCGACCGGATTCGCTGACCGCCCCGCATGACGGAACGATGCTCGAAGAGGTGATCGGCGACCTTCAATCGCAGTGGGGTGTTCCGCAGTATCCGCAGGAGTACCGCATAACGATCAAGGTGGCCGACGAGCGCGAGTCTCGTATAGAGCGGACCGAGGAGGTCGCCGGCCCGCAGCCGCCCCCCGGAGGAACTCCCCGGCGGGAAAAAGCTCCCTCGGCCCCGCGGGTCGACTCGTCCTCAGGCATCGTTCGTGAACAGGCCTCGCGCCGGCGCCGACGCGGTCGCAGGCGCGGAGGGCGTGGCGGCGGCGGAGCGGCCGGACCGCCGACCCCGCCGACCGAACCGTCGGCCTAGAGCGGTCTCTTGGCCCGCACGATCGCGGCGTGCATCCCGTCCGCGACCTCGTGGGTTGACTCGAGGTGTACGTCGACAAAGCCTGCGCGCGTCAAACCCTCTTCGTACTCGGCGAAGGAGAGAGCCCCGGCGATGCAGCCGACGTAGCTGCCCCGCGCCGCACGCTCGTCCGGGCTCAGATGATCGTCGGCGACGACGTCGCTCACTCCGATGCGGCCGCCCGGCTTCAGGACCCGATGCATCTCCGAGAGGACCTTTTGTTTGTCGACCGAGAGGTTGATCACGCAGTTCGAGATGACGACATCCACGCTCTTTTCGGGCAGAGGCACGGACTCTATGTATCCCTTGAGAAACTCGGCGTTCTGAACATCGGCCCGCGCCTTGTTCTCGTTTGCCAGCGCCAGCATCTCGTCCGTCATGTCGAGGCCGTAGGCCTTGCCGGAGGGGCCCACTCGACGGGCCGACAGCAGCACGTCGATCCCGCCGCCCGAGCCCAGATCGAGCACGGTCTCGCCGGGACGCAGATCGGCGACTGCCGTGGGGTTCCCGCAGCCCAAACTCGCCAAGAGGGCGGTCTCGGGCACGACCTTTGAATCGACCTCGCCGTACAGGGGCGCCCCGAACGTCGGTCCACAGCATCCATCGTCGCAACACGAACTCGTGAAGGCGGCCGCGTCGGTCGAATCCTGCGAGGCCGCCCGCGCGGCGTCGGCGTATCGGGCTCGCACTTGTTCGCGTAGCCCGCTCATCCTCGGCTTACCCTTCTCTCGGTCCGCCTCGTATCGGTTTGCCCACTGACTGCCTTCTGTGTATCCACGACGACGGCGAGCCTCTTCGCCGCCGCTTGATCGAGCGAGTAGTAGCCCCAGGTGCCGCGTCGCTCTCGCTGGAGGAGACCGGCGGCAGTCAATTTCTTGAGGTGAAAGCTCACCGTGGGCTGGCTGAGCCCGATGGCGTCCGTGATATCGCAGACACAGACCGGACCCGGGCTGGTCGCCAGCAGATTGACGATCTTTACCCGATGTGGATCGGCGAGGGCCTTGAAGAGAGTGGCGGTGGCGACCGCCTCGGTGTCCTTGATTGGCTTGGACGCGAGGGGGCCACAGCACTGGGCCGGAACTTGGTCGGACGCGAGCCGCAGCTTTAGGCCGGTCGGCATGTGCTTAAGTCAGTGGCCATATGCGGGCGGCCATCGTCCGCGTCTTCATGTTCTCGTAGCGCCTCTCGGCGCAGCAGCGGTCGTCGCACACCGTGCCGCAGCTGTCACAGAACTCGATCCGCTGAGACTTGCTCTTGGATCGCCGATTTCGAAACATCCACTGCCTCCTCGTTCCCGGTAGGGTTCCGGTTCATTCACGTTTGTCGATGCAAGCCTCGCGCCTATATCGATATTTGTCAATT
>JBHELF010000141.1:0-26737 GCA_046263155.1 Actinomycetota bacterium
GCCTTAACGGCGCTCCGTCCGGATCTCGAAGTCACCGTGCAGGAGGTCACCACGCGCGGCGATCGAGAGCAGCGGCCGTTCGCCGCGATCGGGGGCAAGGGACTGTTCGTTAAGGAGTTGGAGCTGACCCTCACCGAAGAACGTGCCGACGCGGCCGTGCATTCGGCCAAGGATCTGACTGCTGAGCTCGCCCGCGGATGTGTCATCGCCTGCGTGCCGGAGAGACAGAGCCCAGCCGATGTCGTCGTCGGCGGGTCGGGAGAGACCGGCGAGTCCAGGCTCGCCTCCCTTCAGCCCGGGGCGCGCGTCGGTACGTCAAGCATGCGCAGGAGGGCGCTTCTCGCGGAACGTTGGCCGGACGTGCAGGGCGTCGAGCTGCGCGGAAATATCGACACCCGTCTCGAAAAGGTCGCGCGGGGAGAGGTCGATGTCGCGGTTCTTGCCGCGGCAGGGTTGAATCGGCTGGGCGCCGAGGAGTCCGCAGCCGTGCTCGATCTCGACCATTGGATTCCCGCCCCGGGGCAGGGCGCGCTCGCGGTCGAGGTACTCAAGAGCCGAACCGACCTCATTGATCTATTTGCAGAGCTGAACGACTCCGCCGCCGCCGCCGAGCTTGCCGCCGAGCGGTCCTTCGCCGAGACGCTGGAAGGGGGCTGCACGATCCCTCTGGGATGTCTGGCGCGCCTCGAAGGAGAGCGTCTCGTCGTCACGGGATTTCTCGGGCATCCCGGCGGCGGCGCCGCGTTGCGGGATCGAGTCTCGGGTCCGTCGATCGATGCCGAGGCCCTCGGTCGGGAGGTGGCGCAGTCGATCTTCGACGCGGGGGGCCGCGAGCTGGTCGAGGAGCTGCGGGAACTCGCCGCGCCACCGATCCCCGCCCCATGACTCCGCAGGCGAGAGGACCCCGCGCCGCCGCCCGAGTCGTCGTGACCCGTGCCCGGGCGCAGTCGCGATCTCTCGTGGATCGCCTCGAGGACTTGGGCGCCGAGGTGATCGTCGCGCCGGTGATCGAGATCGTGGATCCCCCATCGTGGTCGGACCTCGATGCCGCCATCGGCCGATTGGCGCAAGGCGTCTACGACTGGGTGATCTTCTCTTCTACGAACGCAGTTGAGAAAGTCTGGCAGCGTCTCGGGGATGCGGGTCTCGGCGAGAACGTTTTTGAAACCTCGAGGACCGCGGCCGTCGGGACCACCACGGCGTCATTGTTGCGCGACAAGGGCGTGGCCCCCACTCTCGTCCCGGCCGCGTTCAGCGGCGCGGAGCTGGCCGCCGCTCTCGGAGCCGGTGCCGGCCGGGTTCTGGTGCCGCGCGCCGCCACGGCCCCCAAGGGACTGCCGCGCGCGTTGGCCGCGAACGGGTGGACGGTCGATGACGTGCCCGCGTACGCCAACCGGCTTCCGGCGCAGGCGCCGGAGTCGGCTGCCCGCGTGCGAGCCGGAGATTTCGATGTTCTGACCTTCACGAGTGGTTCCACGGTGCGCAACTTCGTTACTCTGATCGCGCCGCCGGACGCGATCGACTGCTCATCGAGCCAGGTCTCCGACAAGCTCGTCGCGTGTATCGGGCCCGAGACCGCCCGGACGGCGGCCGCCGAGGGCTTTCGCGTCGACGTCGTGCCCAAGGAGGCCTCCGTCGGAGGACTGGTGCGGGCCCTAAGCGATCGATTCGATGGCACGATAGATCGATGAGTTCCTATCCCGAGTACCGGCCGAGAAGGCTGCGGCGCACCTCCGGGCTTCGGCGCGCCTTTGCGGAGACGGCGGTGTCGCCCTCGAACCTCGTCGCCCCTCTCTTTCTCAAGGAGGGAATCGCCGAGCCGCAGCCCATAACGTCGCTTCGAGGCCACTTCCAGCACACGCCGGAGTCGCTGGTCAAAGAGGCACGCGAGCTGGCGACGCGCGAGGTCGCGGGCGTGATCCTCTTCGGCATTCCGCAGCGCAAGGACCCCGAGGGCTCCGAGGCTTGGAATCCGGATGGGATCGCACAGCGCGGGCTAAGAGCTCTCAAGGAAGAGTTGGGCGACGACCTCGTCGTCATTGCCGATCTCTGCATGTGCGAATACACGGATCACGGCCATTGCGGAATCGTTCGGGCCGAGAGCGTCTCAAACGACGCCACGATCGAGTCCTATGGGAAGATCGCCCTGTCGCAGGCAACGGCCGGTGCCGATGTCGTGGCCCCTTCCGGAATGATGGATGGACAGGTCGGGGCCATCCGGGCAGCATTGGATTCCTCCGGTTTCGAGGACACGGCGATCCTTGCGTACGCGGCAAAGTACGCGTCGAGTTTTTATGGGCCGTTTCGCGAGGCCGCCGAGGGAGCGCCGCAGTTCGGCGACCGTCGCGCCTACCAGCAGGATCCGTCCAACCTCCAGGAAGCCTTACGCGAGGCCGGTCTCGACGTCGAGGAGGGGGCCGACGCCTTGATGGTCAAGCCGGCTCTGGGTTATCTCGACGTGCTGCGCGCAGTGAAGGAAAAGTTTGCGTATCCCACAGCCGCGTACAACGTAAGCGGTGAGTACGCGATGCTCATTGCCGCCGCCGAGAGGAGCTGGATCGACGAGCGCGCCGCCACGCTTGAGGTGCTGTCCTCGATCCGACGCGCCGGCGCCGACTTGATCCTCACGTATCACGCGAAGCAAGCGGCGGAGTGGCTCTCCTGACCCAAGCCACCACCTTGGAACGATGAGCGATAGGCCCTCCGGTCGGGAGCTGTCGAGCAAGCTATTCGCCCAAGCGCAAACCCTGATGCCCGGCGGTGTTTCTTCACCGGTCCGGGCCTTCAAAGCCGTCGACGGTGAACCGTTTTTTGTCGTTCGCGGCGTCGGCGCGCTGCTGACCGATGTCGACGGCAACGAATACATCGATTATGTCCAGAGCTGGGGGGCATTGCTGTTCGGTCACGCGCATCCCGCGATCGTGGAGGCCGTTCGCGACGCGGCGGCGCGCGGGACGTCTTTCGGCACTCCGAGTGAGCTCGAGGTCGAGCTGGCCTCCCTAGTAGTCGAGCTTGTTCCCCACACGGAGCGTGTTCGCTTCGTGTCCTCGGGAACCGAAGCGGCCATGACCGCCGTACGGCTGGCGCGCGGTGTGACCGGTCGGGCGAAGGTTCTGAAATTCGCCGGCTGCTACCACGGGCACAGCGATTCACTATTGGTCGACGCGGGGTCCGGTGTTGCGACTCTGGGCATACCGGGAACGCCCGGCGTCACTCGGGCCGCGGCGGCCGACACCCTGGTCGCGCCCTACAACGATCTCGACTCCGCCCGCGCGACGGTTGGGACCTACGCAGACGATCTCGCGGCGATCATCGTCGAGCCGATTGCCGCCAACATGGGACTCGTGCTGCCGGAGGAGGGGTGGCTGACGGGCTTGCGCGGTCTCGCCGACGACGTCGGGGCCTTGCTGATCCTCGATGAGGTGATCACGGGCTTTCGAGTCGGGCCCGGCGGCGCTCAACAGCGTTACGGAACGGTCGGCGACCTCGTGCTTCTCGGGAAGGTGCTCGGCGGCGGGCTGCCGGTCGGCGCCGTCGCGGGCAGGGCGGAACTCATGGAGCGGCTCGCGCCGGTCGGTGACGTGTATCAGGCGGGAACTCTGTCGGGGAACCCGGTCGCGATGGCCGCCGGTCTCGCTTCGCTGACGCTGATCCGCTCCGACCCCGGACTTCACGACCGCTTGCAGGAGCGCGGTCGCGCACTGGCGCGAGGGCTCATCGATGCGGCCGCAGGTGCCGGAGTACAACTCGTTGCGGCGGCGATCGGAGGCCTCGCCGGGCTCTTCTTCGCCGAGCGAGAGGTGGTGAATTACGAACAGGCGCGCGCGACCGATGCGGATACCTACGCGCGCTTCTGGCGCGGCATGCTGGAGCGTGGCATCTATTTGCCACCCTCGCGGTTCGAAGCCTTATTCCTCACTACCGCTCACGACGAGGAGCTGATCGAGAGGACTATCGCTGCAGCGGCGGAGGTCCTAGCGGGATTCTTCTAGTTAGTTAATCCTCACGCCCGATGAAGTACCAGAGGGTTGCAGCCAAAAGCACAAGCATGACTGCCATGACGATGAAGGCGCTGCCCCCGTTCGAGGCGATCGTCTTTCCCCCGGCATTTATGCCCGTGGCACAGGCCGACATGAGAGTGGCAGCCAGAGCGACAAGCACGCGCAGCCTGACGTTCATCTAGGCCCCCGCCTCCTCCTCGCGTGTGCGCCGGGCGCGCAACTCCATGCGGTTCAGCCCAAACAAGTGAGCGACCAGCAACAGAAACGTGCCTGCGGCTATCAAGCGAGCCTTGCCCAAGGGATTGCCGGCCTCGAAATGCATCACCACGAACACCTCGCCGCTGGGGCGCCGATCGCCCTCCGCGATCTCGGCCTGGGGGTCGGGGACGTAGGTGAGCATGCCGAACTGGCCGTCTTCGTTCTCAATCAAGCGCTCGCTGTTCTCTTCGACCTGCGCGTACTCGGGATCGGCGAAGTTCTCGATCTTGCCGGCTTCGATCTGTTCGGCGAGGTATTCCTCCGCGTCTCCTTCGAGCTCCGCGGCTCGCGACACCTGGGCGGCGTCTTCCTCGTCGGGAACGGTCCAGGGCGCCTCCGGGTAGTCGGCCGCCGGCCCAAACCTCAGGGCGCCGGGATCCGTGCCGATGTCGACGGGCTCCCAGTGGGGAAGGCTCGCCTGTGTGGGCTTGCCGAATTCGCCGACCGGGCCCAGCGGAGTGCCGATCGACCACACGATCGTCATGATGAAGAGGAAACCCAAGCTAACCGTCGCCGTGACGAAATACGCCAGACGAGGGCCCAGCACCAGCGTAAGGAGCAGCCACACGCTTCCGAAGAAAACGACGATGGCGGCCAAGACCGCGCCGACGCCGAGGATGAACGTGCCGTCGATCGTGAGTGCGAGGTTCACCTGAGCGACCTCTCGTACTCCATCACGGCGCGGATCTGCTCGTCGGTCAGGGGATACGCGGGAACCGGGATGCCCTGAGCCGGCGCTTCCGCAAAGGTCGGCATGAAGGCGAAGCGGCGCCCGTTGGAGATTGTGAGGAAGTGCAGCTCCTCGGTTAGGTGCCGGACGTCGCCCCTCCACAGGGCCATTCCCTGGTACCAGATGGTCCTCTGGTCGGCCGTACCCAGACCGGCCTCCTTGCCTTGGCCCTGCGGCCCGTGGCAAACGACGCAACGGGCCTCGAAGATCTCCTGCCCGCACTGCGCGGGCAGCGGCGGGGGACTCGGCGTCGGGCCGGGGCTCGGGCTCGCGCCGGCCGCGGCCCCCTCCTCGGGAGGATCGCATTGTTCGGACAGCGCGGGCGGGGGCCCCTGGTTGCCCGGGAGGCTCTTAAGCCAGGTGATGACGTCGCTCACCATCAGTGGAGTCATCGAGCCCCCGAAGGCAACGCCCCAGGCCGGCATCGGGGTACCGGGGCGACCCCGCTCGATCGTGAAGCGGACCACCTCCTCGTCCCAACGAGTGAAGACATTGTTCAAGGGAGGTGCCTGGTAGTCGACGACTGTGTCGCCCTCGGCGTCCACCGGACATACGACGCAGGGCTGGGCGAATCCGCCCGAGGCACTGGCGGCGACCTCGTTCTCCTCTGTGGCGGGGTCGTCTTCGACCACGCCGCCGTGGCAGTTGGCACACCCCTGGCCCAGGGCGATCCCCTCCTCGAGCTCTTTGAATCTCGCGGGGTCGGTTTCCTCCTCCAGTTCCGGAGGTGCGGCGAAGGTCAGCCGGCCGCGATGCAGCGCCTCCTCGTCGAAACGCTCGACGTAGGCCTCCTGGCGTTGGCCCTCCGGCAACCAGTAGATGGGGATGAACGCCGCGGTCACGAGGATCGACAGGAACCAGCCGACCTGCAGGCGTTCGAGTCGAGGCCCCTCGAGGACCTCGTCGGGTTGCCCGGGGCGCAGTGCCTGCGGGATCCCGATTACGACGCGCGGCTTGCCGGGTCGTCCCGTGCGCGTGATGAACACGAGCCATAGGAGCGCCGCGGGGACGAGAACGACCGCGGCGATGAGAAGGACGTCGGAGGTACTCACGGCGCCCCGAGCGTCATTCGGGCACGCAGAAGGGTCCGACCGGCTCCGAGAACTTGCTCCAGGTGTCGGTTCCCCGCGGGGGCCCGGTCTGGAGGTCGCCGGTGTCGACGACGATCTTGTCACCCTCGAGCACAACCGGGAAGCGATCCAGGCCGCGCGGCGCGGGCCCGCCGTAGTACTCGCCGCTCAAGCGGTATTTCGACCCGTGGCAGGGGCACTCGAAGAGCAGCGACTTGCTGCAGTGCGGCACGGAGCACCCGAGGTGCACACACTTGCGGTAGAGCGCCTGCATCTTTACTTCCTTGGCGTTGGTGGCCAGATACACGGGCGCCTCGCCGTTGCCCTCGTAATACGTGAGCCAGAAGCGGCCCTCGGCGATGAATTGAGGAAGGAAGCCCGGGGGCCCCACTCGAGCCAGCCATTCGTCGTAGTTGCCCACCGTGATCTTCGTGCCGAAGCCGCCGGTCAATTTGGGCCAGAGAAACGAAAGCGAACTCATGCCGAAGAATCCGAGAAAAACACCGAAGGAAAGCGTCGAGGCGCGGTTCAGGAACTGCCTGCGCGAGACCGCCATCTGCTCCGTCGTCAACGGCTTCAGCTGCTTGGGGGGAATCTTCTGGACGGTCACCTCGGGGTCACGCGTCGTGGTTGTTGCTGCTGCTTGAGCCGGTGAGACGCCGGCCCGGCCTAGATTCCCTGCCGCCGGTTGCGGCTCGTCCCGACCGGCTACCTCCGTGCCCGCGGGGGCGGTGGCCTTCGCGTTCCGTCGCTCGCGCCGGATCGTAACGTTGACCATGAACGCCGCCCACACCGCGATGCTCGCGGCGATCACCAAGAGCGCGATCGTGCCCGGACTCATGGAGCGTCCCCGCTAGAGCTCAAAGAAAATGCCTCCCTCCCAGGGGAACACGAAGTTGAAGCCCGGTCCCCTGAAGAACATCCCGAGAGTCACGAGCACCGAGAAGCTGAGCAGGAAGAAGGAGAACAGCACGATCGCGAACTTGCGATCGTCGGGACGCGTCGAGGGGTTGCGATCAATGAAGGGCCAGGCAAACAAGGCGATGATGATCACGGTCGGAATCGTCACCCCTGCCACCTGCGGATGGAAGTAACGCAGTAGCTCCTGAAGACCCAGGAAGTACCACGGTGCCTTCGAGGGGTTCGGTGTCTGGTTGAAGT
Source organism: Actinomycetota bacterium (assembly GCA_046263155.1). Taxonomy (GTDB): domain Bacteria; phylum Actinomycetota; class CADDZG01; order CADDZG01; family WHSQ01; genus DATADF01. The sequence goes on from JBHELF010000141.1 coordinate 7,221, forward strand.
TCGCGAGTTCCCGCAACGGCGCGTCTACGGCCACCGAGAAGACGGTCAGGAACGCCATAACGATCAAGAGCGAGAGGAACTCGGCCGCCATGAGATGCGGCCACACATTGACGCGATCCATGGGCTGACGTTCGACCTTCTGAATGGCCTCGGGCTTGACCACGGCGAGCAGGCGCTGCACGCGTTCAGGCACGGCCGAAGCTCCGGCCGCAGCCGCGCGAGCTGCAGGTTTTGGAGCTGCGGCGGCAGCCGCGGGTTTCGGTGCAGCTGCCGCGGCCGCCGGTGCTGCGGGAGCAGCTGCTGGAGACGCGGGTTTGGGGGACGCCTGAGCTTTCGTGGGGTCGGCCGCTCCCCGCTGAGCCCGGACGCGCGCCGCCTTGGCCCGTGCCTGGGCGACCGCCGGCGACGAGCCCTTGGCGGTCTCCTCCGCCAGGACCTGTTCGAAGATCTCGTCGGGTGTCGGCATCGCTTGTTATCCCTTCCCTACATCGGGCCGGAGATTCCCCCGTCCTTGCGCACGCGCCAGAAATGGATGGACACAAATACAAGGAGTGCCAGGGGCAGCAACCACACGTGCAGGGCGTACCAGCGCAACAACGTCTCGGGCCCGATGACGGGTCCACCGAGCAAAACGAATTGCACCTGGCTTCCGATCACGGGCGAGTTCTTCATCATCTCGGTTCCCACCGTCACCGCCCACACCGCCAGTTGGTCCCAGGGGAGGAGATATCCCGTAAACGCCAGCAGCAACGTGAGGAGAAAGAGGATGACTCCGACGATCCAGTTGAACTCGCGGGGTGGTTTGTAAGCGCCGGTGTAGAACACCCGGGCCATGTGCAGGAAGACGCTGATCGTCATGAGGTGCGCACCCCAACGATGCAGGTTGCGAACCAACAGACCGAACGAGACCGTCGTGTGCAGGCGCTGCATGTCCTGGTAGACCTCCCCGACCGCTGGCCGGTAGAAGAACATCAGGTAGATGCCGGTGATCGTGAGGAGGATGAAGAGGAAGAAAGAAAGGCCGCCGAGGCAGAGCGTGTAAGAGAGCTTGATCCCGTGACGCTTCACCTTGACCGGGTGCAAGTGATAGAGCAGCGAGTTCATGACGACGTAGGCGCGGTTCCGAGGTGAATCGGCGTAGCCGCGGCGGAAGACCGATCCCGGTCGGAAGATCGACCGCCAGACCTGGCCGTTGTGCACGGCGTCGATCAGCTTCGCTACTCGCTCCCGCGGGCTCAATCGTGCCTGCTGTGCCACCCCGGCTCCTCGCTCAAGACGCTTTCTGCGACTGCGGCACAGCGCCCATTGCGCGGGCGCCGGTGCGCTTCTTACCGCCTGTGACCTCGCTCTGCACGAGCGCGCCGGTGGGGCAGCGCTCGACGCAGAGGTTGCACCGGGTGCAGGCGTTGTCGTCGATCAAGAAAAGGATGTCGGTGGGGCCCATCTGACGGGCAAGTTCGACGTTGCCGGAATCGGCAACGGCGGTGGGATCGACCATGAAGATGCAGTACCACGGGCAGATGTCCACACAGCCCTCGCAGAGGATGCACTGCTCGGGGATGAAGTCGATGAACCGCTTCGGCTTGACCGCCGTCTTGAGCCAATCCTCGTCCACGAGGCCCATCTCGTAGTCGTCGCGAAAGATCGGCTTCTCGATTATCTCCATGACCTTCGGTTCGGGCAGCTCTGGCATCTGTCTCCTACTTCCCTGGGAGGTAGCCCTTGACTACGTCGGTTACGCCCTTGCTTCCCGTCCTCTTTCGCTTCTTCTCTTGCCAGATGTAGGCGCCGATGATCATCGCCGCAAGGAGGGTCATCTGCACGCCGTTCGCGACCAGATCTCTAATGATCGCCACCTGGGTGGGATTCAGCCCTTCCTTGTTCACACCCGGGACCTTGGTTGAGAACTCGATGATCTCGGCAATGTATTGGTCGAACTTATAGATGATCACCGAGGGGACCTGACCGAGGAGGATGATCGCGGCGATCCAGGTAGCTAGTCCGAGCATGATCGCGCGCGTCCAGGTCATGGGGCGGTCGGTGTAGGCAAAAAACCGCTCCCGCATAACCCTCATGGCGCGGTCATATTACCCGCGGCCTCTCCCTGCAAGCAGGCTGTTTGTGCGGTTCGCGGCCGCGTCGATTGTGCGTTTGCGCGTTGCGATGCGACTTACTCGTGTTCTCTTGGCGCGGCTCCCGCGAGTTGCTCGATCCGCGCCTCGAGCTTTCTCTGCCGCGCCCCCAGAGAAAGGAGATAGAGGCCGATGCCGGCCCACATCGCGGTAAAAGCAACGAACAGCCACGAGGTGTCGCTCACGCGGTGCCAACCTCCAACCGAGCGAGCGCTTGCTGAACGCGTCCCAGTCGCACTCGAAGCGCCATCAGCCACAGGGCAAGCAGGGTGAAGGCGACCAGGGCGGTAAAGAAAGCGGCCAGCTCGGGGCCGCCGAGCCCCGAGCTCGAGGCCGGGTTGGCCGGTGTGGGACCGCTGGGATGCAGCGTCCTCCACCAGTAGACCGAGAAGTGAACGATCGGGATGTTGATCACGCCCACGATCCCGACGACGGCCGCCAGCCGCGACACCTGGGGTTCGGCAACGAGCGTCCGCAGCAATAGATAGCCGACGTAGGTCAGCCACATCACGAAGGCAGACGTGAGGCGAGCATCCCACTGCCACCACGTTCCCCACACCGGCCGCGCCCAGATCGGACCGGTGATGAGTACCAGAGTGCAGAACACGACGCCTACCTCCGCCGCGGAATGCGCGAGTAGGTCCCAGCGGCTCGACCTCGTTCGCAGGTACGCGATCGATGCCGTGAAAACGATTGCGAACGACAGATACGCGACCCATGCCGCGGGGACATGGAAGTAGAAGATGCGCTGCAACTGACCGCCGGCCGCGGCCTCCGCCTCGCGCGCCACAAACAACGCCAGGAAGATCGAGACCGCGACGGCAAACCACGCCGCCGCCCCCAGGGCTCGCAATCGTTCCGCCGGCCTCCCTGAGATCGCTGTGGCCATCAGGCGACCACCCTACGGTTGAACGATTCGATCGAGCTCGAAATGCATGGGATCGGGTCGCGACCAATAGCCGCCCCACTCGAAACCCCACTTGGTGAAGATCTGAACGATCCGTGGGTCCATGTCGCCGCGAGTCCCCAATTGGTTTGTGGAAACGTTGATGTCCACGGCGAGACCGAACGCATGCATGGACAGAGGCTTTCCGGGGTCGCGGTCGATGAATCGCGGCGAATAACAACCGGCGAAGTCGCCGGGACGGATTAGACCGGCGAGGCCGCCTTCCTGAATCTCGGAGAGGGCGGCCGTCAGTGGTGTCGACATGATGCGATGGCAGGGGAACGAGCCGAGAATCGGCACGCTGATGGTGGTGATGTTTGACGCGACCCATCCGGGATCCGGTGAGATGTAGCCCCCCTCGAGGATTCGAAAGCTCATGCCGGCGACGGTGGTCGTCTGCGTGTATCCGGTGGTCTGCGGGATCGCCGCATCGGACGGGAGGCTCAGACGGCGGAGGCGCGCCCGCGGAAGCACACGCTCGAGAACCCGTCGCGCCTGACCCACCCTGTCGGTGCTGCTCGCCGCCACCACCAGCAAGCGCGGCGCGGTGACGTTCGCGGTCGCTTTATCGAGCAGGATGTCCACCAAATTCGGACTGCCGTTATCGGCGAAGGCTCCGATCTCGATCGGCCCTGATTCGGGCAGCGAGATCGTGGAGTCTTCCTTCAGCTTCAGCTTCTGAGCCGCATCGAAAGTGACGACTGCCTTGCCGGCGAGGAGCGACGTCCAGACAAATTCCGCATCGCGCGTAGACGGTGGAGCCATCGTTCGATACTTGAGGGCATCGACGACTCCGACGCGCACGACGCGCGACGCGACCGGACCGCTGACGCGAAGCTCTTTCAAGCTGATCGGAGCGACCACGGCGATCGCGGCGGATCGCTCGAGCCTCCGGGTGACGCTGTCGTCGACCGGCCGACTGACTCTCGCGGTATAGGCCGGGATCGCGGGGAGCGGATCCGGCAGCTGCATTTGTTGGGCATCGGGGGGGCCCAGCGGGAGGTCGTCGCGCGCGGTCGCGCCACATCCCGTTGATGCAAGCGCCAGAGCCGTAACTATGAGGACGAGTTTGCGCATCAGTCCAAGACGAAGTCGAAGGCCAGTGCTCCCACTATGCCAAAGATCAGATCGAATGCAATCAACACAACGAACCAGCCTCTGTCGGCGATCTCCCGAAAAGACGCCCCGGCGAAGATCTCCGATGTCAATTCCGTGCCGGCTATGAATATAGGAACGAGGGCGGGTAGGGCCAAGACCGGCAGCAGAAGCTCGCGGCTGCGGGCGCGCGCCGAGATCGCTGCAAACATCGTTCCGAGGCTTACGAAACCAAGGTCCACCAATAGGACGACGAGCATGAGCGGCAGCCAGCGCGCCCCGAGCTCCAAGCCGAACAAGAGCGCGACGATGGGCAGGGTCAGGAGTTCAACAAGACCGATGAACGTGAGATTCACCAGGGCCTTCGCGAGAAACAGCGCCGAGCGGTCCAGCGGCACGAGAAGCAGCGCATCGATGGTGGACTCCTCACGCTCGACTTCGAAGAGCCGGGCAAACCCGGTCAAACCCGCGAACAGCACGGCAACCCAGAGGAAGCCGGCGAGGACGTCGGCGACGGCAACCGATCCCGCCGGAAAGCGCAGTTGGTTCTCGAGGCGGCTGCCTGGGGGCAGGCTGAACGCGAGCAGCAGCATGACCGTGAGCACGAAGGTCACCATCGCCGGGAGAATCTCTCTTGCTCGCGCCTCGATGCGGAAGTCCTTGCCGGCGAGAAGTCGGGTCTTCCCCAGAAAGCCGCGCCCGGCGCTCACGCTTTCACTCCCTCCGGAAGCCGAACGCGATAACTCACTACGCGGCCCTGTTGCAGGATGATGCTCGCATCGGCGAATGCCTTGACGCGCTTGGCTCCATGACTGGCGACGACCGCATACCTTCCGTCGCTCCACCAGTTCCTTATCGCGGCGCTGACCCGATCGGACGCCTCGTCGTCAAGGTTGGCATAGGGCTCGTCGAGCAACAAGATCTGGGGGCTGTGTATCAATGCGCGCGCGACCGCGGCACGACGGCGATAGCCGGCGGACAGAGCGCCGACGCTCAGTTTCGCGAAGGGAGCCAGATCCAGTTCGTCGATCACACCATCTACACGCGCGCTCGGGACGCCGTATAGGCGAGCAAACAAGTTGAGGTTCTCCCGGACGGTGAGTCCCGGGTAGAGGCCGGAGTCGTGGCCCACGTAACCCACCAGCCGACGAAAACCTTCGTCCCCCAGGGACACGGGTCGTCCCTCGTACAGGACCGCCCCCCGTTCGAATTCCTGCAGCGCCGCAAGCACTCTGAGCAATGTGGACTTCCCCGCGGCATTGGGTCCAAAAAGGCCGGTGATCACCGGTCGTAGCTCGAGGTCGATTCGGGTTAATGCCCGCGTCCGACCGAAGCTGACCTCGAGATCGCTGATGTTTATCAAGCGCTTTTCCCGGCGACCCGATCGAGCTCGGCCCTGAGCCTCTCTCGCCGCTCGCGCCACTCGTCCGCGGTGAGCTCGCCCGACTCGTGTCGCAGATCGAGCTCCGCGATCGCGGCTATTAACTCGTCCCGGTTGTCGAGGCTGCCGCTCCTGGGCGTTCGATGCTTCCGGCGCGCGGCGAAGAAAGCCACGCCGCCGATGATCCCGAACAGGCCCAGAGTTCCGGCACCGAACAGCAGCATTAGGTCGGAGCCTGCCTCCGTGATCGCCACCACCTGAAGGGGATCCCCCGCATCCAGGGCCTCATCCGAGGAATACTCGCGATAGGTCTTCGCTTCAATGGTGATCTCCTCACCCGACGACAATCGGTTGCTTTCAATCCGAATTCCCTCGGCCGCGTAGATGGATAGCTCGAGGATGGGATAGAGCGCGGGACGAGACAGGTCGCTGCTCCCGGCTGCGTCCCGTACGGTGTACGCAAAACTGATTCGTGTTTCGCCCGGAGGGATCGCGACCGTCGTTCCGAATCCCGAATCGGTCGGCACCAATTCAGGCACGTCAAGCGTCGCGTCGACGATTCGTAGCCCTCGTGGTTCGGCATCCCGCGGCAACGCGAATCCCAGCGTCACCGACGAAGAACCATTCGTCGCGCGGCCGATGTAGGCCCGCTCCGACGTATTCAGAACGCGTACCGATTCGATAACGGCCAGACCGTCCTCGGAGGGCACGACGAAGAGGTCGTTGCGACGGAACAGGATGGCGCTTGGGTCCGAGGCAGTCGGCCAGACACGCAACGTTGTCTGGATCACTGGAGGCGAAGCCGTGTCGTCGGGAAGTGTCAAGGCGCGACCGGGGAAGAGTCCTCCATCGAACCGAGCATCGATCGCGTAGAAGAAGTCACTCCCCGTGGGTAGCCCGGAAAACCTGTAGCTGCCCTGGGGATCGGTCAGCGCTTTCCGGACTATTTGCTCTTCCCCAACGCGACCGCCGGTGAGTGTCACGCGCACGCCGGCCTGTGGTTCCTCGGTAGATCCATCTACCACCACTCCGCGGATCGAGCCGCGGGCGGCCGCGAGTGAAGTCGAAAGCGCCAGAAGCCCAGTTTGTGCCGCGAGCGCGATCGAGGTGAGCGCGATGCCGCGAGCTAGGTGCCGCATCTCCCGCACGGCTCGCCCGACTTTCGCGGCGCTCCGCAGTTGGGGCACCGTAGCGCGCGCCGCACCGCGGCGATCTCAGCTTCGAGGGAGAGATCATTGCGTTCGGTCGTCCGTGCCAGTCGGTCGAGCTCGTCGATGGCGGACGCGGCCTCGGACTCGTAGACGCTTCGAAGCTGCGCGAAGTCGTCGTCGGACAGCTTTCCGGCATCGCGGTCAAACTCGAGATCGTCGAGCCCCGCGAGGGCGGCGTCCCTGCGCAACTCCGCCTCGCGCGTCGGCGACGAGGTTTCAAGATCGGGCCCCGCGGCGCGCAGCAAGGGCCGCGCCACGTAGACGGCTCCGGCAGCCGCGGCCAGCGCTACCAGCATCACCTCGATCATGTGCGGCTCCGGTAGGCCTGCAACGCCAGTTCCACGCGTTCGCGATCCTCCGGCGAGACCGTGGCTTGTCCGGGCGCGGCTCGGCGCTTCCACCGGGATACAAGAAGGAGGGCCGTGACGAGTCCCGCGCCGATGGCCCCGATAGGCAGTATCCATGCGAGCAATCCGGTCCCCCGGGACGGCGGCGTGGCCCGGATCGAGGGGCCGAACTCATCCTCGAGGCGCTGCATGATCTCCGCCCTCGACATTCCTTCCTCGGCCCAGCCCACGATGTGGGACCGCAGGCGGGCGGCCGCGTCGGAGGGGCAATCATGGAGCGTGACGCCCGGGCAATAGGGCGACATGATCTGATTCGAGATGTCGTTCGCGACATCTTCGGGCGCGGCGATCGCCGGCGACATGAGAAGCGATCCGGCGAGGCCCAGCATCACTACCGCGAGGGTTCTCATGGAGCCACCAGGTCGGGCTCGCGCGCGCTCGGCACCCGGAGGCGCGTGGTCGCCTTGCGAGTTGCGGGTTGAACTCCGGGAGTCCCCGATATCAAGACGACCATTCCGCCGAGCATGACGGCCGCGCCGACCCAGATCCACCAGGTCAGGGGATTCACAAAGCTTCGGACTGCGGCCGATCCGTCGCGGTCGAAGGATGTGACCACGACGTACAGGTCTTCAATAGGAGTAGAGCGGATGGCGACCTCGCTTTGAGCCTGGCGTTGCGCGAGGTGGAAGTTGCGCTGGGGCGCGAGCGTGCCGATAGCGCGACCCTCTCGCTGCACCGCGATGTCGGCGACGAAAATCTGTTTCTCCGGGGTTCGCTCCGAGCGCGCCCGTTGATATGTCAGTCGGTAGGACCCGACCATCATGGATTCCCCTGGGTCCAGGAGGGCGTGTCGCTCCGTGCGAAAGGCCGCCCCGGACAGTCCGATGACGATCAAGACCACGCCAAGGTGAACCACGTATCCCCCGTAACGCCGGCGGTTGCGCATCAAGGTGCGGGCCAGCGCCGCGAACCACCCGATTCGCTCGCGACGACGAAAGATGCGGCTCCCGCGCACAAACTCGGCCCCGACGGCGGTCGACGTAAAGCCGCACAGTCCGAAGGCGAGCAAGGCGCCGACACTTCTCACGCCAAGTAACGCCGCCGCCACAACCACGACGGTCCCGGCGATGAGCGGGGTGCGCAGCACGCGGCCAAACGCATTGGTGGTCATCCCCCGCCAGGAGATGAGGGGGCCGATTCCCGTCAGAGCCAGAAGAGCGAGGCCGATGGGGATGAACACTGCGTTGAAGAACGGTGGTCCTACCGATAGCCGGACGCCACTCAGCAACTCATGGACGACCGGGTAGATCGTTCCCCAGAACACCGTGAAGGCCGCCGCGACGAACAAAACGTTGTTGAACAGAAAAGCGGACTCCCGGGAGAGAGCGGACTCCAGGCGGTTCTCGCCCCGGAGGAACCGAGATCGAAGAGCCACGAGGGCCAACCCTCCCAGGAGCATCGCGGCCAGGAAAGGCAGAAACCATTTCCCGATCGGCCCCTCCGTGAATGTGTGGATCGAGGAAAGCAGCCCGGAGCGCGTCAGAAAGGTGCCGAAAACGGCAAGCACATAGGTGAGCAGGATGAGAACGACGTTCCACATCTTGAACATGCGGCGGCGCTCCTGGATGACGACCGAGTGAAGAAAGGCCGTGGCCGTAAGCCAGGGCATGAAAGATGCGTTCTCAACGGGGTCCCAGGCCCAATAGCCGCCCCATCCCAGCTCCGTGTAGGCCCAGGCGCCCCCGAGAACAATGCCGATCGAAAGCGCGCTCCAGGCCAACAAAGTCCAGCGCCGCGTCGTAGTGAACCAGCTATCGGTTAGCGAGCCGCGCAGCAGCGCCGCGATCGCGAGGGCGAAAGGAATCGAGAAGCCGACGAAGCCCGTATACAGAAGAGGTGGATGCACCAGCATCCCCGGCGATTGAAGCAGCGGATTCAAGCCCCTCCCGTCGACGGGCACGTCCGCGAGCCGAGCGAACGGGTCGGCCGCAAACACCAGGAGGCCGAGAAAGAAGAGCGCGATCCCGGCGAGAACGCCCGCCGCGAAACCTCTGCCGTCCTCCGGTCTGCGAAGCAGAAAAGCGCTTGCGAATGCGGTCAGCAGGAGAGTCCAGAAAAGCAGCGAGCCTTCCATCCCTCCCCACAGTGCCGCGAGCATGTAGGGGCCCGGCAGGGAGCGGGACGAGTAATTGACGACGTAGCGAAGTGAGAAGTCGTGGGCAAAAAGGGCACTCACGAGCGCGATCGCGCCCACAAATGCCAAGCCCGCAGTGACGTAGAGAGCCCGAGCGCCGGCCTCTTTCAGGTCGGCCCGCCTTCGGGCCGCGCCGACCCATGAAAGAACCAGAGACGCCACGCAGAAGATGACCGCGGCCATCAACGAAGGCCGCCCCAGGCCGGCGAGGGAGGTCATCGGCTCCGCGGTTTCAGGCCGCGGTTTTGAACTTGGAGGGGCACTTCGCGAGAACCTCCGAGGCGACGAATTCCACCTCGTCGCCGGCGCCGTCCACGGGCCGACCGAGCGCTACGACCTCGGAGTTAGCGCGGAAGGTGTCGGGCAGAGGCGCCTCGGTCCGGATCTCCAGTGGTGTCTCGCCGTCGCTGATCACGAAGTGGGTGGCGATGCCCTCCGTGACGATGGATCCGGGAACCACCTTGCCGTTGACGCGAACGTCGCGTGTGATCTCGGCGCGCTCGATCGCGCTCACCTCCGTCGTGGTCATGTAAAAGGCGGCCGCCCCGGGGCGCGTCATGGCCCACAACATCAGGCCGACCAAGACGGCGACCACCGCACCGCCTCCGATCAAGAACTTCGCTCGTGGCACGGCCTAAGTCTCCCTCAACATCGACTCGATTTGGTTTCGCAGCGACTTGGCCGTGACGGGGCCGAGGACCGTGCTTCCGCCTGCATCGCTGAGCACCTTGCCCGAGAAGAGGCTCGCGAGCTTCCACTCGCGATCGATGAAGAACGTCTGGGGGAGAAACGCATCGTTGATCCCCAGGGCACGGGCCAGTTGTCCGCCCTCATCCTTGACGAGGGGAAAGGTCATGCCGAATGCATCCGCGAACCTTTGCGCTGCGACGGCCGAATCGCGCGCCACGTTGACTCCGAGCACGACGACGCCCTCATCTTTGTAGTCGCGCCACGCCCGGTCTAGGACGGGCGCTTCCTCCTTGCACGAGTAGCAGGAGGAGGCCCAGAAGTTCAGCACCACCGCCTTGCCTCGAAGCCCCTCGCTGTCGATGCGGCCTGCGCCCGCCAGCAGGGGGAGATCGAATTCGGGCGCCGCACTGCCTGGCCCGATCTCGGAGGCGGTGGGCCGCAACGCCACGAATCCGATCGCGACCACCACCGCCGTGATCGCGATCCACACCGCTACGCGCGGTAGCCGAGATGAGTGTTTGGAATCTTCCAGTTCGTCAAGTGGAACCACCGGGTTACCTCCCGGGGATTCAGGGTATCGGCCCGGAGGACTCATATATATTCCGCTCGGCCCTGTCGCTGCTTTCCGGAGATTGGATGACGGCACCTCGGCGAGGACGGACCGCTGCACTGACCGCAGGGCTGGCACTATTCGCCGCTGCGTGCGCCGAGGACGCTCCCCAGGACTTTCTCAACCACCCGGTGGGCCGCAACGCGGAGAGCGCGGACCGCCTCTGGGACCTCACTTTCCTCGTCGCGGCGGTCATCTTCTTTCTCGTGGAGGCCGCCCTCGTCTACGCGCTCGTCCGCTTTCGCCATAGGCCGGGCAGAGAGGCGGCCGATTTCCACGGAAACACCCGGCTCGAGGTCGTACTGACTTTGATCCCCGCGCTGATTCTCGTGGGTATCGCGATTCCCACGGTGTCCACGATCTTCAGGCTGGCCGGAAAACCCGCCAACCCCTTGGAGGTCAAGGTCATAGGGCACCAGTTCTGGTGGGAGTACCAGTACGACACGAATGCCGACGGCCGGGCCGATCTGGTAACGGCAAACGAAATGCATATCCCGACCGACAGAGCAGTCTTCTTGATCATCGAGGGCGCGACCGACGATGTGATCCATAGCTTCTGGGTGCCGCGACTGAGCGGCAAGCAGGATGTCGTGCCGGGCCGGCCCGCGAGCATGACTCTTCGGACCGACGAGCCGGGTGTCTACCTCGGACAGTGCACCGAGTTCTGCGGGCTGTCACACGCCAATATGCGGCTGCGTGTCGTCGCCCAGACTCCGGATGAGTTCGATGCCTGGGTCGCGGAGCAGCAGGCCCCCGCCGAACTTCCGGCCTCAGGGCCGGCTGCGGCCGGAGCTCAAGAATTCCTTACCGGTGCGTGCGTCGAATGCCACACGGTGGCGGGCACTGAGGCGCAAGGACGGGTAGGGCCGAACCTGACTCACTTTGCCAGCCGTAGTACCTTCGCCGGCGCGACCTTCCGAGTGAGCGACGAGGAGCAGCTACGCGCCTGGCTGCGAGATCCGCCGGGAGAGAAGCCCGGCGTTCGGATGCCCAACCTCGGGCTCTCTGAACAACAGATAAACGACCTCGTGGCGTTCCTCTATACGCTCGAATGACCGTCACAAGGGGAAGGAAGCTCTGATGGCTACCGCAGCGCTCGCGCAGAGAGGTTATTTCCGTCGGCCGACGGCGACGACGGGTGTGTGGAGCTGGTTCACGACCGTCGATCACAAGAAGATCGGGATCCTCTACGGCATCACAGCCTTTGTCTTCTTCCTCATAGGTGGGATCGAAGCCGTGCTCGTGCGCATGCAGCTGACGGGACCCAACGGCGACCTGCTCTCGGCCGAGATGTACAACCAGTTCTTCACGATGCACGGACTGACGATGATCTTCCTCGTCATCATGCCCATGGGCGTCGGCATCATGAACTACGTCATCCCTCTCATGATCGGCGCTCGCGACGTCGCCTTCCCGCGGCTGAACGCCTTCAGCTACTGGGTCTTTCTTCTCGGCGGCATCTTCATCTATTCGAGCTTCTTCCTCGGGGGGGCACCGAGCGGCGGTTGGTTCGCGTACGCGCCGCTAAACCGTCTCCTTCCAGGAAACGGCATGACTTTCTACTCGCTGGGTCTGCAAATCCTCGGCGTTGCATCACTGGCCGGCGCCGTGAACTTCATCGTGACAATCATCAACATGCGAGCTCCCGGGATGACCTTCATGCGCATGCCGGTGTTCGTCTGGATGACGCTCGTTACAGCGTTCCTTCTGCTGTTCGCCATGCCGGTGATCGCCGTGGCGCTGTTCCAACTGATGTTCGATCGCGTCTACGGCGCCAACTTCTTCAATCCGGCGATGGGGGGAGATCCGATCTTGTGGCAACACCTCTTCTGGGTGTTCGGCCATCCCGAGGTGTACATCCTCATCCTGCCGGCGATGGGCATCGTGTCCGAGGTGCTGCCGGTTTTCTCGCGGAAGTCGTTGTTCGGCTACGCGGCGATCGTCTTCTCCGGGATCGCGATCGGTTTCATGGGCTGGGGGGTGTGGGCCCACCACATGTTTGCCGCCGGGCTAGGCCCCGTGGCCAACTCTGCCTTCGCTCTCTCGACGATGTTTATCGCGGTTCCAACGGGCGTAAAGATCTTCAATTGGCTGGGCACCTTGTGGGGCGGGGACATCAGGTTCAAGGCCCCGTTGCTATTTGCGATCGGGTTCGTGTCCATGTTCATCATCGGCGGACTGTCCGGTGTAACTCACGCGGTTGTTCCCAGCGACCAGCAGCAAACCGACACGTATTACATAGTCGCTCACTTCCACTACGTGCTCTTCGGGGGAGCCATATTCGGGATTTTCTCGGGTCTGTACTACTGGTGGCCGAAGGTCTTTGGGCGCTTCCTGTCCGATGGGCTGGGCAAGCTCCACTTCGCGCTGATGTTCATCGGTTTCAACCTCACATTCGCTCCGATGCACATCCTCGGTCTGCAAGGGATGCCTCGGCGGATCTATACCTATCCCGAGGGGATGGGCTGGGACTTCTGGAACTTCATCGAAACGATCGGAGCCTTCACCATCGCAGGCGCGACTCTGGTCTTCATCCTGAATGTGGCCCTCAGCCGCAGGCGCGGCGAGGAGGCCGGACCCGATCCGTGGGACGGCCGGACGGTTGAGTGGATGACCTCCTCACCGCCGCCCGAGTACAACTTCGAGGAGATACCCGAAGTCAAGACGCGCGACGACTTCTGGCATCGGAAGTACGCGCCCGCGCCCGGAGCTCCCGCTCCCGTTCGCGTGTTCGCAGGAGGCGCCAATGGTCCCGAAGAGGGCCACGGAATACACATGCCCTCGCCGTCCTATTTCCCTCTGGTCGCGGCCGGCGGCATTCCCTTGATGGCCTACGGAGTGATCTATTCGCCTCTGCTGATCGCGGGCGGCGCCGTGCTGGCGTTGGTTGGGTTCTATGGATGGGTTCTCGAGCCGCCTACCGCCGAGGAGGTGCATTGATATGGCCGTGACTGCCGAGGCTCACCACCCGCCCACATCGACCGGCCTCGCCCACACGAAGATCGCGATGTGGGCCTTCCTGGGATCGGAGTGCCTTTTCTTTGGATCGCTGATCTCGACCTATCTCCTGTACCGCAATCGGGTTGTCGCGGGGCCGAAGCCGCACGAGATCTACGACATCCCCTACACGTCGGTCAGCTCCTTCGTGCTGCTGATGTCGAGTCTCACGATGGTTCTTGCGCTGGCTGCGATCCAGCATGGGGATCACCGGGGTCTGCGCGTCTGGTTGCTGGCCACCGCGACCCTCGGGATGGTCTTCATCGGAGGCCAGCTCTACGAATTCACGACGTTCGTCGAGGAGGGTCTCAACCTCTCCACCAGCACCTTCGGCAGTTCCTTCTTCGTGCTGACCGGCTTCCACGGGGCGCACGTGACGGTCGGGATCCTGATGCTTCTCTCCCTCGTCGCGATGTCGGTCTTCGGCCGGCTCGGAACCGAGGATTCACACAAGGTGGAGTACATCGGCCTCTACTGGCACTTCGTTGACGTCGTATGGATCGTGATTTTCACCGTCGTCTATCTGATCCCCACGGGTACCTAACCATGGTCGACACTCAGGAACGCGCCCACAGCGAGCACTCCCATCCGGGTCCTCGGCAGTACGTCACGGTGGCCATCGTTCTGGCGGTCATCACCGCGATCGAGGTCGCGATCTATTACATCGAGGCGATCCGCGGGGTGCTGGTGCCTTTCCTGCTCGCTTTCTCGTTGCTCAAGTTCGCGCTCGTCGCGTTGTGGTTCATGCACCTGCGTTTCGATAGCCACCTTTATCGCCGGCTCTTCGTGGTCGGGATCGTGCTGGCCTTCGTCGTGTTCTTCATCGTGCTTTCCACGTTCCTGTTCCGGGGTGGCCCCGCGCCGCTCGTGACCCGCTAGCGGGACGCCCGTGCAACCCTCGATCGCGTGGGGCGGGTGGTCCACCTGGCATGCGCATCCCGACGTCTGGGTCCTGATGCTCAGTTTGCTCGGTGGCTATTTCCTCGCGTTGCGAGTTGTGCGTGCACCTCTGGACGCGTCTGAAAGCGAGCGAGCGACACGGCGGCGAAAGCTCTTCTTTGTCGGCGGCATCGCGGTCCTGTGGATCGGAGCCGACTGGCCGGTCCATGAGCTGTCCGAGAACTATCTGTTCAGTGTGCACATGGTGCAGCACACGCTGTTCTCGCTCGTGGCGCCCCCGCTGCTGCTTTTGGGCCTGCCCCCCTGGCTCCTTCGCCAGCTGATCAGGTCCCCCCGCGTTTTGAAATTCGCGCGCTTCGTGACGCGGCCCGTCTTCGCGCTGCTTGCCTTCAACGCAGTCATCGCGATCACGCATTGGCCGACTCTGGTGGACCTGTCGCTGCGCTCGGAGCCAGTCCATCTCTTGATCCACACGGTGTTGGTGACCACTGCTTTGCTCATGTGGTTTCCGGTGATCAGTCCCCTGCCGGAGCTGGCCCGCCTTTCCGAGCCGGCCAAGATGCTCTATCTTTTCCTTCAATCGATCCTGCCGACCGTCCCGGCCTCGTTCCTCACGTTCGCGAACGCACCCATCTATCACTTCTACGAAACAGTTCCGCGACTGTGGGGAATCTCCGTCGTTACCGACCAGATGGTGGCCGGGTTGATCATGAAGATTTTGGGGGGCTTGTTACTGTGGACCGCGATCGCGATCTTGTTCTTTCGCTGGCATATGGCCGAGCAGAGGGCCGAACTGGAGACGGTGTCGTGGCCGGACTTCGAGCGCGAGCTCGATGCGTGGGAGCTGAGGCGGTGACATGAGAGACCGTTCCGAGCTTGTCGGCGAGCTACGCCTGCGCCTACCTCTGCCCTTGCTGATTCCCTTGGGGGCTCTGGTCCTGATCGGAGGAATCACTTTCGGTTTCTCGCGCATTCTGTTGGCCGTCCCCAAGGAGGCCGCCACCGTTCTGGCCCTGGCGATGGCCGCGAACGTGCTGGGGGCCTGCGCCGTTCTTGCACTGAGGCCGAATCTCGGTCGATCGGCGACGATCGAGCTGGCGATGGTGGCTCTCTATCCGGTCGTGATTGGGGCGGTGATCGCTCAGGTTGGTTTCGGCGAGACACATGAGGGCACGGAACCGGCGCCGGCCGGAGCGGTCGAGGCCGCCGGGGGAATTGTGCCGCTCGTGGCGCGAGGAATTCTTTTCGATACGTCTGAGATCACTCTGGTTTCGGGTGAAGAGGCAACGGTGGCCCTCGACAACATGGACACGGCACCGCACAACTTCGCCATCTATGCCAACGCCGCGGACGGCCAGAGCCTCACCGATCCGATCTTCGACGGGCCCGATTTACCGGGTGGCGATTCGACGGAATACACGTTCCCGGCGCCGGATCCCGGCGAGTACTACTTCCAGTGCGACATCCACCCCGGCACGATGAACGGAAGCCTCATCGTCGAATAGACCGCAGTTGTTGCTGGGCCTATGAATCATTCAGCTAGGTCGAGATGAGTACATCCAGAGCGATCGCTAAAAACAGAAACGCGAGGTAGTAGATCGAGAAGCGGAACAGTCCCCAGGCCAACTTGGGGCTCGGATTACGCCACAGCCTGATCGCCCATCCGACGAAGACCGCGTTGAGGATCACAGTCGCGCCCAGGTAGACCATCCCCATCTGCGCTACGGAGAACAGCACGAGGCACATCGCCAACAAGATGAATGAGTACAAGAGGACGTGCCTCGTCGTCTCTCGTCTGCCGTAGACCACCGGCATCATCGGGACGCCGGCGGCGGCGTACTCCTTCTCGTAGCGCATCGACAGCGCCCAGAAATGCGGTGGCGTCCAGTAGAAGATGATCCCGAACAGGCCGATCGCCGGCAGATCGATGGTTCCGGTTACCGCGGCCCAGCCCACCAGCACCGGAGCCGCGCCCGCCGCGCCCCCGATGACGATGTTCTGCGGGGTCGACCGTTTGAGCGCCAAGGTGTAGATGAAGACGTAGAACAGCAACGCCCCGAATGACAGGAAGGCCGCCGCGGCGTTGATCGTCACCCACATCCACACCAACGCGATGATCCCGAGCGCGCTCCCGAAGGCCAAGGCCGAACGAGGAGTGATCCGATGAGTTGGGAGGGGTCTCCTCTTTGTGCGCGGCATGACCGCGTCGATATCTCGGTCGAGGTAGCAGTTGATGGCGTTGGCTCCGGCCGCCGACAGCGTCCCGCCGAGGAGCGTGGCCACTATTAGCCCGATGCTGGGGAGTCCTTGTGCCGCCAGGATCATCGCCGGCACCGTCGTTACCAACAGAAGCTCGATGATGCGCGGCTTGGTCAACGCGATGTAGGCCCGCAGCCGATCGGCCAGGGTCGCCGCACCGAGCTCCTCCAGGGGTGGGGAGGAGGTCAAGTCCTCCACGCGCAACGCCCCGGTGCTTTCAGAGACGACGAGCCTCTTCATGCCGGCGCCTCCACGACCGCACGGCGCTCCTTCCCCCGCGTGCCCACGAGTGACTCCTGCGCTCGCGTACCGACCGCCGCGCTCAACAGGCAGCCCCAGATGGCCGCTCCGAGAGCGAGATGCAGAGTCACGTTCAGGGGGTTCAGCTGCGTCCAGACATTCAGAGCCCCGATGAGGATCTCGCCTCCGTAGAGGCCGCCGGCTGCGTAACCCAGGCGAGCCAGGTTCGGCGAGTCGACCCGGACGCGCACGAGCGCACCGACGGCCGCCAGCACAGCGATTCCGCCGAGCACTACCAAGAGGCGGTGCAGGAAGGCGATCGCGGCGTGGCGCAGCGACAGATCGGGGAGCAGTTGGCCCCCCATCAGCGGCCAATCGGGAAACGCCAGCCCGGCATCGCTTCCGGTGACATAGGAACCACTGAGCATCGCCGCCGCCACGGCAGCTGCTGCGAGGAGTGATCTGCGATGGATGGAACGATCGGGCCGTCTAAACGAAGATTCCTCGGAGGCATGGAACGCAACCCAGAGGAGAAGGCCCAGCAGGCTGAGCGCGACCAGCAGATGAAGAGCGACGGACACCGCCTGCAGCTCGAGCTTCACGACGAGGGCGCCGAGCGCGGCCTGGCTCAGCACCAGCACGAAAGCCGCCACCGAACCCCACAGGATCTGCGGCTCGGACCTATGACGACGTAGGGCCCTGACGGCGAGCCACCCGAGGAGAAGGATCACCACTCCGGCGGCCAGTCGGTGTGAGAACTCGATGAGCACCGCGCGGTTCTCGAGCGCTGGCAGCAGCCTTCCCGAACAGTGTGGCCAGTCCGTCCCGCATCCGAGGCCGGATTTTGTGGCGCGTACGAGGCCCCCGATAGAGATCAGAGCGAAGGTGGCTCCCGCGGCCACCAGAGCGAGCCTTCTCGTGTTCGACATGGGGAGGGCGATGTTACTCAGAGACGCCCGCGGTCACGGTGGTCGGAACGGACCGCTAGGGTCTCTCGGTGATGAGACTTATTCGATTTGTCGTCGCAGTGGCGGTGCTTCTCGGCGTCGCCTGCGGGGAGTCCACGCCCACCGACATCGGTGAAGGGGGCGGGGGGAGGTCTCCCTCCGGGTTCGATCAGCCCTATGACGATGTCGAGGTCTACCCCGTGTTCGTTTCGTCCGAGATCGTCGTGGGACGCAACCGCTTCCTCGTCGCCCTCAACGACTCTCAAGATGCCCCGATCGGTTCCCCTTCGGTAGACGTCGACGTCGCGTTCTTCGATCTCTCCCAGTCCGACACCGAGCCGGCCTTCGAGAGCGAGACGGACTTTGTGTGGACCATCGAACCGGTGGTCGGGTTGTACGTAGCCAACGTTGAGTTCGATTCGCCGGGCAAGTGGGGCGCGGAGCTCACGGTCCGCGGCGGTGACGTGGAGGAGACCGTGAGAGGTTCGTTTGAGGTACGCGCCGAGCCCATCACGATCGGCCTGGGCGAGAAGGCCCCCGCAACGGACACGCCGACGGCCGACGATGTGAAGAAGTTAAGTGAGATCTCCACGGACATGCACCCCGATCCGAGCTTCTACCGGTTGTCTATCGCCAATGCGATCGAGCAGGAGCAGCCTTTCGTGGTCGTCTTCGCGACTCCGAAATTCTGCACGTCGGAGGTGTGTGGACCGACCCTCGACATAGTTAAGAAGGTGGCCGAGGGATTCCCGGATCTGACGTTCATCCACGTCGAGGTCTACGAGAACCTCGACGATCCCTCGAACCTCAGGCCCGTCCCCGCCGTCCGCGAGTGGCGACTTCCCAGCGAGCCGTGGGTCTTTGTGATGGACGCCCGCGGCCGAGTGGTCGCCAAATACGAGGGAACCGTCGCCCCTCAGGAACTTCGCCCGGTCCTGCAGAAGATCTAACCGTCCTCTATCGAGAGCGCGTAGAGCCCGCCGTCGCGCTCCTCCAGATCCACGAGGACCGGGTCCGCGCCGGCGCGGTGGGCGTTGAGGTGACTCAGAGGGAAT
Source organism: Actinomycetota bacterium (assembly GCA_046263155.1). Lineage (GTDB taxonomy): Bacteria > Actinomycetota > CADDZG01 > CADDZG01 > WHSQ01 > DATADF01. The sequence continues at coordinate 26,225 of JBHELF010000141.1, forward strand.
CCGTAATCGATTTCATCGTCGATCAAGATTTCGTACGTCTCGCCCTCGCTCCGCAACGTGAAGCTGCGCACGTCGTCGAGTCCGCGCGCATCGATCTCGACGATCACGCCCGTCAGCTCATCGGGCGCTGCCGCGGGCGGAGGTTCTGAAGCACACGCCGCCAGGAGAAGCGCCACAGGGAGGATGGTTCGCGAAATTCGCACGGAACTAGGGTAAGGGGCGTGCTTCGAGACGGCCGCTCCCTCGATCAGTTACGCACAGATTTCGATGCGGTACTGAGGAGCTTTCTGCACGAACGGCGGGCAACCGTTCCGGACGCGAAGCCGCTCCTCGATGAAATCGAGCGCGCGTTGCGGGCCGGCGGAAAGCGATTGCGACCCACGCTCTGCTACTGGGGTTTCAAGGCAGCGGGCGGATCGCACGGAAACGAGATCCTGCGAGCCGCGGCCAGTCTGGAGCTGTTGCACACCTTCGCGGTAGTCCACGACGACATCATGGACGCGGCCCTCGAGC